>JBIKMC010000278.1:0-4760 GCA_044359405.1 Burkholderiaceae bacterium
GAGCTGGTCGATCTGAAGCGGCTGCGGTTCGTGGCGGTCGTCACCCAGCAGCAGGCCAACGAACTGTTTTCAACACCGGTTGAGCGGGTGTCTATCCGTCTGGCCGGTCAGGTTGATCGACAGATCGATACCGAGGCGGTGAGCATCGTGCCGTATCGTCGACAGCGATTGGCCTCGGCTGCGCTGGGCTGGATGGCGGGCGGAAGCATTCCCGTACGCCAGGATGACTCGCGTGGCGAAACCGCCTCCGACCCCTTCTTCGAGGTTCGGGTCAACATCGACTCATTGCCGGCTGGTATTGATGCTCTGCACGGTATCTCGGGGCAGATGCGGGTGGCCCTGCAGGCGCGCCCCCTGCTTGAGCAGTGGCGGCGCACGCTGATGCAGCAATTGCAAAAGCGTTACCAGATCTGAGGGCTGTTGAGTTCGCTCAGGCCATGAACACCACGCCACTCGACCGTCGCTGGTTTGCGCCGCGCGAAAAAATTCCCGTGGTGGGCGAGCACTGGGCCGACTGGGCGCGATGGTTTCGATTTGCCTCCGGCGCTGGGGCCCGAGCGATTCGGCGCGATGCACAGAAGGTGGTTGACCTGTCCGGGCGTTTGCGCACTGAGACCGATAGCGCCCTTGCGCGTGCGCTTCGGCAACAGGCGCAAACCCTCATCAAGGCCACGCGTCGTGGACAGCCCGCACCGCGTGATGTGTTTCTCAACGTGCTGGCGCACGTGGCGGAGGCGGCCGGGCGTACTGTGGGCATGCGGCCCTATCCGGTTCAGGTTCAGGCCGCGATTGGCATGCTGGACGGTTGTGCCGTACAGATGAATGCCGGTGAGGGCAAAACCCTATCGGTGGCGCTGGCCTCGAGCATGCATGGGCTGGCCGGTCGGCACTGCCATGTTGTAACCGCCAACGATTACCTGGCGGGGCGCGACGTTGAGCTGATGCGACCGCTGTACAGTTTGTGCGGTCTGACCGCGGCAGCACTGGTGCCGCAGTCTGAGCCCGACGTTCGGGCCGCTGCCTATGCCTGCGATCTGGTCTACGGCACGGGCAAAGAACTGTTGGCTGACTTTCTGCGTGATCGACTGGCGGGCGGGGGCGGTGGTGATGAACGGCTTCGTCTCATCGCCGCGTTGCGCGGGCGCGGCAAGGGTGAAACGACGGTTATGCGCGGACTGGATGCGGCTATCGTCGATGAGGCCGACAGCGTGCTCATCGACGAAGCCACCACGCCCCTCATCATCTCCGCCGGCGAGGGCAATGAGATGCTGCTTGAGGCCGTGCGGACCGCGCGTCAGCTGGTCGATGCCCTGGAAGCGGGGCGTGATTACAGCATCGACCCACGGTTTCGCGATGTACGCTTTACCGATGCGGGCAAGGCGCGCATGGCCGATATCACCCATCATCTGGATGGCTTGTGGCGATCTGAAGGACGTCGCCATGATCTGCTCAGCCAGGCTGTGGTGGCGCGCGATCTTTTTGAGGAAAACCGCCACTTCATTGTGCAGGATGACGAGGTGGTGATTGTCGATGAGAACACCGGTCGAACCATGCCCGGACGTTCCTGGAGCTACGGACTTCACCAGGCGATTGAGGCTCGCGTCGGCGTCGAGATGACCGAGCCCGCGCGCACCATGGCGCGCATGAGCTTTCAGGATTTTTATGCACGCTACCGTCATCTATCAGGCGCCAGTGGTACCTTGCAGGGCGTGCAGTTTGAGCTTTGGCGAACCTACGGACTGGTGACTCTGGTGGTGCCACCTCGACTGCCCAGTCGCCTTCAGGTACCTGCTCATCGTCACTTCGCCAACGCGCAGGCCAAGCGGGATGCCATCATCCAGACTGTGCTTGAGCTGCATGATGAACGCCGGGCTGTGCTGGTGGGCACGCGACGCATCGATGACAGCGAGGACATTGCGCAGGCACTGGCCGAACGCGGTATTGAATGCGCGGTGCTCAACGCCCGTCAGCACGAGCACGAGGCCAAGGTGATTGCGGCGGCAGGCGAAGCGGGTCGGGTGACGGTGGCGACCAATATGGCGGGGCGGGGCACCGATATTCTCCTGAGCGAGGAGGTACTGCGGCGCGGTGGCCTGCATGTGCTGATGCTTGAGCCGCACGAGTCGGCCCGGGTTGACTGGCAGCTCTTCGGGCGCGCGGGGCGTCAAGGCTCTCCCGGATGGGCGCAACCGTTCGCCAGTCTTGAGGATGATCTGATCAAGCGTCATGTGCCCTGGTGGGGGCGGCCGCTGCGATTGCTGGCCCGCACGCCTCAGGCGCGCTCTTGGCTGATGGGTTTTCTGATCATGCTGTCTCAGTGGCGGGCCCAGCGTCTGGCGTGGGCGCAGCGGCGTCTGATGCGCTCGCAGGACAAAAAGCTGGGCGACCAGTTGTCCTTTACCCACGATCCGGGTCGTCCGGGGGGCGGACAGTCATCGGCCTGACGGGGTGCGTCCCGCCCGGGCGATGCTGCCTAAAAGTAAAGCTATCGCTTTTGTGTGCAGTCGCGAGTCGGTTTGCGCGTCCGGCTTCGCGGCGTGCCAGTCAGGGCGCCGATCCAGGGTGTCGATTCAGGACGGCGATCCAGGGCATCGATCCAGGACGCCATTCCAGGACGGCGATGCGGACCGCCCGCACTGGCCGCCCGCACTGGCCGCCCACGCAGGGCGCCCACTCGCAGACTTGCGTGGCGCACAGCCGGTCGTGGCTTTGCAAAGAATGGTCAGCAATTCGGCCGCGAATCCTGCTATGCTTTTCAGGCTTATTTCAGGGTTGGGCGGCGCGAGCATCCCTTGCGTTTTTATTACAAGCATTGAAATCCGGAGTACGAGATGTTCCAGAAAGTAGTCCCCATCAACCGCGAGCGTCACGCGGGCAAAAAAATCAAACAGGCAACCGGCTTTGAGTTCGCCTCCAGCTTTCACCTGGCCTACGTCACCATTCACGAATTCGCCCGTGCTGCGGCCATCTATCCCATTGTGTTCCTTGAAGACAAAGACCAGGATGAATTCCGCCCGGTCGTGCTTCTGGGCCTTGAAGCGGGGCAGAACCTTTTCGTAGGCGCGGATGGCAAGTGGCAGGCCTCGTATGTGCCCGCCATCATCCGTCGTTATCCGTTTGCGCTGTCGCGCACCGAAGAAAAAGATCGTTTCACCATCTGCATCGACGAAGACAGCACTCTGGTCAATGACGCCGAAGGCGCTGCGCTTTTTGACGACAAAGGTGAGCCCACCGAGGTCATCGAGAACGTCAAGCGTTATCTGGCTGAGCTTCAGCAGATGGACGTCATTACCCGTGACTTCTGCAAGTTCATGGCCGAGCACAATATGTTCACGCCGCTGAACATGCGCGTGCGCGACACTGACCGCATCAAGAACATCACGGGCTGCTACGTCATCAACGAAGAGCGTCTCAACAATCTGTCTGATGAACGGCACCTCGAGCTGCGTACCAAGCGTTACCTGCCGGCCATCTATGCTCAGCTGATTTCGCTGGCCCAGATTGAGCGTCTGGTCACCCTGCGCAGCGGCGAGGCCGGCGCTGAGGCGTCCATCGCAGCCTGAGGCTGATCGGCGCTGCGTCTGCACGTGTGCGGCGGCCTGCGGGCCGCCGTTTTTTTGTGTGCGTTCAGTTTGATGTATTGACGTGTCGCTCGTAGAACAGGTGAGCATGATGGTGCGCGGGGCAAGGCTTAGCGGAGGCCTTACATGAACGGGCTGGGGTTGGTTCGCAAAGCTTGGTCCCCGGCCGTGGGGAGCTCGCCGCCTGAGCGCCGTCAGCGTGCTCTGCGCGGATCCTTTGGTCCGCTTGGTGGGCTCATGGTTCGAGCCTGTGGCTTGATGGCCAGTTTGGGCTTTGTGACGTGGGCCCATGCGCAATCCGTACCGCTACCAGCGCTTGAGGCGACCGAGCCTGCGGCGCTGGCTCACTCAGACGTGCTGCGGCTTGACCCCTCGGGGCTTCTTCAGCGGGTGGTTGAGCGTAATGCGCAGGTGTTGTTGGCGCGCTTGCAGTCTCAGGTCGCCGAGCGCACCGTTGACGCTGAGCGGGCGCTGTACGACCCCGTATTGTTCGCTGGCGCGCGACGCGAGTTTCGCAATCAGCAGCGCAATCTTGAAGACGTCCAGAAAAACCTTCAAGACCTTCTCAACGGTGGCGGCGGCGGGCTCGCGCTCACGCTTGATCAACAGATCAACAATGCCGAGGGTGGGGTACGTACCCGCGCGCCCAGTGGCGCTGAGCTTAGCGTCGCGGTTCGCAATCAGCGTCGGCAAAGTAACCTGCTCGAACGCTATACCGATCAGGCCGAGCTGCGCGCGTCTGTGGTGGTCACCGTCAAACAGCCCCTACTGCGTGGCTTTGGTCGCGATATCGTCGAGACGGACTTGCGGGTGGCCGAGCTCGAAAGCCGGGTAGCGGCCGTCGATTATGTGCAAAACCTTGAGCGGGTGAGTGCTGAGGCACTGACCGCCTATTGGCAGCTGCAGCGCGCAAACGCGGTCGCCGAAGTTCTGCGGCGTTCTCGAGATACAGCCGCCTCGCTCTTACGCGACGTTGAATCCCGGGTCGAGGCTGGACGCTCGGCACCGCTGGGTGTGCTCGAGGCACGCAGCGTACTCATGTTGCGCGAGGCAGAATTGTCACGTGCCGCGCAAACCCGACAGGACGCTGAGGCGCGCATCAAGGCCTTGCTTCGTGCGGGTAATGAAGCCAATCGTGCGGCGCCTTTACGTATTGAGGCCGAGACCGATCCATCCTCA
>JBIKMC010000279.1:0-4759 GCA_044359405.1 Burkholderiaceae bacterium
GCCGCGGACCACTGGCTGGGGGTGTATTTGCCGCCGCGGTCATCCTCGACTCTGACCGTCCGATCATCGGACTGCGCGACTCCAAGAAGCTTTCGGCAAGGGCACGGGTTCGACTGTCCTCGGAGATACGATCCCGCGCACTGGCTTGGGCAGTCGCCAGCGCCAGCGTCGAAGAAATTGATCAACTCAATATTCTTCAGGCAAGTCTTCTGGCCATGCGCCGAGCGGTACAGGCCTTGGATCCGCAACCCACGCTGGCTCGCGTCGATGGTAATCAGGCCCCACGACTGGCTTGCGCGGTACAGACCCTCGTCGGTGGCGATGCTCTTGATCCGGCCATCTCGGCCGCCTCAATTTTGGCAAAGACCGAGCGCGATGCACACATGCTCACGCTGCACGATCGCTACCCTGACTATGGGTTTGATCGTCACATGGGTTATCCGACTGCGGATCATCTGCGAGCGCTCGAAGCGCTGGGCGCTACGCCTGTACATCGACGTAGCTTCGGTCCAGTCCGCCGCTGGTATGAGTCCCGTAACGCTCAGTCATGACCCTGGCCATTCAATCCATCAGCAATTCACGTGTCAGGCGACTGCGCGACTTGTGCCAGTCGAATCGGGCCCGCAGTGAAAGCGGTCTGTGCGTACTTGAGGGCATCCATCTTGCGCAGGCCTGGCTAGAACATCAGGGTGCCGACGGACTGGAGCTTTATGTTCCACTGAGATCCGGCCAGCATCCCGAAATCAACGCACTGATACAGCGACTGCAACTTGCGCCCATCTGGTTGGACGACTCGGTATTTGACCGTGTGTCGACACTGGAGCACTCGCCCGGTCCTATCCTGCTTGCGCCCATTCCCTCACCTGAGCTTCCCCAGCGATTCGACTTCGACGCAATCTATCTTGATGGCCTGCAAGACCCTGGCAACCTGGGCACGATTCTGCGCAGTGCGGCGGCATTCGGTGTCCAGCGCGTGATGACAGCGCCGGGCACGGTGTCCTGTTGGTCGCCCAAGGTTCTACGAGCGGGCATGGGCGCGCACGTGTTGCTGCAGATTCACGAGGCCGTAGCGCCCGCTATGCTGCGGGCGCGACTCGGCCAGGCAATTCCCACGGGCACGCGCGCGCGCGATGGCGTGGCAATCATGCAGGCCGATCTGAGTCAGCCCAGGTTGTGGCTCTTGGGCCATGAGGGGCAGGGGCTTTCGACAGCGCTCTCCCAACTGCCGGGTCAGCAGTGGGTCAGCATTCCTCAGTCACCCCAACAGGAGTCGCTCAACGTGGCCGTAGCCGCCGGAATTTGCCTGTACGAACAGTTTCGCCAGCGGACCACCGACGCTACTCCTGCCGCGGTTCGATCTTCTGCATGACCGTGGTTGCAATTTCTTCGATAGACTTGGTCGTGGTCGACAACCATTCAATTCCCTCGCGACGCATCATGGCCTCGGCGGCAGTTACTTCGGCGCGGCAGTTTTCAAACGCGGCGTAGCGGCTGCCCGGGCGCCGTTCCTGGCGAACCTCAGCCAGGCGCTCTGGGCTGATAGACAGCCCGAACAACTTACGACGATGCCGGTACAGCACTTCGGGTAATCGCTGCCGGTCAAAGTCCTCCGGAATCAGGGGATAGTTGGCAGCCTTGACGCCATGCTGCATGGCCAGATAGAGACTGGTCGGGGTCTTACCACTGCGTGAAACACCCACCAGGATGACGTCGGCCTTGTCGAGATCGACATCGGTCTGTCCGTCGTCGTGGGCAAGGGAATAGTTGATGGCTGCAATTCGGCGGCTGTAGGCCTCCAGGTTGGAAACGTTATGCGATTGGCCGATCGCGTGGCTGGATTTCGCGCCAAATTCGACCTCAAGCGGTTCGATGAAGCTGGCGAACATATCGAAAAACCGCGCGTGGGCGCCTCGCATGACCTCATTGATCGGGGTGTCGACCAGGGTGCTGAAGACAATTGGGCGCTGCCGGTCGATCTGCGCCTGTCGGTTGATTCGTTGGACAGCCTCGCTGGCCTTGTCGACCGAGTCGATGAACGGCAGCCTGATTTGGCGAAGCCTCAGACTGCGGAATTGACTCAACAGCGACTGGCCAAAGGTTTCCGCGGTAATTCCGGTCCCGTCAGACACATAAAACACGGTTCGGTCGAAGTCGTGGGTGGATCGAGAATCGGGCATGGTGCGCTCACGGTGACGATTTATTCGGGCTGCCAATGTCACATTCTGCCCATGGCAGCCACACTTCGAAAAGCAGGGCTGCGGCTCCGCAGTAAAATCTTGGTATCCGACGCTTGAGCGTCACCCGGCGTTCTGCGTAACGCCCGCGACCGATTTTTCAACATGCCAGGACTTTTCCATGAACCTTCACGAAGGACGATACGTCGTTCCCTTCGAGGCTTTGCGCATGAGCGATGTCGAATCGGTCGGCGGCAAGAATGCTTCGCTTGGGGAAATGATCAGCCAGTTGGCGGCTAGTGGTGTTCGCGTTCCAGGCGGCTTTGCCACCACCGCCTTGGCCTTTCGCGAGTTTCTCGCCTATGAGGAGCTGGCCGGCCGAATTGAGGCCCGGCTGGCCCAGCTCAACGTCGAAGACGTCAAGACGCTCGCCGAAACGGGTGCCCAAATTCGAGCCTGGATCAGCCAGGCACCGCTTCCGCCCGCCCTTGAGAAGGCCATTCGAGAGCACTATGCGGCGATGCAAGCCCAGTCGGGAGGTACGATCACGGTTGCAGTCCGCTCCTCGGCCACGGCCGAAGACCTGCCCGATGCATCGTTCGCGGGGCAGCAGGAAACCTACCTGAATGTGACTGGTATCGGCGCTGTACTCGATCGGGTGCGCGATGTATTCGCATCGCTCTACAACGACAGGGCCATCGCCTATCGGGTTCACAAAGGCTATGCCCACGCGAACGTGGCGCTGTCCGCGGGAATCCAGCGCATGGTCCGCAGCGATCTGGGGGCATCCGGGGTGATGTTCACCATGGATACCGAGTCTGGATTTTCAGACGTGGTCTTCATCACCAGCGCCTGGGGACTGGGCGAGACCGTTGTGCAGGGCGCTGTCAACCCCGATGAATTTTATGTTCACAAACCGGCGCTGGCGGCTGGGCACATGCCTATCATTCGCCGCGAGCTGGGCTCCAAACTCATTCGAATGGTGTTCGCGCAGAACGCCGAAGATGGACACAAGACGGTCAGCACGGTCAACACCGAGCTTGACCAGCGTCACCGCTATTCGCTCAATGATGATGACGTCGTGGAACTCGCCCGATTTGGGGTGATCATCGAGCGGCACTATGGTCGACCCATGGACATCGAATGGGGTAAGGACGGTGTCGATGGCCAGCTTTACATTCTTCAGGCTCGTCCCGAGACGGTGAAGTCGCGCGAGAGCGGCGTTCGCCAGCAGCGCTATCGCATCAAAGGCACAGCTGACGTTCTGGCCTCTGGCCGAGCCATCGGTCAGAAGGTTGGAGCGGGGCCTGTACGGGTCGTCCGTGATGCGGCTGAGATGGATCGGGTTCGCCCAGGCGACGTGCTGGTCACTGACATGACCGATCCCAATTGGGAACCCGTCATGAAGCGGGCAGCGGCCATTGTCACAAATCGCGGCGGGCGCACCTGCCATGCGGCCATCATCGCGCGTGAGTTGGGTATTCCAGCCGTGGTGGGCTGCAATGACGTAACCGAGGTTGTCCGGGACGATGCGCTGGTCACGGTCTCGTGCGCGGAGGGCGATACGGGATATATCTACGACGGCCTGCTTGAGACTGAGGTTACCGAGGTCGACGCTGGCGCAATGCCGCCGGTTCCCGTCAAACTGATGATGAATGTCGGCAATCCCCGACTTGCATTCGAATTCGCGGCGCTGCCCAACGAGGGGGTTGGTCTGGCTCGCCTCGAATTCATCATCAACAATAATATCGGCGTACACCCAAAGGCGATCCTCGACTATCCGAATGTCGATGGCGAACTTCGTAAGGCTGTCGAGAGTCTTGCCCGAGGGCACTCGACACCGCGGGATTTCTTCGCGCAGCGCCTCGCGGAGGGCGTCGCCACGATCGCAGCGGCCTTCTGGCCCAAGGCGGTCATCGTGCGGCTGTCCGATTTCAAATCAAACGAGTACCGCAAGCTGGTGGGCGGCTCGCGCTACGAACCCGAAGAAGAAAACCCCATGCTGGGATTCCGCGGCGCCGCCCGTTATCTGTCACCGGGGTTTCGCGATTGTTTCGAGCTCGAATGCGAGGCGCTCAGACGCGTGCGCCACGACATGGGCCTGGTCAACGTCGAGCTGATGGTGCCTTTTGTGCGGACGATTGACGAGGCGAGGGGTGTGACCAACCTTCTGGCCGAGAACGGCTTGGTGCGCGGGCAGGGTGGGTTGCCGGATGGCACGGGTGCGTTGAAGGTCATCATGATGTGCGAACTCCCTTCGAACGCGCTACTGGCAGATCAGTTCCTGGATTACTTTGACGGATTCTCGATTGGGTCCAACGATCTCACACAGCTCACGCTGGGCCTGGATCGTGATTCGGGGCTGGTCGCGCAGTCATTTGACGAGCGTGACCCCGCTGTTAAGCGCCTGCTCGAGATGGCGATCAGTGCCTGTCGGAAGGCGGACAAGTATGTCGGGATCTGCGGTCAGGGTCCGTCCGATCACCCCGATCTGGCTCAGTGGCTGATGGCCCAGGGCATTGCCTCGATTTCGCTCAACCCCGACACCGTCGTATCGACCTGGCATGCGCTGGCCGCCGCCAGTC
>JBIKMC010000050.1:0-15813 GCA_044359405.1 Burkholderiaceae bacterium
TTCGTCAAGTACAGCGATGAGTGTACGGGCGACGTAGCTCACGATATTGGCGCCCCCGGGCGAACCGATGAGCAGGCGCAGATCACCGCGACCGTCGTCGACACGACGGTCAAACACGACAGTGGGCGCCATGGAACTGCGCGGTCGCTTGCCCGGCTGCGGTCGATTGGCGGGCGGCGTGCCGACCGTTGAAGAGGCGACGCTGAAATCGGTGAGCTGGTTGTTGAGCAGGAAGCCCCTGACCATCAGCCTTGAGCCAAAAGCATCTTCAATGGAAGCGGTCATGCTGACGGCATTGCCCCATTGATCCACGATGGCCAGGTGCGTGGTCGATTCGAGTTCCAGCTCAACGTGATGCGAAGTGCCCGCGTCAGCGCGGATTGTTGTGGTCGTTGCGGGTTCGGGCAGCCCATGAGGTGCCTGCTCAGCGGCCCGCTCTCCCATGAGCTTGGCTCGCTCGGTCAGATAAGGCGTGCTTAACAGTCCGGCTGCGGGCTGGGGCACGAAGGCCGGATCGGCAATCCAGCGATTGCGGTCGGCGAACGCGAGTCGGGCGGCCTCCAGGAACCGATGTGTACCCGGCTCTGACAGTACGCCATCTCGAACCAGGGGTGTCCGTGATGGTGCGGGTGTTTGGGCCAGATCGAACAGATGAATAATTTGTCCGACGGTAATGGCCCCCGATGAGGGAGGGGGCATGCCGCAGATCCAGTGGCGAGGGCGCGCGAAGCACAATGGCTCACGCTCGATCACGCGGTAGGCTGCGAGATCCGATGCGGTCAGCTGGCCCGGATTGCGCGGATGCGAGCGCACAGCGATTTCGATATCGCGCGCCAGGGCGCCACGGTAAAACGCTTCGGCACCTTCCTGGGCCAGCGTGTTCAGCGTGTCGGCGAGCGCCGGGTTGCGCAGCACGTGACCGACCGGCCAGGGCTGTCCCGATGGGTCCAGAAAATAGCTCGCCGCCGCCGTTTCCCTCGAGATGAATCGGTCCTGTGAAATCAGCCGGTGCAGTCGCGGACCAACGCTAAAGCCCTCGCGGGCCAGGCGGATGGCGGGCTCGAATAACATCGGCCAGGCGAGCCTGCCATGCTGTCGGTGCGCCGTCTCTATTAAACGGATCAGACCCGGTACCCCGACCGAGAGCCCGCCGGCGACGGCCTGAGCAAAGGCCAAGGGCTTGCCGTCGCGATCCGATAGCAGGGACTCATCGGCGCCGGCCGGTGCCGTCTCGCGTCCATCGAGAGCGCTGACCCTGCCGCTGTGAGCGTCATGTATCAGCATGAACGCGCCCCCGCCGATGCCTGAGGACTGGGGCTCAACCAGGCCTAGTACCAGCTGCGCTGCAATCGCCGCATCGACGGCACTGCCGCCGGCCCGCAGCGTCTGGTCGGCAGCCTGCGTGGCCAGTGGGTGTGCAGTGACCGCCATGTGCTGCCTGGCACGAACCACGGTTTTGGGCGTCCAACCCGAGGCGGCTTCGGGTTGCGTCAGGGACTGGGCGGGTTGGGCGCGTGAGGGCGAATGCGGCAATGCCAGCGCAAGCAGCAGGGCGGCGCCGAGCACGCGGACAACACGAGGGGGGGTGGCCAAGCGTGTCGCCCGCGCAGAACGCGATGACGGCGCAACGCCGAAAGCTGCGGCCAGGCGCACGGATGGGACAGGCCGATACGAAATCATGTTGACCATGATAGCTTTTCGTCTTTGCCAACAGGAGCGCAAACCGTCATGCAAGCCCAGCCTTCCAGCCCCGTGAGTATCCGCGATAGCGTGCAGGCCATGGCCCGAGGGCGTCTGCGTGCGGTCGAACTGGTCGAGCATGCCCGCGCGCATGCGCTCGAGGCCGAGGCTCTCAATCCGTTGGCCTTTGCGGACTGGGAAGGGGCGCTTCAGCAGGCTGCGCGACTGGATGCCGAGGCTCAGGGCGGCCGGCTTCGTGGACCTTTACACGGCATTCCGATCAGCATCAAAGATCTGTTTAATGTGGACGGCATGCCCTCGCGGGGTGGCACGCGGGCACCCTTGCCCGAGATGGGTACTCGACAAGCCAGTCTGGTGACCCGATTACGCGAGGCGGGTGCGGTGATTTTCGCCAAGACGAACATGCACGAGATCGCGTTGGGCGCCACCGGCGAAAATCTCTGGACCGGCGACGTCAAGAACCCATTTGATCCGGCTCGTCAGGCCGGTGGTTCGTCCAGTGGTGCAGCCGTCTGCGTCGCCAGGGGTATTGGCCTTGGTGCCATCGGAAGCGATACCGGTGGCTCCGTACGCATACCGGCGGCCTTTTGCGGCGTGGCCGGATTCAAACCCACGCGTGATGCGATTCCCCTGGATGGCGGGCTGTATCTGTCCTGGACTTGCGACCATGCGGGGCCGCTCGCGCGTTCGGTCGCCGACTGTGCGCTGCTGTTCGAGGTGATGGCTCAGCGCTCGGTGCAACACGGAGGTGTAGCCCGCAAGCCACGTCTTGCGGTGCCTCGAGCCTGGCTGAAGGGTCGTCTTGAAGTTGGTATCCGTGAGGTTTTCGAGCGCATCGTCGCCGGGCTTAAGTCTGACAGCATCACGGTTGATGATGTCGAACTTCCGCTGTTGCCCAAGATCTGGAGTGTTTATACCCCCCTGGTACGTGCCGAGGCGGCCTGGGTGCACCGCGAGGCCCTGGCGGCCGGCGGTGAGGGCTTCTCTGAGATGGTTTTGCCGGCCTTGAAGGCCGGACTTACGGTGCCGGCGGCGGACTACATCGCAGCCTTGAAGATGCGGCAGGCGTTTGTGTCCGAGATGGAGTCGCTGCTCGCACGCTATGACGCGCTGATCCTGCCCGGTAATGGGGTGGTGCCGCCGCTTCGGGGTCAGCTTGAAGTCACGACCGAATCGGGCACCATGAGCACGCGCGAGGCGGTCCTGGGCCTGACCGTTCCATTTTCTTTCGCCGGACTCCCCACGCTGGTGCTCCCGACGGCGCCGGTGCGCGGGCTGCCAACCAGTTTGCAGATTGTCGGACGTACCGATGGCGACGCGGGGGTCCTCGCTCTGGCTCGATGGTTTGAGGCGCGTTTCGCCGCATCGTGATGCCGTGAGAAAATCGCGCCCATGTTCACAATCCTCAGTCCATGGCTGCCCAGGTTGACGCGGTACGTCGCTTTGCCGGGCGCGACCCTTGGCCGTTTTGGGCTGGCCCGACTGGTCATCATGTTCATGATGCTGGCTCTGATTGGGGCGGCGATGGGTGCTCGCGCTGCTGATCCGCCAAAGTCCGATAGCCAGCGCAGCGGTGATGCGCGCCCGGCCGAGCGGCGTCTGAGCTATCCCGAGCGTGAGGATGTTCGGGAGTTCATCCGCCTCATGGTCAGTCGGCACGGGTTTGCCGAGGCTTGGCTCGACGAGGTTTTTTCTCAGGCTCGGCACTCGCCGCGAGCGGTTACCTTGATGACGCCAGCGCCGGTGGGAACGCGACGATCCTGGCAGGCCTACAGGGACCGCGTCGTTGATCCGGTCCGAGTTGAGTCTGGGCTCGCTTTCTGGCGAGAGCACGATGTCTGGATCCGGCGCGCGACCGAGCGGTACGGCGTGCCCGGCGAAATCATCGTGGCAATTATCGGTGTCGAAACACTGTACGGTCGGGTGACCGGGGATTTTCGGGTACTCGATACCCTGACCACCTTATCGTTCGACTATCTGCGACGCGCCGACTTCTTCCGCACCGAGCTTGAGCAGTTCCTGCTCATGGTGCGCGACAACCGGCTTGACCCGACCGGGCCGCGTGGCTCTTACGCGGGCGCCATTGGCGTGCCGCAGTTCATGCCCGGCAGCATCCGCCGACACGCCGTCGATTTTGACGGGGATGGTCGCGTGGACCTTCAGCGCAGCGTTGCCGATGCGGTGGGCAGTGTGGCCAGTTTTCTGGTGAATCATGGCTGGCGCCCGGGTGAGCCCAGCCACTTCCCGGCTTCAGTGGCTGAGCTGTCTCGGGTCGAGCCACTGATAGCAGCCGGCATCGAACCCCAGTTCAGTGTCGATCAGATGCGGTCAGCGGGTGTAACGTCCACCGCTCAGATTCCCTCATCGCTCAAGCTGGCTCTGGTCGATCTACCCAATATCGATCAGCCGCCCACCTTTTTCCTGGGCGCCAATAACTTTTACGTGGTCACCCGCTACAACCGCTCAAGCTTCTATGCCATGGGTGTGTTGTTGCTCGCAGCTGAGCTGCGCGCCGGCCGCGGAGCCCTTTAGCCTGGTCTCTGCCACCTGCGCGTCCTAGTCCAGGCAGCGCGCCAGCAGTGCCAAAACGCGTTCATGCGAGAGGCGGGCGCTGTCGGCGTGATACGAGGCGCGCTCATCACAGTTGAAGCCGTGTCCAGCCGGATACAGGTAGACCGGCAGTTGCCGGTGCGCGGCACGCAGGGTGTTGACGTCGCTGAGCGGGATGGCGTGATCGGTTTCGCCATAGTGCAGCTCGACCGGACACAGGGGTTGCTCGCCCGCCAGGCCCGCGATACCACCGCCATAAAAGGGCGCTGCGCACGCCAGTCCCTTCAACCGGCACGCGGCCGCCCAAGCCAAAGTACCTCCCCAGCAGTAGCCAACTAAACCGACACGCCCGTAAGCGTCCAGAAGCGCCTTGCCCGCGGCCAGGGCCTCAAGTGCCTGGTCCAGGCTGATTTTCTGCATGATCGCGCGTCCACGGGCGATGCCGTCGGCGCTGTAATCGAGTTCCACATTGGGTTCTACCCAATCAAACAGGGCCGGGGCAATCGCCACATAGCCCGCTTGCGCGAAGCGCTCGCAGACCGAACGGATATGGTTGTTAACGCCGAAAATTTCCTGCCCAACGATGACGCCGCCGCGCGGCTTACCGGTCGGGTCGGCTCGCCAGGCACTCAGGGAGCGGCCCTCAGCGAGATTCAAGCGGATTGAAGTGCCCATGACAGTGCTCACGAATACCTATTGAAGACCGCGATGCTAGCAGCCGCCCTTATAATTCGAGGTTCAGCCCTATAAATCGTATACGTGAGAGCGTTCATGAAGATTCTGGTGCCGGTCAAGCGCGTGGTCGACTACAACGTCAAGGTTCGCGTCAAGAGCGACCAAAGTGGGGTGGACATCGCCAACGTGAAGATGTCCATGAATCCTTTTGACGAGATCGCGGTCGAAGAGGCTGTCCGCCTCAAAGAAAAGGGAGTCGCAACCGAGATTATTGCGGTGTCGGTGGGTCTGACGGCCTGCCAGGAAACCCTGCGCACGGCGATGGCCATCGGGGCTGATCGCGGCATTCTGGTTGAAACCGACGTCGAGGTTCAGCCGTTGGCGGTGGCCAAGCTGCTGAAAGCCTTGTGTGATCGCGAGCAGCCGCAGCTGGTCATCCTGGGCAAGCAGGCCATCGATGATGACTCCAACCAGACCGGTCAGATGTTGGCCGCATTGGCGGGTATGCCCCAGGCAACCTTTGCCTCCAAGGTCGAGGTCGCTGACGGGCGCGCGCAGGTCACCCGCGAAGTCGACGGCGGTCTTGAGACGCTTTCTCTGAGTCTGCCCGCGGTGGTCACTACTGATCTGCGTCTGAATGAGCCGCGCTACGTGACCCTGCCCAACATCATGAAAGCCAAAAAGAAAACACTGGACGTGGTCAAACCCGCCGACCTTGGGGTCGATGCGGCGCCGCGTCTTCGCACCCTCAAGGTCAGTGAGCCGCCCGGACGCAAGGCAGGCGTCAAAGTGGCCGACGTCGCCGCGCTGGTCGACAAGCTGCGCAACGAGGCAAAAGTCATTTAAGGCTGCGTACGCCCCATCGCCATCCAAGCTGAGGATTTCACCATGGCAGTTCTGGTCATCGCTGAACACGACAACCGTTCAATCCGTCCCTCCACCCTCAATACCGTCAGCGCAGCCCTCAGGCTGGATGCTGAAGTCGCGGTCCTGGTGGCCGGGGCCGACTGCGCAGCCGCTGCACAGGCCGCAGCCGCTATCTCGGGTGTGCGCAAGGTACTGCACGCTGACGCGCCGCAACTGGCGGATCAATTGGCTGAGAATATCGCCGAGCAGGTGCTGGCGATCGCCGGTGGCTACTCTCACATCCTGGCGCCGGCCACCGCGCACGGCAAGAACATTCTGCCGCGGGTGGCTGCGCGGCTTGATGTTGCCCAACTCTCTGACATCACCAGCGTAGAGTCGCCGGACACGTTCACTCGCCCAATTTATGCGGGTAACGCCATTGCCACGGTGCAGTCCACTGATGCGGTCAAAGTCATCACGGTCAGAACCACCGGCTTCGATGCCGTTGCCGCCACCGGTGGCAGTGCAAGTGTTGAGACCATCGCAGCCGTTGCTGATAGCGGTCGGTCGGCCTTCGTGCGTCGCGAGGTGGCCAAATCCGATCGCCCCGAGTTGACCGCTGCAAAAATCGTGGTCTCGGGTGGTCGCGGCATGGGGTCGGCTGACAATTTCAAAATCCTCGATCCGCTGGCTGACAAACTGGGCGCAGCGCTCGGTGCATCCCGCGCAGCGGTCGACGCCGGTTACGCACCCAACGACTGGCAGGTCGGACAGACGGGCAAAATTGTTGCACCTCAGTTGTATGTCGCAGTGGGCATTTCCGGGGCCATTCAGCATCTGGCCGGCATGAAAGACAGCAAGGTCATCGTTGCCATCAACAAAGACGAGGAAGCACCCATCTTCGGTGTGGCCGATTTCGGACTGGTGGCCGATCTGTTCCAAGCTGTGCCCGAGGTCGTACAAAAGCTGGGCTAAGTCAGGCCTCATTAGGGTTCAGTGTTTAAGCCACCGCCCGGATCAGCCGGGCGTTTTTTTGAGGGATCCAAGCATGAGTTACGTCGCTCCCCTGAAAGATATGCTGTTCACCCTCGAGCAGGTGGCTGGCCTACCTGCGGTGGCCGCGCTGCCGGGTCTGAGTGATGCCGGCATGGATACCGCCCGAGCCGTGCTTGAAGAATGTGCCCGGTTCAATGAAAGCGTGATTGCACCCCTCAACTGGGACGGTGACCGGCAGCCGGCTCGTCTGTCCGATGGCAAGGTCAGCACCAGTCCCGGGTTTGCGGACGCGTTTCGGCAATATGTGCAGGGTGGCTGGCAGGGTATTCAGCATCCGGCCGAATTCGGTGGTCAGGGTCTGCCCAAGCTGATCGGTACGCCCTGTGTTGAGATGCTTAACGCAGCCAACATGTCATTCGCACTGTGTCCGCTGCTGACCGATGGGGCCATTGAGGCCTTGCTCACAGCGGGTTCGGCCGAGCAGCAGCAGCGCTTCATTGCGCCCATGATCGAGGGTCGCTGGACCGGCACCATGAACCTGACTGAGCCGCAGGCGGGCTCTGACTTGTCATTGGTTCGTACTCGTGCAGTACCTCAGCCTGATGGCAGCTATCGCATCTTTGGCCAGAAAATCTATATCACCTACGGTGAGCACGACATGGCCGAGAATATCGTCCATCTGGTGCTGGCGCGCACGCCTGATGCGCCCGAGGGCGTCAAAGGTATCTCGCTGTTCATCGTGCCCAAGTTTCTCGTTAACGCCGATGGGTCGTCTGGCCAGCGCAACGATGTCTGGTGTGCATCCATCGAGCATAAGCTGGGCATCAAGGCCAGCCCCACGGCGGTCCTGCTTTACGGTGATGACAAAGGCGAAGTCGGAGCGGGTGCCATCGGCTATCGCATCGGCGAGCTTAATCGCGGGCTTGAATACATGTTCGTGATGATGAATGCAGCCCGGTACGCGGTAGGCATGCAGGGTGTGGCCATCGCCGATCGGGCCTACCAGAAGGCGGTCACTTACGCGCGTGAGCGTGTTCAAAGCCGCGATGTGGCCGGCTCCAGTGGGCCGGTTTCCATCATCCGGCATCCTGACGTGCGGCGCATGCTCATGACCATGCGGGCGCTCACCGAGGGGGCTCGCTCGCTGGCCTACGTGGCCGCTGCCGCCCACGATGCCGGCGTGCACGCGCCCGACGAGCAGACGCGTCGGCAGAACATGGCCGTGTATGAGTACTTGGTGCCCATCGTCAAAGGCTGGTCCACCGAGATGTCCCTGGAGGTGACTTCGCTGGGCGTTCAGGTGCACGGGGGCATGGGCTTTATTGAAGAAACCGGTGCGGCGCAGTACTACCGCGATGCCCGCATTCTCACCATCTATGAGGGAACCACAGCCATTCAGGCCAATGACCTCATTGGCCGCAAGACGGCGCGCGATGGTGGGGCTGTGGCGCGTGGTCTCATCGCAGCCATGCGGGTGACCGAGCGCGAGCTTGAGGGGCGTGACGGTGACCTTGGCGCCATTCGTAACGCGCTGACCGCAGCCGGTCGAGACCTGGAGGCGGTGGTTGAATTTGTGTGCGCTGCCTTCAAGGCTGATACCCGGGCGGTGTTCGCGGGTTCGGTTCCTTACCTCAAGCTGGCTGGCATCGTACTGTCGGGCTGGCAGTTGGCTCGAGCGGCACAGGCTGCCGAGCGTCTGCTGGCCCAGGGGGGTGGTGACGCCCTGTTCTACAAGGCCAAGATTGCCACGGCCCGGTTCTTTGCCGACCATGTGCTCACCCAATCGGGCGGACTGCGCACGGCCATCACCGAAGGCGCGGCCGGGGTGCTTGCGCTGGACGACGCTCAGTTCTAAACGCTACGCAGTGCCCGGTGCATCGGAGACCGCTCCGAGCACGGGGCGCGTCTGCTATTCAGTGGTTTTCAGGTTCGATCTGCAACGCCACGATCATGCGCGAGACCATGTTGTAGGCCGCGATGGTGGTGACCAGCTCAAATAGCTCGCGATCGCCCAATTGGTCGCGCAGGCGCTTCATCAATTCATCATCGGCACTGACATCGCGGGTGAGCGATACCGTCAGACGAATAGCGTCGCGAGTAATCTCGTCAAAGAGGGTGGCGTCTGTCGCGGCATGCTCTGGCCTGCGCAGGGCCTGAACCTGGGCGTCCGAGCCGCCCGCTGCAAGCAGCTCGGGCGCATGGTGGACGAATTCATACTCGGCACCATTCAAAACGGCCACTACGCACATGGCCACTTCGCGCAGGTAAGGCGATAGCTGCAACTGGCGACGCACCGCACCCAGTAACTGGTTCCAGCCAGCCGCCACCGGCGGGCTGTAGAGCAGCAGTCGGTCCAGGTTAATGAGCTCGCCGCCGCGTCGTTGACGAATTGCGGCGACCAACTCGGCGGGTTCGGCGATATCAGCCGGCAGGTACGGGATGCGAGGCATGCTGGGCACCGCTCAGGCGGCAAGCGCCCAGGTCATGCGCATTGAGTCGCGCTGACTGAACCGCGCATACCAGTCAGCGACCTTGGGCGCCCGATCGCGCCAGTTTCGGTCGGCAAAACGCAGGTCAAGGTACCAGAGGGTGCAACCCACAGCGATGGTGCCGATGTGTACGCCGCTGTCGAGTACCGCCAGGTTGTCGTTGAGATGGTCAAGCGAGGTTTCAATTTTGTTGAATTGAGCTTTGGCCCAGTCGGCCCATTGATACTGCTCGGGCCGCATGGCGCCCTCATAGCGCGTGAGCAGGGCGGCATCGAGCATGCCGTCCGCCAGGGACTGCAGGGTGAGCGCGGACCAGCGGGCGGAGCCTGCCGGAAAAAGCTTGCCTTTGCCCAGATCGTTGAGGTATTCGCAGATGACGCGGCTGTCGTAGAGCACCTGGCCGTCGTCAGTGAAGAAGGTGGGCACTTTGCCTAGCGGATTGTTGGGGATGATGTTCTGGTCACGCGTGATGGGATTGGCTGCGGACGGAAGCAGCTGAATATGACTGTTCAGACCGACTTCGTAGCCTGCGACCAGGCATTTACGTACATACGGGGAGAACGGTGAAAAAAGTAGTTTCATGATGAGGTTCCTTGGCGAAGTCGAAGATCACGTGGACAGAGCGGCCGGCATCGTCAGGCCGCCCTGGGTAGCGAGTCATCCGCGCGAGGCGTATTGTCCGTGCCGGACAGCGGCTGGGCGGTGTTGCCAGCGGTCGATGCCTCGGCGTGCAGCATATGCTGCGCTGCTGCCCAGCCAAAGGTCAGAGCGGGGCCCAGCGTGATACCCGGCGCCGGATACTCGCCACCCATCACCGAGTGCATGTCATTGCCAGCGGCATACAGGCCTTCGATCACCTGCCCCTGGGCGTCCAGCGCCTGGGCGTTTTCGTTGCAGCGAATGCCGCAGGCCGTGCCAATGTCGCCTGCGTAGACTTTGACGCCCCAGAAGGGTCCCTGCCGCAGTGGGCCCAGGCAGGGATTCGGTGTGTAGCCGGGTTCTCCCAGATACTGGTTGTAGAGCGTAGACCCTTTGCCGAAGGCGTCGTCGTGGCCGAGTGCGGCAGCCTGGTTGAACTGTTCGGCCGAGGTCTTGAGACCCGACACATTAATGCCCATCTGAGCAGCCAAGTCATCCAGGCTGTCGGCCCGGTACAGATAACCCGCCCGCACCAGATGCTCACGCGGGCGCCCACCGGGCAGTGCCAGCCCCAAGCCCCAGCGTTCGATGAAATCGTTGTCGCACACAAGATAGGCCGGCAGCGTGGGTGTGCTCTCGTTAGAACGATACATGCCGCGGACAAACTCGTGATACGAGGTCGATTCGTTGACAAAACGATGCCCGGCCGAATTTACAGCCATCAGACCGGGCTTGGCCCTGTCCCAGACCAGGTGGGGGTAGCGCAGTTCAGTGCCATCAGGCCGTTTGAGAATGGAGATGGGCGTCCAGAATGCGGCGCTTGCACCGACCGGCCCCATGACGGCGCCTGCCTCGCGGGCAATACGGATGCCATCACCCGAATTCTGCTCGGGGGACATCGACCAGGGACCTGTCGGTTGCGGATACAGCTCTGAGCGCAATTGGGCATCCCACGGAAAGCCGCCGGTCGCCAGAACAACCCCACGGCAGGCCCGCAGCCAGAGCAGCCTTCCCTCACGACGTACCTGTACACCCGTGACCCGACCGCCCGCATCGCGCACCAGTTTTTGTGCGGGTGTCGACAGCCAGTAGGCAATACCACGGTCAAGCACGCTCTTGAACAGGCGCGCGGCCAGTGCGTTGCCCAGCACCAGGCGGGTGCCACGATGAAAACCGCGCAGGCGATCGGACCCGTAGCGCAGCACCAGCTTCATGCCGGCTTTCCAAGAGGTGAACGATCGGGTCGCAGCCAGCAGATGCCGGGCATCGGTCATGGTGACCATCATGCCGCCCAGCACCACAAATTCGGGTAAAGGATCGCGCAGCTCGGCGAAGTGCTTGCCCAGTTCACGACCGTCGAACATCAGCGGATCAAGGGACCGTCCCCCCAGATTGGCACCGTCCCGGTCCGGGTAGTAGTCAGGAGAGTAGGTGCGGGCGGCCAGCTTGAGCGCGGTATGTTTTTGCAGAAACTCGAGCGCCTGCGGACCCTTGCGCAAAAATGCGCGCTGCATGTCCACCGGAGCGGCATGCCCCACGGTGGCCTGCATGTAGCGCCAGACCTTGTCGTCGGTATCGGGGTGACCCGCTGCCTCACTCTGGTCGTTCATGGGAATCCAGACGGCGCCGCCCGAGATGGCGGTTGAGCCACCGATGCGGTCGTGTTTTTCGACCAGAAGGACGGACAGGCCCGCAATGGCGGCGGTGAGCGCGGCTGACATGCCGCCAGCCCCACTGCCGACCACAATCACGTCGTACTGACCATCCCAGTGCGGCTGTTCAACAACGGACAGTGCATTCATCACAGACTCCGATTCGAAATTCGAGTGTACGCGTATGGGAATTCAGACGCCGGCAAGTCCTTGCATCAGGCCGATTCAGGCTGATAGGAAGCCACCGTCGACCGGCAGGACCACACCGTTGACGTAACTGGCCATGTCGGAGGCCAGAAACACGATGGGGCCGGCGATCTCGTCGGGCTCTCCGCCTCGTCCCATCGGCGCCCGCTTCATGAACCAATCAGTGCCGCCCGCTTTCTCAAGTTGCGGTCTGACCATTTCAGTCAGCATGAAGCCCGGCGCGACCGCGTTGACGCGCACGCCGAAAGGCGCCAGTTCTCTCGCAAGTACCTGTGTGAGTGAACGGATTGCGCCTTTGGAGGCCACATAGCCGGCTGACGAGATGCCGCTCACAAACCCGACGATGGAGCTGAGGTTGATGATGCAACCGCGGGTCTGCTTGAGCGCCGGCACGAACGCATGGGTGACGTTGAAGACACCGTCAAGATTGACCTGCAGCAGGCGATCCCATAATTCGGGGGCTCCGGGGTCATCGATTCGACCACGTCCGGATATGCCGGCATTGTTGACCAGAATATCGATGGGGCCGATGCGCTGGGTGAGGCTCTGAGCCCAGGCACTGACCGCCTCACGGGCGGTGACATCGATCGCTTGGGCGTGTACCCGGCCGCCCTCGGCCTCGACGGCCTGAACCAGCCTGCCCAGACGTTCTGTGTCAAGGTCGGCGGCGATGAGGGTGGCGCCTTCGCGAGCCATGCGCAGTGCAGTGGCATAACCCAGGCCCTGGGCGGCGCCAGTCACCAGTGCAAGCTTGTTCCTGAGCAGGGTCATGTGGGAGATCTCCGTTTGCAGCTGCCCGAGACCTTAAACGACGTAGGACGCTGCCAAGGCTAGACTGTGATGCCGCCCAGCGAGCGTCCGCCATCGACCAGAATGATTTGTCCGGTGATGAAGTCAGCCTGTGGCGCGGCCAGAAAAACGACTGTGCGCGCGATATCGCCCGGGTTCCCCAGGCGTCCCAGCGGTTGCAGGGTGCGCAGCGCATCCAGATTGGTGTCAGAGCGACCCTTGAGCATATCGGTTTCGATGACGCCAGGCGCAATCGCGTTGACGGTGATGCCCATGGGCGCAAGTTCAAGCGCCATGGCCCGGGTCAGGCCTGCCACCGCGGCCTTCGAGGCGACATAGTGCGCGTAGTGACGTGCCCCCAGCATGGCGCGGGAGGCGAGGTTGACGATGCGACCGCCGCGCCCCATGCGTGGCGCGGCCAGCCGCGCCAGTGTGAACATGGGGATGGTGTTGACCCCGTACATGCGTTCGAAGTCGTGCTCGGTGAGCGCGAAGAAATCTTTGACATCGAAGATGCCTGCGTTGTTCACCAGCACCGACAGGTCGGGCAGTCGCTCGATGAGCGCCTGGGCCTGACCTTTGTCGGTGACGTCCAGAACATGCGCCTGTGCTTGGCCTGGTGCCGTGGCCGCCAGCGATGCGGCGGCACGCTCGACCGCCTGGGCATCGCGATCCGCCAGGTGCACGGTGCAGCCGGCCTGCAGCAGCTGCCGCGCGGTTTCCAGGCCGATGCCGCTGGCGGCACCCGTAACGAGGGCATGTCTGGACGCGCTCATGGTGATCAGAGTCCGAACTTGGCAGGATCGATCTTGCTGTACAGGTTGTCGTTGAGCACTTTGAACACAGCCTGCTCGCTGGTACGGTCAACGCCTTGCAGCAAACCCTTCCATTTCTTTTCCAGTTCCAGGAAGGCGGTGATCAGATCGCTGGGGTCAGCAACCTTGCGGCTCTCCATGGCCTGCTTGGCCATGCTTGCAATAAACGCCTTGTTGAATTCATCAAGCTTGCCCTTCAGATCGGCTGCAGGCTGAATGATTTCAAGACCACGTTTACGCGAACCGTCGATGGCAGCCTGGACGCCCACATGGTAGGCAACCTGCGCACGCGCATTACCCATCGCCATGTTTTCCAGCAGAATCTTGCGGTTGGCGACTGACTGCTTTTTCCAGAAGTCAGGGTTGAACACATAGTTGGCGCCCAGCACCACACCCATAGGCAACAGGGTGACCGACTTGGCAACTTCCCAGAACTTGTTGCCCTTGTCCAGGTTGGTCGGGTCAGTGAGTGTGCAGTCCAGCGAGCCACGCTCAAGCCCCGAGTACACGTCGCCGATGGGCACCGAGACGGGCACGCCGCCCAGCAGTTTCACCCATTCGGTCTGCGCGCCACCGGCGGTGCGTATTTTCAGACCTTTGGCATCAGCCAGTGAGCGAACGGGTTTGTTGCACACAAAGTTGTAGACCGGCGTTGAATAACCGCCCGCGAAGATGCCACCGTTCTTTTTCCACTCGGCCAGCAGTTTGGGATGTGTCATCGACAGTTCGGTGAACGCGAACGACGCGGCGATGTCGTCGTCCGCGGCGAACACCAGATCGTTGACGACGTTATTGAGCGGAAAATCAGCCGGTGTGTAGGGCGGGTAAACGATGCCGATGACAGCCACACCGTCGCGAATGCCGCGCATGGTGTCGCGCGCGGGCACCAGTGAACCGGACGAGTGAATTTCAAACTTGATGGCACCGTTCGTCGCTTTGGCAACGTCAGCGGCAAATCGCTGATAGGTGTGCTCATTGAGGATGTGGGCGGGCGCCAGCCAGTTGGTGGCCATATAAGTCTGCGCCTGAGCCATGGCGGGCAGCGCGAGTGCCAGCGCGACAGCACCGGCACGGACTGGGTTGGTGAATAACTTCATTGCGGACTCCTCCTTGAGTTATCAGACGGGGATCAGTTCTTGCCCATGAGATCAGGCAGCCAGAGCGTGATGACGGGGAAAGCAATCAGGATGGACAGCGTGAACAGATCGGCGAGCACAAAACCCATCACGCCGCGAAAGATGGTCGTCAGCTTGATTCGATCGCCCATGGCGCTTTTGATCACATACACATTCATGCCGACGGGCGGCGTGCAAAGACCGATCTCGAGCAGTTTGATCACCAGAATGCCGAACCAGATCAGGTCAACATCCATTTGCTTGAGCGCCGGCAGAATCAGGGGCAGGGTCAGCAGCATGATCGATATGCTTTCGAGCACGCAGCCAAGAATCAGATAAATCACCGAGATGGCGACAATCAGCGCGAGCTGCGTGTCAGTGACAGAGGTCAGCCAGGTCGACATAGCCGCGGGTAACTGGCTGAACGACATGAAGCGGGCGAAGATCGCTGCGCCCACCACGATGATGAAGATGGCAGCGGTGCCCTCGGCTGTATCCGCAACCGCTTTTCCAAAGGCGGCCTTGGTGAGCGACCTGCGAGCGGCCGCGATTACACAGGCAATCATGGCCCCGACGGCGCCGGCCTCGGTCGCTGTGAATATTCCCGAGAAAATTCCGCCCAGTACGCCGGCGATCAGTACCGGTAGGGGCCAGATATCGCGTAGCGCAGCCCGCTTGTCTTGGGCCGTGTAGACGGTTTCGTCGCGCGGGGCCAGGGCTGGGTTCAACTTGACGCGCAGCATGATGTAGCCGATGAACACAGCCGCCGACAGCAAGCCCGGGATGACTCCCGCCATGAACAGCTTGGAGATTGACGTGTCGGCGATGATCCCGAAAACGATCATCAGAATGCTGGGCGGTATGAGCGAACCCAAGGTTCCCGCCGCGGCAACGCAGCCCGTCGCCAGTGCCGGATCGTAACGAGCCTTGAGCATCTCGGGGACTGAGATTCGCGCGAAGGCGGCCGCGGTTGCGACGCTTGAGCCTGAGGCAGACGCGAACAGCGCACTGGCCATCACGGTGGACGACGCCAGCGAGCCGGGTACGCGCCCGATGAAAATTCGCGCCGAGGCGAACAGACCCTGCGTGAGCCCCGTGGCTGATGCGATGTAGCCCATGAGCAGAAACATGGGTCCGGCCGATAGGTTCCAGTCGCCAATGAGGGTGTAGGGAATTGACTTGGCAATGCCGAACGCAGCCCCCCAGGATGAAAGCACCGCAATGCCGACGATACCGGTGAGGCCCATGGCCACGCCAATCGGCACGCGAAGAAAAATCAGAATGAGCGCGATGCCCACGCCGATCAAACCGATTTCAGTCCGGTCCATATGGGGTCCTC
>JBIKMC010000280.1:0-4730 GCA_044359405.1 Burkholderiaceae bacterium
AACCAGCCGGCCACGGCCTGTACGGTGCCGCTCTTCCAGCGCCGCCAGCACGCCAATCGAGCCGAACACGCCACCCACCATATCGCCCAGCGGCACGCCCAGTTTGACGGGCTGACCACCCTTCTCGCCGTTCACGCTGAGCACACCACTCATGGCCTGAGTGACAATGTCAAACGACGGACGATCACGCAGCGGACCGCTGAGGCCGAATCCGCTGACCGCGCAGTAAATCAGTCGCGGATTGAGCTGGGAGAGTGCCTCATACCCCAGACCCAGACGCTGCATGACACCGGGTCGATAGTTTTCAACCAGAATATCCGCCGTGGCCACCAGCTTGCGGAGCAGGTCTGACCCCTCGCTGGTGCGCAGGTCGATCACCAGGCTTTTCTTGTTGCGGTTGAGCGCCATGAAGTAATGGCTTTCACCCGCCACATGCGGTGCAAAACCGCGTGTGTCGTCGCCACGGCCCGGCGGCTCAATCTTTAAAATCTCTGCGCCCAGATCGCCCAGCTGCTGGGTCAGGTAGGGGCCCGCCAAAACGCGTGACAGATCGATCACGCGGACACCGGCCAAAGGCCCGGGCCAGCCGCCGCTTGAATCCATCGGGGCCGCAGGGCTTGCCTGCGGCGACGCGACGTGGTCAGGCTGCGCGCTCATGCTGAGGGCAACTCAACTTCTGCGTAACCCTTGATGGACAACTCTCCAGCCTGGTTGCGTCCGATCACTTCGCATTGCACCAGATGGCGTCCGTCCTCAATCGACTTTCCAGTGACAGTTCCTGAACACCAGACGGCATCGCCCACAGGGTTATGCCGTCGAATCTGGGTATGCAGTCGACGCAGGAAACCATCGTCGCCCATCCAGTCAGTCAGCATGTGCGATATCCACGCAATCCTTTCAGGGCCAAAATCGTAGGCAGCCGGCACACCAACCGTACGAGCAAAATCATTATCCCAATGCACGCGAACCGGCGGCTCCGGCACGTTCTGCTGATTGCGAGGCGCAAGCTTCTTGTGGCGATCGTAGTATTGGAACGCGATACGGTGATTGCGAATCGCATAGTTGCCCCAGGCCTGCATGAAGCACACGGCTGAGGTGACGGTGTAGGGTCCTTTCAGCAGTGGCCCGATGCTGTCGCCCACCTGAACACCCTTCCACAGCCGCTTCTGGGCACCGAGCGGCTTCTCCTGTCGATACTGCTCAAAGACACGCTCGATCTCCTCATCGCTCCAGCGATGCATTTCCTGAAGCTTCTTGTCGTACTTGGTGCCTTCTTCGCGAGCCGTATCGCGCTCAGTGCGAAAGCACCAGGCATCGGCATCGGCCAGCAGGGTGTTGTACTGATCGTAGAACTTGACGTGATAAATCTGTTGAAAAGAGCGACCGGCAAAGCGCGTCTTGTGCTCAACCATGTCCTTCAGCGTTGACTCGGTGCGCATCACCGTACCGACACGGATGGGCTGATGCCAGCGCCAATCAGTGCCGGCAAACATGGCGTGCACGCCAGGCAAACCCTCGACGGCTCCGCTGACCGTGTTCTCAGTGGAATACAGAACGGTGGGCGGTGCAAGCTGGCCACCCCAGCGGGTCGACTGGCCATAGTCAGGATCGACCCACAAGGGATTATCGTCACCGATGGCATAGGCAAAGTTGCGCGCCGCATCCTGGTTGATCTCACGATAAAAGGGCGCCGTGACGCGCCGTATGGGCTGCCCGATGCGTGAGCGCAGCTCGGCGATCGCTTCATCGGTGATCTTTGAAAACGCCATTTGAAAACCCCTGAGCACAGAAAGAGGCACGAGCCCCGGTTGGTGACATCAGCCCTGGATGCAGCGCTGGACCGCAGCCCCAGATTCCGAATTTGCTTTTGTAGTCATTCTGTATATAGAATGCTTATTTAGCCTGCAGAATAACGAATATTCATGCGATGAGCAAGGCCAGCACTCCAGAAACGACACCCCGCAGTCACCAGGCGCCAGCCGTCGCACGAGCGGCCGCCGTCCTGCGCGTGCTCGCCGATGCCGGCGAGGGTCTGGGTGTCAACGAGGTGGCGCGCCGAAGCGGGCTGGTACCCAGCTCCAGTCTGCACATACTGCGGGCGCTCACCGAGGAGGGGCTTGCCGCTTTCGACGAGCACAGCAAACGTTACTCGCTCGGTCTGGGGCTGCTCACCCTGGCCCATGACATGCTGGGCCATAACCCGTTCAGCGCCCTGGTTCAGCCCGAGCTGCATCTGCTCGCCAACCAACATCGCGCGACAGCCATTGCCGTGCAACTGGACGAACGCGAGCGCATGGTGGTGGTCGCAGTGGCGCAGGCGCCCACCCTGCTGCAGATTCAGGTCGGCGTGGGTAGCCGTTTTCCGGCCTACATCAGTGCGACGGGTCGCTGTGTGGCCGCCTGGTCCGATCTTTCTGAAGCACAGCTCAAGCGTCGATTTGATACGCTAAAGTGGCAGTCGCCGCCCAGCTTTGCACAATGGCTACGCGAAGTTAAACAGGCAAAACGCGACGGCTTCGCAATTGACGCAGGGCACTACATCAACGGCTTCACGGTGATCGCGGCACCGCTCATTGCATCACAACCGGAGGCAGCGTCGGCAGCACCGCGTCAGGCGATCGCTGTGGTCTGCGTGTCGGAACAACTCGATATCGAACGCCGGCATGCTCTGGCTGCGCAGGCCCGGGACGCCGCCGCCCGCGTCGCTGCTCGCCTGGCTAAACGCACCTGAGCGGGGCATGCTGGCCAGCCGCCCTTGGTCAGCTTCTGATCCATCGCCACGGCCCCATCCCGGGCCGCGGCTGAGTCTATCGCGACAGCTTGACGTTTACTGCGGCTTGATATTCGCTGCCTTCACCAGCTTGGCCCACTTGCTGGTCTCGGCAGCCTGAAAAGCCGCCAACTGCTCGGGAGAACCGCCGCCCGGGGACCCGGCCTGATTTTCGATCCAGCCCTTGATCTCGGGTGTCGCCAGCGCCTTAGCAATATCGGCATTCAACTTACCGACGATGGGCGCGGGCGTACCAGTCGGAACATACATTGCATACCAGGAGGTGACCTCATAGCCTGGAACGCCAGCCTCGGCCAACGTGGGCAGATCAGGCGCCGACGGATGACGCTGCGCGCTGGTGATAGCCAGGCCGCGCAACGCGCCTGTCTTCACGTGAGGCAGCACGACGGGCGCATTGTGAAACATCATGTCAATGTGACCGCCCAGCAGATCGGTGGTCATCTGCGAACTGGCCCGATAACTCACCGGCGAGGTTTTGATTCCTGCCAGCAGGTTGAACTGTTCGGCGGACAGGTGATTCGATGTGCCCGAGCCCGGATGACCATAGCGAAGCTTTTCGGGATTAGCCTTGGCATACGCAATTAACTCACGCAGATCACGGGCCGGCACGCTGGGGTGCACGGCCAGCACATTGGCCAGCGTGATGAGCATGGTCACCGGCACAAAATCTTTCACCGGGTCGTAGCTCATTTTCTCGCCGAAGTTGACGGTGACCGACATGGGGCCGATCAAGCCCATGGTCATGGTGTAGCCATCTGGCGCGGAACGCGCCCCGCGCTCATGACCGATCTGCCCACCCGCGCCGACCACGTTTTCAACCACGACGTTCTGGCCCCACATCTCGCCCAGGCGTTTGCCGAGCAGACGCCCCAGGGCATCCGGTCCGCTGCCAGTGGGCGCAGGCACGATCATACGAACCGGCTTGTCTGGAAAATTCGCCTGCGCATGAGCGGACACGCCTGGAATCAGCGCCGCGGCCAGACCCAGACTGGCGGACAGGCACAACAGACGGCGGGAACGGGTGCTTGAACTTGATACAGCAGATTTGACCATGATGTCTCCTGAGGTGCGCGCAGAGCCGAAAAGCCTCTGACCACAACGGTCTGCGAGCGCAATGAACTGTCCACGTACAGCAGGCGGGCGGCGACTTTGTTGCTTGAGCATCCGCCAGTCGCATGGCTCGACTGATCCTAGAGCAGGGCGAAATGAGCGTCAATCAAGATGCCGCACCGGCATGCGCTTTGCGGAACGACCCAGACCTGGCCTGGATCTGAATAGCGATCGACCGCGCCTGCCACCAGGCCAATGGCGGCGTGGCCCGGCCCTGGCTGCCCTTATTGTTCACGGGCTCGAATCACGCCAAACGCGCCGGATGTCGTAGACTTCTGAAATGGTCAAGTCTTCCAAATCCGCGGCCGAGGCCGCCCCGACACCCGTCAAGCGCCCTTCCCCGGCCCGGGAAAAGGCTGCGGCGCTCGAGCAACGCCTCGCTGAAGCGCAGCGCCTTTGTACCGAGCGCGGCGGTCTGCTTACGCCCCTGCGGCGTGAAGTCTTTCGTCTGCTGCTGAAACGCGGCGGCTCCGCCAAAGCCTATGACCTGCACGATGACATGCGGGGGCTGCACGGCCGCGTCGCCCCGATGACCGTTTACCGCGCGCTTGATTTCCTCATGCAGATGCGCCTGGTGCACAAGGTGGACAGCCTCAACAGCTTCGTCGTGTGCAATGAGGGCGAGGCCCCGGGCGAGCACTCGCACCAGACGCTCATGGCGGTTTGCACGGCCTGCAATGCGGTGTCAGAGTTGCATCTTCATGAAGTGACCGAACCGATCATTGGTCACCTGCAGGAAAAACTCGGCTTCAAGACGCAGGCGGTCGAGGTCAAGGGTCTGTGCAAAGATTGCGCGGGCAAGCAGCTCTGAGCCCGGTCAAGACGCTTT
>JBIKMC010000281.1:0-4706 GCA_044359405.1 Burkholderiaceae bacterium
GCGGTATCCGACGTGGCCGGCCGGGGTGAATTACCAGACGCCTTCGTGCGCGCGGCCGGTGAAATCGGCATTCCTCCGACCGATGACTTCAATGGCGCTTCGCAGGAAGGCGCTGGTTATCTGCAACTGACCACGCGCAATGGACGACGCTGCTCAGCCGCAGTCGGCTATCTGAATCCGGCGAAAAGCCGAAGCAATTTACGCATTGAAACCGGCGCGCACGTCACCGCCATCACCTTTGAGGGTCAACGGGCCACCGGCGTGCGTTTCATCCAGAACGGCGCCCAGCAGAGCGTGACCGCCGCGCGCGAGGTTCTGCTGTCAGCGGGCGCCCTGCAGTCGCCGCAAATGCTGCAGCTTTCGGGGATCGGCCCGGCGGCGCTGCTGGCCGAGCACGGCATTCGTACCATCGCCGATCTGCCTGGCGTCGGCGAAAACCTGCAGGACCATCTCGCGCTGCGCTTTATGTTCCGTTGCACCCGGCCAGTCACCACGAACGACGACCTGCGCACGCTGTGGGCCAAGATGCGAACGGGGCTGCGCTATGTGCTGTTTCGCCAGGGGCCACTGGCCATCGGCGTGATGACCGCAGCCCTCATCACCAAGGTACTGGCTGAATCGCGGTCAGCCGATATGCAGTTGTTTATGAGTACGGTCAGCGCCCCGGAGCGCGGTGCCGAGCCGCACCCGTTCCCGGGCTTTACCATCGCCTACTATCCCATGCGGCCCACCAGTCGCGGTCGGGTGTGGATACGCTCGAACGATCCCATGCAGGCACCCGCCATGCTGCCCAACTACATTTCCACTGAACTCGATCAACGCCTCATGATCGAAGGCGCGCGACTGGTCAGGAAGCTTGCTGCCACACCGACGCTTTCATCCTATATTCAGCAAGAGATTCAGCCAGGCCCAGACATGCAGTCCGACAACGACATCCTGGCGGCGGTACGCGAGCACGGCTCTTCGGGCTATCACCCGTCCTGCACCTGCCGCATGGGCACCGATGCGATGGCGGTGGTCGATCCGCGCCTGCGTGTGCACGGCGTACAAGGACTGCGCGTGGTCGATACCTCGGTCATGCCCACTCTGGTGTCGGGCAATACCAATGCGGCAACCATCATGATTGCCGAAAAGGCCGCCGACATGATCCGTGAAGATGCTGCCGCCGTGTAACGCTGCTGCTGGACAACATCGCCACCGGATAAGGTTGGTACTGAATAACACACCAACGGTCATCTGATGAGCAACTGGGTTTGACGCCGCGCCTGCGTGCGTCGCCCCCACCTGCGACAGGAATACGATGAATGAAGCTGAACGATGAAGAGCAGGCCATGTTGGCCGGCAAGTTTGGGGAAGTACCGCGTCAGGCTATTGCCCACCAGAAAATGGTTGGTGAATTCTTTGGTGCAGCCGATTTTGTGCCGGTGACACAAGCGCATGTCATGGCCGACACTGAGAGCCTGGGCGAGTCGGGCGTGCAGTGGCTTGAATCGCTGGCGGCCAGCCCCGACCGCAGTGGCCGCCTGCGGGTGCCCACCATCACTGATCCGCGTGGTACCGACTTCAAGTGCGCAGCCCGGCTGGGACATGCTGATTGGATGCTGTCGCGCGAGCAGCGCACCATCGACGCACTGCAGGCGCTGGGCGTAGCGATGACCGACACTTGTATCAACTACCAGACTGTGCTGGCGGCCACGCGCGGAGAACATGTCGCGTTTGGTGACACGGGCGTGGTCATCTACTCAAACTCAATCTGCGGCGCACGCTCCAACTTTGAGGGGGGGCCCTCGGCGCTGGCAGCGGGTATCACCGGACGCACGCCGCGCTACGGATTTCATCTTGACCGTCATCGCCAGGCGACGCTGCGCATACAGCTTGACTGGATACCGCGCACACTCAATGACTGGGGCTCGCTGGGCGCCGTCGTCGGACGGCTGGCGGGTGACTACTGGGCCGTACCCGTCATCGAAGGCATCGAGCAAAGCCCCGGCTCTGATGCGCTCAAGCATATGGGCGCGGCAATGGCCAGCTTTGGCTCAGTCGCTCTCTTTCATATCGTCGGCATCACGCCCGAAGCATCGCGTCTGAGCGACGTCGGCGGCGACAAGATGACAGCGTATCGGGTTGGCAAGGCCGACATTCAAGCCCTGCAGGGGCAGTACCACGGCGAGGGCGAGATCGATGTGGTGGTGTTCTCGGCGCCTCAGCTCAGCCTGTATGAGATGCGCGAGCTGGCCGGGCTTTGTGAAGGACGCCAATTCAAACTGCCCATGCTGGCCATGACCAGTCCGCAGGTCAAACCCGATGCTGATCGGTTCGGCTACACCCGCGCGATTGAGGCTGCCGGCGGTACGGTCATGACGGGCATGTGTTTTTACCAGTCCTACGCGCGTGAAATCGCCGAGGCCAACGGCTGGCGCAGACTGGCCACCAACAGCGCCAAGATGGTGAACATTCTGGGCGGCTACGGCTACGTACCCATGCTGGCATCCATGCAGGAATGCGTCGAGGCCGCTCAAACCGGGAGGCTTGCATCATGAGCCAGGTCTTTGTTGTACGTCACGCCCTGGGCCCCAAGGTGAGCGGCAGCGCGCTGGCGGCGGCCGATGGTTTTTCAGCCCGCTATGACCTTGATCGTCAGGCCGGTGTGTTTTCGCGTCCCAATCACAAACTGGCCGGGCAGTCGTACGTCGGCCGCATTCTGATCCTTACCACTGCCAAGGGTGGTGTGGCCAGCGCCTGGATGCTGCGCGAAATGTGCCAGAGCGGCAAAGCACCGCTGGCCCTGGTGTTCAACACCGTCAACCCGATTCTCGCGCAAGGCGCGGCCTTTGCCGGGCTTACGCTGTTGGCGGGCTTTGATGTCGACATTACCGCACATATTGCTTCAGGCGCACAGGTCACCTTAGACCCCAGCTCCCGTACACTCATGCTTGATTAACCAGGGCGGCCCCCTCGGCCGCGAGGGGGTATCCATGCCAACCAATATCCGTATTAATGTCCCGGAGTCGGCGCAGTCCAGGCATCTTCGCGAACAGGCCCGGGAGCGTTTCATTCGCGGCAACATGCTTGCGCCGGTCAGTGCCCGCCCGTGGGGCGATGGCATTGCTCAGCTCAGGGGAATTTCCAGCGCCGAAGCCCGCGTCATCCTGAGCGATCTGCGTACCCAACTGCAGGGTCGCAATGGCACCAAAAGCGGATATCTCAAGCTGATGAATACTCGTCAGGTAGGCCGCGACCGGATGGTCATCGAGCGCAAGAGCCGTGTGCAGACCTGGTTTTCTAGCGAGGGCAAAATGGCCCGAAGCGGCCAGGCCATCCTCGACTTGTTGCGTAAGTCGGGCGCGGCCTCGCCCCAGCAGTTGCAAGACCTGGAGACTTACCTGAACCGCCGCGGTATGGCTGGCACGCGCGCGGTCGCCGAACTGCTCAACCGTATTGATCTAGATGCTGATCCGTACGCGGCGATTGGGGCTGACGCCTGCCGACAACGGGGCGACACCATCTTGAGCGCCTGGCAGGCGGCGGGTCTTGCACCCAGTGACGGGCTTCAGGCCTTCATGGTCCGGTACGCTGAGACGACTCCCCTGACGATCCGCTTTGGATTCAAGCTGCTGGGTCTTCTGGTGGAGACTGAACCTACGCCCACGGCAGCCCAGGCGGGCATCGTGATCCGTGCATTGCTCGACAGCGACGATCGCTCGAATCCGGCCGCCAATATTGTCGTGATTGGAACCCTGCTGACGCATTACCACCGCTATCTGGTCGAGTCTCTGAATCAGCAGCAGCGTGATCCTGACAATCCTGCTCGGGCATCCATGGCGGCGGCCCCTCTAAGCGCACAACAAAGCGCAGACCTGTTTGCTGATCTGCTGCTCGAGAGCACGCGAGGACACGAACACCAGCTTCCAGTGCTGCTGCAAGCCTGCTCGCAGATAGGTAGCGCCGAATGGGTGCCACTGACGGCCGGCAAACTGAGGCAAGCGATCGAAGCCCGCGAGCCCGCGATCGCGAACGTAGCTCAGATTGTGCAGCGCCTTGATGCGGTTGACCGTGTCGACCTGACCTTGAATACCCAGTTGTCTCTCGAAAACCAGGCCTGGGACGAGCCAACCCTAGCGCAGGCAGCACAAGTACAGAATCAGCTCGGATTTATCAAAGTAAACCTCGAGCGCGCAGCAAACGAGGTGCAGGCAAACGAGGCCCAGGCAAACGGCCGAGCCGCAACCTTGCTGCGCGACTTTCTGGCCCAGTCTTTCGCGCGAGGCATGACCGTCAGCGGTCGCTTCGCCGAACTCCCCCTCGGATCACCGCCACCCCAGGCCCCTTACCGCCTCGTCAACTCCCTGATCGCGCTTGCGGCTGCCCCCGCGGCCGTGCAGGGCGATGCGCAACCGGCGACACCCGTGCTCAATCTTCGCCAGTCATCGATCCAGCAATCTGTTATCAACCTGATGCCAGAACCAGAACTGCGCGTTGATCTGCAACAGGCACAACTCGATGGTTCGATCCTGACGCTGGATATACGAGCAGACTCAAACCTGCGGCTTAGTGGCCTGGAGACCGCATCACTGGACGGCACCAATATTCTGCTGACACTATCCGGCCTACGGCAGCAACTGGATGAGCAGTCCGCACGCACCCAGACCGAGACACTGACGCGTCTATTCATCGGTAGACCGGGCGTCGTTGCACAAGCGGACGTC
>JBIKMC010000282.1:0-4704 GCA_044359405.1 Burkholderiaceae bacterium
AGTCGGTCGGCCAGTCGGCCGCGCTCTCGCTCAACGCAGCCCATGGAAACGTCGGCTACCTGGGGCTGCCGCTGGTGGGCGAAATCAGCGCGCGCGCTTTGCCCACTGTTGCCCTCATCATCATCTGCGACATTTTCGTGGTCATTTCCCTCACCATCGCCATCCTTGAGTGGCACACCCGCCGCGGCGCCGGTGGCAGCATCAGTCTGAAAGTGGCCGCCGGTCTGATGCGCTCTCCTCTGGTGGTGTCCATCGCGGCAGGTCTGGTGTTCTCGATCTTTGCGATTCCCCTGCCCTCGGTGTTTGATAACTTCACGCGCCTGCTGGCGGCAGCTGCTGGCCCCTGCGCGCTCTTTGCCATCGGCGCGGCACTGGGGGGCCGCAAGCTTGAACTTGACCGCGAAATCGGTGGCCTGATGCTGCTTAAGCTGGTGCTCTACCCGCTGCTGATGGCCCTGTCGCTGCTGCTGGTGTTCAGGACCGATCCCTATGCCGCTGCGGTCGCCGTGGTGTGCGCAGCCCTACCCTCAGCCAGTAACGGCTTCATCGTGGCGCAGCGCTATGGCATGTCCACCCACGCCATCAGTGCCTCGATCGTCGGAGGCACAGCCATCGCGGTGATCACGGTCAGTTTTGCTATCTGGGCGGTTGGTCTGCGCAGCTAGCCGCGCAGCGCTTCCCAGGCTTTCTGAAGCCGCTTCACCGATACCGGCATTGGCGTCCTGAGCGTCTGCGCAAAAAGCGACACCCTGAGTTCTTCCAGCATCCAGCGAAACTCCTCCAGACGGGCATCCTCCAGCCCACGACGCTGCTGCTGAGCGCGTCGCAGATTCAGCACCAGAGGCGTGATTTCGGCCTGCAGCCGCGCGTCTCGGGCCGCGTCTTCGCGCAGCTTATCGATACGCATCGCGAGCGCCTTGACATAGCGCGGCAGGTGGCGCAGCTGCGCCCATGGCGTCGTGGCGATGAAGCGCCTGCCCAGCAGGCTTTGCAGTTGCGCCTCGATATCCGCGAGGGCGCCTGGATGGGCCTTTAAGGTCGGCCACTTGCGATGCAGCTGCGCATGCTCGGCGAGAACCTCGGATACGGTGCGCACCAATTCCTGACCGATCAGCGCCAGCCGCGGACGGGCCTCCTGAACGCGGCCTTTAAAACTGTCCGCATCGCAGGGCAGCGGGTCACCCAGACAGGCCCGTTCAATTACCGCCGCCATCAGATCACGGCGTAAATCATCGCCTGAGCCGAAGCTGGCGAACTGCAGCGCCAGCCGTTGGAAATCAGCAATATTTCGGTCAAAGAATTTGAGCGGCTCTCGCAGGGCTAACGCGAATAAACGGATCAGCCCAGCCCGGTGTTCTCGAACCGCCCGCTCGGGCTCATCAAAAACGGCCACTTCAACGCAGTCCAGTTTGTCGATGAGCGCCGGATAGCCGATCAGCATCTGCACACGCCCGTCGACGCGCTGTTCAAGCTCCATCAACTCGGGCAGCGCACCGAACTGCCAATCGGTGTAGCGCTGTCCGGCGCGCAGCAAACCCCGCGACGCGGCGGCTTCGGAGGCGATGACGGCTTCGGAGGCCGTCGTGGCCCTGGACGACCCACCCTGTCTGGAAGTCCTCACGGGTCCAGTCGAAGGGGACTGATCGAGAGAGCGCGAAGATGTTGTCGCAGCCAGACCCAGCGAATCGAGCGCCTGCCGAAAGGCTCCCTGGGCCCGGTCACCATGCTCGGCCTTGATCTGGGCGATATTGCGCCCCATCGCCAGCCGCACGCCGTGTTCGCCCAGCAGACGAAAATTCATCAGCAGATGGGCGGGTAGCGTTTCGATTCGAAAATCGGTGGGCTGAGCACGAACACCGTGCATCTCAGCGATGTCGTCGATCAACGCCGCGATCAGCGGGCGCTCGCCCGCGTGATCGGCCCAGCGCGCAACGAAAGCCTGGGCCTGTTCGGGCAGGGGCACCAGGTGTCGACGCAAACGCTGCGGAAGCGACTTCATCAAGGCCTGAACCTTGTCCCGCAGCATGCCGGGCACCAGCCAGTCACAGCGAACCGGATCAACCTGATTGAGCAGCACCAGCGGCACCGTCATGGTCACACCATCATCATCCGAACCCGGATCAAAACGGTACTCCAGATCGAAACTCGCGCCTCGCATCTGCATCTGACGGGGAAATGCATCGCTGGCAACCCCGTCCGCTTCGCGTCTCAGCAACGATTCCCTGGACAGCAGCAGACGCGCCCGGCTGGCTTCATCGATGCGCGAGAGCCAGCGCTCAAGACTTTGCAGCGACACCACGTCGGCGGGCAGTGTCGCGTCATACCAGTCGTACAGAAACTGCTCATCGACCAGAAGGTCAGGACGCCTGATCTGCTGTTCGAGCTTTTCGATCTCGGCCACGAGCTTGCGGTTATGGGTCAGAAAGGCAAGCCGCGCCTCAATGCCGTCGGCAATCAGTCCCGCGCGAATGAGAAGTTCGCGCGCAAGCGCGGGGTCACGCGGGGCCAGGGGCACACGTCGCTGGGTATAGAGGTTGAGCCCATGGAGAACACCCCGCTCATGCGCGACCGCGTGACCGGATGCCTTGGACCATACCGGATCACTCCAGCTGCGTTGAATCAGATGCGCAGCCGCCTGCTCGATCCACTGCGGCTCAACCCGAGCCACCGTCCTGGCATAGATACGAGCGGTGTCCACAATTTCGGCCGCCATCAGCCAGCGGGGCGCCTTCTTGACCAAGGCCGACCCAGGGTGGATGGTGAATCGCACCTGATGCGTGCCCTGGTAGCTGGGCTCGTCAAGCGGTTTACAACCGAGATTGCCCAGCAGTCCGGTCAGCAGCGCACGATGCACTGCCTCATAGCTGGCCGGCTTGTCGTTAGGTTTCCAGTTAAGCCCGGCGACAGCATCGGTCAACTGCGCATGCACGTCGGCCCACTCGCGTAGCTTGCGTACGGATAAAAATTCGCGCTCAAGCTGCTGGGCCAGCTTACGGTGCGATTCGCGCTCGGAAACCGCTTTCTGCCAGTAATCCCAAAGCTTCACCCAGCTCAAAAAGTCGGAGTGCTCGTCGGCAAAGCGCCGATGCGCCTGATCGGCAGCCTGTTGCGCCTCCAGCGGCCGCTCGCGCGGGTCCTGCACCGACAAGGCGGCGGCGATGATGAGAAGTTCGCGCAGACAGTTGTATTCGTTGGCCGCCAGCAGCATGCGACCGATGCGCGGATCAACCGGCAGTCGCGACAACTGCACGCCGATGCGCGTGAGCTGATGCCGGTCGTCAACCGCGCCCAACTCGTGCAAGGAGGCGAAGCCATCGACAATGGCACGGCGGGGTGGCGGATCAAGAAACGGAAACGCATCGATATCAGCCAGCCGCAGGGCCTTCATTCGCAGAATAACGGCGGCCAGGGACGAGCGCAGCACTTCAGGATCGGTAAAACGTGGACGACCCAGAAAGTCGCTCTCGTCGTAAAGCCGAATGCAGACACCGTCGGCCACGCGTCCGCATCGGCCAGCCCGCTGATTGGCCGCCGCCTGCGAAATCGCTTCGATCTGCAGCTGTTCGAGCTTGCCCCGATAACGATAACGCTTGACGCGAGCCAGCCCCGTGTCCACCACATAGCGAATGCCCGGCACGGTGATGGAGGTCTCGGCCACGTTGGTAGCCAGCACGATGCGTCGCGCAGTACCCGGCGAAAAGATACGCCCCTGCTCAACCGTTGAGAGTCGCGAAAACAGGGGCAGGATCTCAATCGAGCCACGCGACCAGGGTGACCCGCTGCGCGCCGCGCTCTCACGCGCAACCAGCCGGCGCAGATGGTCGGCCACATCGCGAATTTCACGCTCGCCCGGTAAAAACACCAAAGCATCGCCGGGCGCTTCGCGCCAGAGACTTTCAATCGCCTCATCGATCCGTGAGGGCAGATCGGTTTCATCATCGTCGTCGCGATGGGTATCGTCAAAGCCCTGGTAACGAATCTCGACCGGATACAGCCGACCCGATACCTCGATCACCGGAGCGGGGATCAGCGCTCCGTCCGCACCTGCAGGCTGCGCAAAATGCCGCGCGAATCGGTCAGCATCGATCGTGGCTGAGGTCACCACCACCTTCAAACTGTCACGACGTGCCCCCTGCACCAGCTGACGCAGATAGCCCAGCAGAAAATCAATGTTGAGGCTGCGTTCATGCGCCTCATCGATGATCAGCGTGTCGTACTGGCTGAGCAACGGATCGGACTGGGTCTCTGCCAGCAAAACCCCATCGGTCATCAGCTTGATGGTGGCGCCGGCCGACACGTTTTCATTGAATCGAATCTTGTACCCAACGTGCATGCCAGGGGGTGACCCCAGCTCCTGGGCAATGCGATTGGCGACCGTCGTGGCCGCGATGCGACGGGGCTGTGTGTGACCAATCAAACCCGCCTGACCGCGGCCTGCCAGGGCGCAGATCTTCGGCAGCTGGGTGGTCTTGCCCGACCCTGTCTCACCGCAGACGATCACCACAGGATGCTCGCGGATCGCCTGCGCGATGCGCTCGCGACTGGCCGAAACCGGCAGGGCATCGGGGAAGCTGAGCGGGGGAAGCGGCAGGCGCTGTGCGAGGCCGGGCGCCGCGCGGGGGCGGCCTCGCTGGGGCAGATTCATGGTGGGAAATTATAATGGCGCGATGGATACCGCTCAGGCTCATATCGACAGCCCGTCCG
>JBIKMC010000283.1:0-4662 GCA_044359405.1 Burkholderiaceae bacterium
GCCTTTTGCGGTCAATCAGATCGTGCACAAATCGAACGATCGCCTCGATCACGACCTTGAGCTGTGCGTGCGGTACAAGGTACCCATCGTGATCACCTCGCTGGGCGCGCGCCCCGAGCTCAACGATGCGGTGCACAGCTATGGTGGCATCGTGCTGCACGACATCATCAACAATCGCTTCGCGCAAAAGGCGATTGAAAAAGGTGCTGATGGACTCATCGCGGTCGCGGCCGGTGCGGGCGGCCACGCGGGACCGCTGTCGCCATTTGCCCTCATCCAAGAGATTCGCTCCTGGTTTAACGGCCCGCTGCTGCTGTCCGGCTCCATTGCAACGGGCGGAGCCGTTTTTGCCGCACAAGCGATGGGGGCTGATCTTGCCTACATGGGCTCGGCCTTTATCGCCACCCATGAAGCCAACGCGTCGGCAGCGTACAAACAGGCTATCGTCGACTGCAGTGCCGACGATATCGTCTACACCAACTTGTTTACCGGCGTACTGGGCAACTACCTGCGCCCATCCATCATCAATGCCGGCCTTGATCCGGCCAATCTGCCGCAGAGCGATCCCTCAAAAATGAACTTTGGCGGTGATGGCGCCACCAAGGTCTGGAAGGACATCTGGGGTTGCGGGCAGGGCATCGGCGCCATCACCTCAGTCATCGGTGCGGCCGAACTCATCGATCGGCTCAAGCACGAATACGAGCAAACCCGGCGGCGGCTGTGCGGGCAGGGCTGACGCACCGCTGAGTCACGGCAGCAGCAGCGTGTGGCTGCGGCCAACGACGCCTACCTGATGCCGTCCGCGACGGCCGGCGCGCCGCCGCTGCAGCCGAGCGCCCCGTCAGGCGATGGCCCGAGCCATCGCAGCAAGACCTTCTTCAAGGTCGGCGATCAAGTCCTGTGGGTCTTCAAGGCCGGCGTGAATGCGAATCAAGGCGCCACCCTGCCAGGGCTTGACGGTGCGATTGTCTTCGAGTCGCGCCGGCATGATGAGGCTTTCATAGCCGCCCCATGAATAGCCGATTCCGAAGTGCCGTCGACCCTCGCACAAAGCCGCAGTGGCCTTGTTGAACCCGCCTCCCATGCCGCCGACCGCCTGCGCAGTGAGCTCAAATGAGAACAGCCCACTGGCGCCCGAGAAATCACGCTTCCACAGGGCGTGCTGAGGATGTGAGGGCAGCGCCGGGTGTAGCACCCGGGCCACCTCGGGCCTCGCGGCCAACCATTGGGCCAATGCCAACGCGTTAGTCTGGTGCTGGCCCATACGCACACCGGCCGTACGCAAACCCCGCAGAATCAGATACGCGTCATCGCCCCCGACGCATTGGCCGAGTTGGCGCACCATGGCCCACACGCGCGGCCAGACCTCACGCCGAGCCACGACCGCACCCATCAGGACATCAGAATGGCCGCTCCAATACTTGGTCAGCGGCAGCACCGAGCAGTCAACCCCCCAATCGAACGGTCGCGAGAAAACCGGCGATGCCCAGGCATTGTCGATGATGGTGAAAATGCCGCGAGCACGCGCGACCGCGCAGATGGCCGGAACATCCTGAATCTCAAAGGTATAGCTTCCGGGGCTTTCCAGGTAGATGACCCGAGTCTGTGGCTTGATCAGGGCTTCGATACCAGCCGCGATGGTCGGATCGTAAAAGCTGACCTCAACCCCAATGCGCGCAAGCAGTCCCTTGCAGAAGGCGCGGGTGGGCCCATACACCGAATCGGGTACCAGCACATGCTCGCCTGGCTCGACCAGCGCGAGCAGCGCCGTGGTGATGGCCGCAAGCCCAGAGGGCATGAGGGCGGCTGCGCAGTCGTGACCGACACCTTCGACCTGACCCAACGCGTCCATCAGGGCCAGCGTACTGGGTGTACCGGCGGTGCCATAGGTGCTGGAATGGGCATCACCGGCGGCGACCGCGCGACCCCGCAAGTCAGCCTCGGCCAAGGTCTCAAAAAGTACCGTGGATGCGCGATGCACCGGTACGTTGGTAACCCGAACCGACGATGTCGAGTCGCGTCCGGCATGAGCAAATTGGGTGGATGCACGCATGCTCATCATGGCCTCATTGCAGCTGGCAAGCACCCGGACCACCCGGGTGACCGCAGCTGCCGCACGGCGAGCCCATCAGGGCTGGCTCAGCCGCCGCCGACCTGGTGGGGGCGGCAAATACTGAGAGCTGCTGCGCAAGCTCGGTCGAACCGCAGATGCGGCAGCAAACTTTCTCCTCGCTTCTGACCAAGGCCTCAAAAGCGTGGCCACAGGCGCCACATTGGTAATCGCGAATCGGCATGACTCAATCCTCCCGGGCTGATTTTAACGCCGTGAGCCGAGACGGCGAGCGGTAAGCCAACCGCCAGCCTAGCGCTCAGGCGGGTCTGACTCTAGCCTGCCAGCAACTCGCAGGGCCGCCGCGCGGGTCGCACGCTTGAGCCGCGCCAGGTCCCGCGAGGAGATCTGATCAGACAATCCGACCACCGAGACAGAATGACGCTCGTCACCAACAGGCGGAAGCATCGCAGCCACCACCGTCAGACCAGCCGTGTAGTTTCCAACATCGACCGCGATGCCGGTGCGCCGCGCCAGCTCAACCTCGGCCAACCAGGTCTCAAACTCGGGCGGGTTATCCCACTTGAGGCGAGTGAATCGAGTGGCGAGCGCGGCAGTGTCCCACCCGCTGTAGGCCGCCACGCAACGGCCGGTTGCGCTGATGAGTGCGGGAACCCGGGCGCCCAGACCCACCTGCAGTCGCCACAGGGTGGGAGCTTGTGCCAGAGCCACCACGACCAGCCGTTCGCGAGTGTCCAGTTCAACGGCGGTAGCAGTGACTGAGTGCTCGCGTGCCAGTCGCTCGAGCTCGGGTTGAACGGTGCAGGCGAACTGGCTGCGGCCCGTCATATCCCGGGCGAGCATCAACAAACCCAGGCCCAGGCTGTACTGTTTGGTGCGCAGGTCGACATGCACCATGCCCTCTTCCACCAGCGCGCGAAGAATGTGCAGACAAGAACTGGGCACCACATCGATCGCACGGGCAATCGCATTGACGCCCAGCGGATGGCTAGACTCACCCAAGACCTTGAGAATGCCGATCGCTCGTGTGACAGCGGGCGCACGTGCCGGCGCTGGCTTGCGGGGGGCAGCCCGATTAGCGTCTTTGGCCATTGCCTATATGAGCCTGGGTGCCGATGGCCCCCCTGTGAGCGCTCAGACTGCTTCGAACAGGATCTCTTGCGCGCCTTCCCAGAGCACTTTCACGCCCAGGGCACGCAGGTTCTCCCGGCCCTCTACCACCGTCAAAAAATGATTGCCGGCGAGCTGGCCCAGCTTGCTGGCAAAGCAGCAGGCGCCATAGGCCATGATGATCTCAGTCTCGCTGTACCCGCCCGGATAAAACAGAATGTCACCGGGGGCCGGGTGGCTGGTGGCGTTTTCAAAACTGAGCGGCTTGCCCTCGTGCTCGAGAACCCAGTCACCTAATGGCACCCAGCAGCCTTCTCCACTCCAGCGCACGTGGATGATTTTCTGGCGATACGGCAGCAATTTTGCGAAGGCGGCCACGGTCTTGGGCGCATCCGGATTAGTTTCGGCGATAAACCGGTAGCCACCGGCGGAAATTCGGATTTTCATGAGGGACTCCGATGTGATCAGGCCGACTCGGCACGGCCAGGTGGCCAAACCTGATGGGCCAGGCGAGGAGCCTGGCCATGGCTCGGCGGTTGGCGCGCCCGGCGCGGATCGAACGCGCGACCCCTGGCTTCGGAGGCCAGTACTCTATCCACTGAGCTACGGGCGCCTGCAGTGTGCGGCAGGAGCGACAGGATACCCGCTTTCGCACCACGCGTCACGACAGGGCTTCATGGCGTGCCTCGTTTCCCGTTACAATTCAAAGCTTTGACCGGCACCCTCTCAACGGCCCATCATGAGCGAAGAACACGACACTCCCATCAAGACTCCCCGCCAACTCATCACGGTTGTCGTCCTCGCCTTTGTGGTGCCCATACTCATCATCGTGCTGCTGGTGAAGTTTGTGGGTGCTGGCAAGCGCACCGGTGCGGGCAGCGGCGCCATGACCGCTGACGCTGTCGAAACGCGCATTCGTCCGGTTGCCGGGTTTGAGCTGGTCGACGCCAACGCACCGCGCGTCATGAAAACCGGTGAGCAGATCTATCAGGGCCAGTGCGCGGCCTGTCATGCGTCGGGCGCTGCCGGCGCCCCTAAGGCGGGTGACGCCGCCGCGTGGGCCGATCGTATCAAGACGGGCTACGAGGCCCTGCTCACTTCCGTCATCAAGGGCAAGGGCGCCATGGCGGCCCAGGGCGGTGGCGCGGCCTCTGACTACGAACTCGGACGCGCCGTGGTGTACCTGGTCAATGGCGCCGGCGGCAATTTCCAGGAACCGCCGCCACCCGAGCCGGCCAAATAGATCCTCGCTCGGTTAGCTGCGTGTCGATGCGGCACTCAGCGGGTCATGCTCGCTCGGCGGGTCGGGCCTTTAACGCTTGTCCAGCAAGGCTTTAAGCGCCCCCAGTCGCGCGCGGCCGTCGGCCTGACTGACCGTGGTGGCGCCCGCAGCCGGCACCTTAAGTCCCATCTCCGCAATAAACCGCGAGGGCTTTTGAGGCAGGGCCTGGCGGGCACGCTTGCGTGTCTGGCACCAGCTT
>JBIKMC010000284.1:0-4660 GCA_044359405.1 Burkholderiaceae bacterium
ATGATTCGGCGGCCAAGGCGGGCATGCATGGTTTTTCGATGGCCCTGGCGCAGGAAGTGGCCAGCAAGGGTGTTACTGTGAATACCGTCGCGCCGGGTTATATTGCAACCGACATGGTGATGGCGGTGCGCGAGGATGTGCGCGAAAAGATCATCCAGACAATTCCGGTACGCAGGCTGGGTAAGGCTGAAGAGATCGGTTCCATCGTTGGCTGGCTCACCACAGACGACGCAGGGTTCACCACGGGTGCAGAGTTCTCCTGCAACGGTGGCTTGCACATGGGCTGACCTGGCCCCGCAGCGGAGATAGGGATGGGCAATGCCTCACGGCTGATCAAGAAGTATCCGAACCGTCGCTTGTACGACACGCGTACCAGTGCCTACATCACACTGGCGGACGTCAAGCAGCTGGTTCTGGAGCATGAGGCGTTCGCGGTGGTTGACGCCAAATCGGGCGAAGACCTGACGCGCAGTATTCTGTTGCAGATCATCCTGGAGGAGGAGGCCGGCGGTGCGCCGCTGTTCTCCTCCGACATGCTGTCTCAAATCATTCGTTTTTACGGCCATGCCATGCAGGGCATGATGGGCACGTATCTCGAAAAGACCATGGACACGTTTGTCGAACTGCAAGGCAAGTTGCAGGAGCAGTCCAAGTCGCTTTACGAAGGTAAAGGGGTGCCCAACGCCGAGCTGCTGACGCAGTTCATGGCCATGCAGGCCCCCGTTATGCAGGCGATGATGGGCAACTACATCGAGCAGAGCAAAAATCTTTTTGTTCAGATGCAGGAGCAGATGCAGGCGCAGACCCGCAACATGTTTCAGTCCTTTCCATTTCCGGCGGGTAAGGGTACTGAGCGCTGACCTCTCTGTCTGCGGGGCGGGTAGAATCTGGCTTCTATGACTCGCCCCTCCAACGCAACTGCCTCCAGCGCCTCACCTGGCGAACGAAAGCGTGCTCGCCGTGCCGAGCCGGCTGCCGCCCCCAGCGTAGGTTTCGTGTCACTGGGCTGCCCCAAGGCGCTCGTCGATTCCGAGCAGATTCTGACCCGACTGCGAGCCGAGGGGTATGAAATCGCTCCCGACTACGCCGGTTCCGATCTGGTCATCGTCAACACCTGCGGGTTCATTGACGATGCCGTGCGGGAATCTCTCGATGCGATTGGTGAGGCTCTGGCCGAAAATGGCAAAGTCATCGTCACGGGCTGTCTGGGCGCCAAGCAAGCCGAAGATGGCGCCTCTCTGGTGCAGAAGGTGCACCCTTCAGTGCTGGCCGTTACGGGGCCTCATGCGACTGAGGCTGTGATGGACCAGGTGCATGCGCATTTGCCTCGCCCGCACGATCCGTTTACCGATCTGGTTCCCGAGGCGGGCTTGAAGCTCACGCCCAGACATTACGCGTACCTGAAGATCTCCGAGGGCTGCAATCATCGCTGCAGTTTCTGCATCATTCCCTCCATGCGAGGCGACCTTGTCAGCAGGCCCATTGGCGAGGTGGTCCGAGAGGCATCGGCGCTGCTTCGCGGCGGCGTTCGCGAGCTTCTGATCGTGTCCCAGGACACCAGCGCCTATGGGGTCGACGTACGCTACCGCACGGGTTTTGTTGAGGGTCGTCCGGTTCGCACCCGGCTGCTTGAGCTGGCGACCGAACTGGGCGCTCTGGCGGCTGATCATGATGCCTGGGTTAGGTTGCACTACGTCTATCCCTATCCGCACGTGGATGATCTACTGCCGCTTATGCAGTCGGGCCGTATCCTGCCCTATCTGGATGTCCCCTTTCAGCACGCGCATCCGCGCGTACTCAAGACAATGAAGCGCCCGGCCAGCGGTGAGCGCAACATTGAGCGGGTGCGCGCCTGGCGCGAGGCTTGTCCCGAGATCACGCTGCGCAGCACCTTCATTGCGGGTTTTCCAGGCGAGACCGAGGCTGAGTTTGAGTACCTGCTTGATTTTCTGCGCGAGGCGCAGCTCGACCGCGTGGGCTGTTTCGCCTATTCGCCCGTTGCTGGCGCGACGGCTAACGATTTGCCAGGCCAGTTGCCCGAGGCGGTGCGCGAAGAGCGACGCGAACGCTTCATGGCTGTGCAGGCGGAGATCTCGCGGCGACGTCTGGCCCGACACGTGGGTCGGACGGTCAAAGTATTGGTTGATGGCGTCGAGAAGTCTCGCGCAGGTGTGGTCGCAGTGGGGCGCAGCGCCGCCGACGCGCCCGAGATTGACGGTGTGGTCCGTTTCACCGGCTCGGGCCAACTTCCCATTGGTGGGTTCGTTGAGGTTCGCATCACCGGGTCAGATGATCATGACCTTATCGGTGAGCGAGTGAGTCAGGAGAATGCAGCATGAAATTTACAGGGGTTTTTCCGATTCTGGCCACACCCTTCGACGCCCAAGAGCGGTTCGATGAGGGCTCACTGCGACAGATGCTCGACTTCATGGTTCGCATCGGGGTAGATGGTGTAACGGTGCTGGGGGTTCTGGGTGAGGCCAACCGAATGGGCGATCGTGAGCGCGAGGCGATCGTGCGCGCCGCCGTGGCGGGCGTGGCCGGAAAGATCCCGGTCATCGTCGGTGTCTCGCACCCCGGTACCCAGGCAACCCTTGACCTGGCGGCGATGGCTGCTGATCTGGGTGCATCCGCAGTCATGGTTGCGCCCACCGCTGAGGGCGTACCCAGTGACGTTCGGGTGGGCGAGTACTTTAGTCGCGTGGCGGCCGGCGCACGTATTCCGGTCGTTCTTCAGGATCATCCCGCCTCAACCAGTGTGCATATGCCGGTGCCGTTGATCGCGCGGCTGGTCGACGAATGCCCGAACATCGCCTGCGTGAAGGCTGAGGCGGTGCCGTCGCCGCCCAAGATCGCAGCAATCAAGAGTGCCATCAAGCGGCAGGTGCCCATGTTGACGGGGCTGGGCGCCCTTTACGGTCAGTTTGATCTTGACCAGGGCTCGGCGGGCTACAACACGGGTTTCGCCTTCCCAGAGGTGTTGCTTGCCCATGTGGCCGCCCATCAGGCGGGTGATCACGCTCGTGCGCGACGGATCTTCGCCCACTTTCTGCCCCTGATCGTGTTCGAGCAACAGCCTGGCGTGGCCGTCCGAAAAGAGCTACTGCGTCGACGCGGATTGCTAGCCAACGCCTCAGTACGTCACCCGGGCGCAGCACTCGCGCCCGTCAGTGCCAAAGGCCTTGACGATGTGCTGCAGTGGGTTCTGCCTGGGGTTGACATCCGGCAGCCCCTGGATCTTGCCCGTCTGGTTCCCTGATCCGACTGAGTCTCGGGCCGCTTGGCGCCGGGCGCTTACGCGTCGGCGCTGAACAGTCTCAGAATGGAATCCAGGCCGTTATGATTGACGGCATGGGTGGTCTCATTGCGCACGACCGGTTTGGCACGGTAGGCCACTGAGATGCCGGCAATCGACATCATTTTCAGATCGTTGGCGCCGTCGCCAACTGCCAGGGCCTGAAGCGGGCTGCACCCAAGCTGCGCGCAGATTTGTTCAAGAATGATGCGCTTGCGCTCGGCGTTGACAATCGGACCCAGCAGGCGACCGGTTAGCTGGCCATTTTCGACCTCAAGCACATTGGCACGGGCGAAATCCAGACCGAGCTTTTCGCGCAGGCGCTCTGTGAAGAAAGTGAAACCGCCCGATACCAGCAGGATATGTGCGCCGGCTGCCTTCAGGGCGCTGATGAGTTCCGCAGCGCCCGGTGACAAGCGCACCCGCTCGTTCCAGACGCGGTGCAGGACTGACTCGGGCAGACCCTGCAATAGCGCAACCCGACGCCGCAGACTTTCGTCATAGTCGCTGATCTCGCCGCGCATGGCGGCTTCCGTGATGGCCGAGACCTCGGCTTTACGTCCCGCGAAATCGGCGATTTCATCGACGCATTCGATGGTGATAAGGGTGGAGTCCATGTCAAAGGCAGCCAGCCGAATCGAGCTGAGGCTTAGGCTTGGATCCACGATTTCGGCATCGACCTGCAACTGCTCAGCCATTGCACTGAGAACATTTTCGTCAAGCCGGACGCTGTCCCATCGAGCGAGGGCAGGACTACGAAACGCAGGCGCCCACCCCGTCAGAGACGAGAACGCGGCGACCGTGGCTTCGCTTAGTGCAGGGTGTTGGACGATGAGGCGTGACATGGAGTTGGCATGTATACCGGGCCAGAACGATCAGGGCTTCAGGGAGTGAGCGATGTGAGGATCTCGCGAATGACCCGGATTCTGGCCGAGTAGTCTTCAGTCTGGATTGAAAAACGGATTCGCTCAGGCCCCGACATTCGAGCATCCTTGCGTCGCTGAAGCAGTCGAATGATGGACGCAGGATCGATGGGCAAGTCTTTTGCAAACTGCATCACAATGGTCTCGGCTGCTGCGTCGATTTTGAGGATGCCCAGTGCCTGAGATCGGATACGTAGTCGGTGTGTGTCAAAAAGTGCTCGGGCCGCGTCGGGCAGCTTGCCGAAGCGATCGACCAGCTCTTCCTGCATCGCTTCCAGATCGCCATCCTGCCGGCAGTTGGCCAGGCGCTTGTAAAGCATGAGCCGCTCATGCACATCACCGCAATAGTCAGCGGGCAGCAGCGCCGGAACGTGCAGCTTGATCTCGGTGGTGGCGGCCAGCGGAGCGTCAAGATCAGGCTCGCGACCCGCTTTAAGCGCAC
>JBIKMC010000285.1:0-4644 GCA_044359405.1 Burkholderiaceae bacterium
TTCCCGTTGCTGTCGGAGCGGTGGTGCGTTGCCGTCCCCTGGGTGTGCTGCGCATGACCGATGAGGCGGGCGATGATGCCAAGCTTCTGGCGGTACCCATCGACAAGATTCTGCCCATCTACAAGCACTGGAAGTCGGTACAGGACATCAACCCTGAGCGTCTGGCCACCATTCAGCACTTTTTCGAGCACTACAAGGATCTCGAGGCCGGCAAGTGGGTGAAGGTGCAGGGCTGGGCAGGGCCGGACGAAGCGGCTCAGGAGATCATGGCCGGCATCGAGCGTTTCCGCACCGCGGAGGTCAAGCCGCAGTTCTGATCAGGTGCTGGCCTTGAACGCGCTGTGCTCGGCCAGTTCATCCAGATAGCCGCTGAGCATCTGTCCTTCGCGGTGCAAAAAGCGGTCAACCGCATCGGCGAAAGCGGGCTCGGCCAGCCAGTGCACTGAGCGAGTGGGCACCGGGTCGAAGCCGCGTGCCATCTTGTGTTCGCCCTGAGCACCCCCTTCGATAACGGCAATTTTTGCCTCGATTGCGGCCTCGATGGCCTGGTAGTAGCAGGCCTCGAAGTGCAGGCAGGGCACGGCCCGTGAAGCGCCCCAGTAGCGACCATACAGACGCTGCGAGTCTTGCATGAGCAGACTGGCCGCAATGCGTTCGCCCGCTTGCCAGGCCATCACCATCAGGACTGATTCGGGCATGTGTGTACCCAGACCTTCGAAAAACGCCTGATTCAGATAAGGCGTTGACTGGTGCGCGGCATAGGTGTTTTGGTAGAAAAGACTGAAGGCTTGCCAATCAGCGGCGGTGATCTCACGGCCCCTGAGCCTGCGCAGTTCAACGCCAGCCTCACTCACCTTGCGACGCTCGGCACGAATTTTTTTTCGCTTGCTCTGGGTCAGGGATTCGAGAAATTGATTGAAGTCGGTCCAACCCCGGTTGTGCCAGTGAAACTGCACACCACGACGCTGCATGGCGCCCGCCTGAACCAGATACTCGGATTCAGACTCGGTGGGAAACAGCACGTGCAGTGAAGAGCGATTCTGCTTCTGGGCCAGGCTGACCAATGCCTGGGCGAGAAGCCTGCGGTGCGGCTCGTCGCAGGCCAGCAGGCGGGCTCCTGGTACCGGTGTGAACGGGACCGCCGACAGCAGCTTGGGGTAATACGCAAGCCCATGGCGGCGATAGGCATCGGCCCAGGCCCAGTCAAACACGTACTCGCCCCAGGAATGCGACTTCAGCCAGAGCGGCGCCGCCGCCTTCAATTGCTGGCCCTGCCAGATCGCGACATGCATGGGTTGCCAGCCGGTCTGTGCGGTCGTGCAGCCTGTGTGTTCGAGCAACTGCAGAAAGCGGTGCCGCATGAAGGGTTGATCGCCGCCGCTGACCCGTGCCAGTTCATCCCACTGGGACGCGGGTAGTTCATCGATGCTGGCATGAACCTGCGTGCGATAATCCTCCGCGGTGTTGTCGGGGAGTGCTCCATCGCTGCGGTGGGCTGCCGAATCCGGCTGAGCACGGGAACCTGTATCTGAGGATGTCATGAGGATTGCGGCTGCACAGCTGAATCAGGTGGTGGGCGATTTCGCGGGAAACGCTCAGCGCATTATTGCCGCGGCCAACGACGCGGTGTCTCGTCAGGTGCGTGTGCTGCTGACCCCCGAGCTGTCAGTGTGCGGATACCCACCTGAAGACCTGCTGCTGCGCCCCGCATTCTACGAAAAGGCGCAGGCCGCGCTTGAGCAAATCCTTGCTCAGACTGCGGCGCTTGATCTTTTTCTGGTTGTCGGCACTGCCTTGTTGCGCGAGGGGCAGCGCTACAACGCAGCACTGGTGTTGCGGGCGGGCCGCGTGGTGGGTGAGTACCGCAAAGCCGAGCTTCCCAACTACGACGTGTTTGATGAGCAACGCTATTTCACGCCGTCTGAGCAGGCCCTGGTGTTTGACGCGGGCGGTGTTCGCTTCGGTGTGGTTATCTGTGAAGACTTCTGGCGCCCAGCCGCGCCTGGCCGTGCCCGTGAGGCGGGTGCTCAGGTGCTGCTGGTACTCAATGCCTCGCCCTTTCACATGAACAAGCAGCATCAGCGGCATCAGGTCGCACGCGCCAACGTGAGTGTGCTGGGGCTGCCCATGCTGGCGGCCAACCTCGTGGGCGGGCAGGATGAACTGGTTTTTGATGGCCTGTCGTTCGCGCTGGATGCCGATGGCAGCCTGCGCGCGCAGGCTGCATTTTGCGAGCCCGCGCTGATGGTGGTTGATGTGACGGGTGGTCCTGATGGCCCTGTGCACTTTAAGCCGGCCGAAGTATCGCCCGCTTTATCGCTTGAAGAGCAGGTCTACCGCACGCTCGTGCTGGGTGTGCGGGATTACCTGGGCAAGAACGGGTTTCCTTCGGCGGTGCTGGGTATGTCGGGGGGTATCGATTCGGCGCTGACCTTGGCCATTGCCGTCGACGCGCTGGGCGCCGACCGGGTGCGCGCGGTGATGATGCCTTCGCCCTATACGGCCGAAATATCGTGGCTTGATTCACGCGACATGGTGGCCCGACTGGGCGTGCGCTACGATGAGTTTCCGATCGAACGTTGCTTTGACGCGTTTCGCGCAACCCTCAAAGACGAGTTCGCCGGGCTTGCCGCTGATACCACCGAAGAAAATCTGCAGGCGCGCATACGGGGCACGCTGCTTATGGCCTTATCCAATAAATACGGCTCCATTGTGCTCACCACAGGTAACAAGTCAGAGATGGCCGTGGGGTACTGCACGCTGTACGGCGATATGGCCGGGGGCTTTGCGGTCATCAAGGATATTGCCAAGACGCTGGTGTATCGCCTGGCAAGTTGGCGCAATCGCCAACGCGAGGTCATTCCCGAGCGCATCATCACCCGAGCGCCCTCGGCCGAGCTGCGACCCAACCAGGTTGACCAGGATTCGCTGCCGCCTTATGAAGTGCTCGACGCCATCATGCAGATGCATATGGAGGAAAACCGCTCAAGCGATGAGATCGTCGCTGCCGGGTACCCGCGCGAAGCAGTCGACAAGGTGGTGCGGCTGATACGCATCAGTGAATACAAGCGCCGGCAGGCGCCCGTGGGTATCCGCGTCACAGCACGGGCCTTCGGTCGTGACTGGCGCATGCCCATCACTTCACGCTTTCGCGACTGAGCCTGCGGGCGATTGTCCCCTTTTAGCTCAGTGCCCAATCAACATCAGCCCAGCCGGAGATCAAGGCGATGAAACAGATCAGCGCGGTCATCAAACCCTTCAAGCTCGATGAGGTGCGTGAGGCTCTGGCCGAACTTGGCGTGTCGGGTCTCACGGTTACCGAGGTCAAAGGCTTCGGTCGACAAAAAGGCCACACCGAGCTTTATCGTGGCGCCGAATACGTGGTCGATTTTCTGCCCAAGGTGAAGGTCGAGGTCATCGTCGCAGCCGACATGGTCGATCGTGCGATTGATGCCATTGTTCGCGCGGCGCACACCGGTCGTATTGGCGACGGCAAAATTTTCGTCACCAATGTCGAAGAGGTGGTACGCATTCGCACCGGAGAGACTGGCGACGCCGCAATCTGAGCGAAAGCGCCGGCGCTCTTGTAGGGTTTTAAACCGGTTTGAACGCGACTGCGTTCAGGCAGACTGTGCGGGCGGTGTTGCCTTCAGCAACACAATCAGCGCGCCGCTGCCGCCGTCATTGGGGCGCGCCTGGCAAAAGGCCAGAATCTCTTCACGCTGCGTCAGCCACTTCAACACCTTGCCCTTGAGTACGGGTTCGCGCCCGGGCGAGCTGAGCCCCTTGCCATGAATGACGCGAAGGCAGCGCCACTCGTTGCGTTGCGCCTGCGCCAGAAATCCAACCAGCGCCTCGCGGGCTTCTTCGACCCTGAAACCGTGCAGATCGAGCTGAGCGCGCACCGTCCACTCGCCCCTGCGCAGGCGCCTGACCACATCAGCGCCGATTCCAGGTCGACGCCAAGACAGGGCCTCATCGGTGTCCAGCAGACGCTCAATGTCGATTTCGTCCGATAGCGACTCGGCCAGAGCCGCCTGTTCATCCTGCTCACGCTGCTGAGGCCGAGGTGGTGGTCCCTGGCGAACCGGTTCGATTCGGCCGCGCGACGATAGTGGAACGGCATCGGCCACTTCGTTCTGAAAGAGGGAAGCCTCGCGGGCCTTTTGGGCGGCGACCTGAGCCTTGCGACGCTGTGCCTCGCGGGCGAGCCTGGCCTCTTCCTTCAGCGTGGCGACCAGGGGTGCCAGCTGGTCCAGGCCAGACAGGGCGGGCGCTTTGCGAGCCATACCGGCACCTGTGCCGCCCTCAGGCCTGCGCTTCGAGGTAGCGCTGGGCATCCAGCGCCGCCATGCAGCCCGTGCCCGCGCTGGTGATGGCCTGGCGGTAGACATGGTCCTGCACATCGCCTGCGGCGAATACGCCGGCAATGCTGGTGGCGGTGGCCATGCCGTCAAGTCCGCCACGCGTGCGAATGTAGCCGTTGCTCATGTCGACCTGACCTTCAAATATACCGGTGTTGGGCGTGTGGCCGATGGCCACGAATACCCCCTGCAGCGCGATGTCGCGGGTACCGCCGGAGCGCTTGTCCAGCAGTCTCACACCCGTGACCCCGCTGCCGTCGCCCAACACTTCCTGCAGCTC
>JBIKMC010000286.1:0-4641 GCA_044359405.1 Burkholderiaceae bacterium
TGAGCGGGGCGGCGATCGTCGATTGGGCGGTGCAGCCCAACGCGCAAGCGACGGCCAGTGTCAACGCCACCGACTTTGGCGGATTCTGGCCCTCGGGCACGGTTTCATTCTTGCCGCAAGAGGTCGTCAAGCCGATTTACCTTAGGTTCTCGGGCGATGCCGAGTTTGAGGCCGCCGAAAGCTTCAAGGTGGTGTTGAGCAACTTGAATACGCCCGACGGGGGCGCGAGCATCACCACCGACACCGCGCTCGGCCTGATCCTCAACGACGACAACGGTGTTCGGGCTTCGGCCATGATGCCGTCGGTACTGGAAGGTGACCAGGGCGTCAACACGCCGGTCAGCTTCATGCTGAGCGTTGAGGGCGTGCCCAACCAGTTGATCACGGTGAACTATGTCATCGAGGGAAGCAGTCCGGCTGCGGTCGACGGCAGCGACCTCTCCAGCGGCATGGGACCCGGTACAGTCACCTTGCGCACGGATTACATGGGCCGGGCCAGCCAGCCGGTCACTGTTCAGATTCGTGGCGACAATGTGTTCGGTGCGGATGAGACCATGCAACTGCGTATCACCGATGTATTCAATGCGTCGGTGGCACAGGGTCTTGCAACCGTGTCGGTGCGCAACGATGACGCCCTGGTGGCCATGCAGGTCGAAACCCTGTCCGTGTCGGAGGGCAATCCGGCCTTGGAAGTCGACGGTACAACACCGGTGATCCTCACGTTCACCCGAACGGGCGATCTTTCACGCGCGGCAAGTGTCGACTATCGGGTTGCCGAATGGGGCGACAGCAGCGTGAGCGCAGCAGACTTCATCAACGGCGCCCTGCCCAGCGGCCAGGTTCAGTTCGCGGCCAATGCCGCGACCGTAACGGTGATCCTCAACCTGCGCGGTGACGCGTTGTTTGAAGCCGACGAAACCTTCGTCGTGCGCTTGAGCACGCCCACCACGGTGCCCGCCGGAAGCCGCCCGGCCACTGTCAATCCCGAGGCTTCGGTGACGGTCGTCACCCTGAAGAACGATGACGCTGCCCCCTTGTCTCTCGGGGTCGCCTCCAGCGCCGCGCGCGAGGGCAATGACACGAACAACCCGTCGACCATGAGCTTTGAGGCTGTGCGGGCAGGCGATGTGTCCCAGGCTGTCACGCTCAACTACACGATCACGCGCACCGATACCTCATCTCTGACGGCGACCGCCTGGAACGCCACGTTCAGCCAGGGCCTGACCGGCTCATTTGTGATCAACGCGGGCGAGACCAAAGCCTCGTTCCCGATTGCGCTGGCGGCTAATACCGCCGCGCAGCCGGATCGGGATTTCAGAGTGACGATTTCGGCCCCGGGCTATCAGAATGCGTCCGCGACAGCGACGGTCATCGACGACGATACCGGGATATCGGTGACACGCAGCGGCCTGCTGGCGGCGGTCGAGGGATCCGACGCGGCCAGCCCGAAGCTCATTGCGTTCGTCATCTCGCGAGCGGGCGTCCTCGGACCCGCGCGGGTCAGTTGGGCGGTGGGCCCGCTGGGCGTGAACGGCGTCGATTCTGCCGACTTTGCGTTGGGCCAGGACACGCTGGGCAACCAGGGCGGGTTCCCCTCCGGAGACCTGGCCTTCGTAGAGGGCGAGGTGAGCAAGACGGTCAACATCCGCGTTGCGGCCGACACGGTCATCGAGGGCACCGAAGCCTTCAGCCTGCGTCTCCTGGGTGTGACGCTGCCCACGCTTACGGCGCCCACCCAGAAAATTCTTGCCGGCACAGCGGAAGCCCGAATCACGGACGACGATACGCCCAGCGACGCGACTGCGGACACTGTGCAGGGCGGTGCCGGTGTCGACGCGCTGAGCGGTGGCGGCGGTAACGATCTGATTCAGTCCGGCGCAGGCGCCGATCTGATCTACGGCGGTGACGGCGCTGACACCATCGTGGGCGGCGGCGGGGGCGATGCCATCATGAGCGGCGCGGGCGATGATCTCATCGTGCTGAATGCCGACAACATCGACAGCTTCATGGAAGGCATGCTGGCCCGGGTCGACGCAGGCGCGGGAATCGACACGTTGCGAATCGCGGCTGCCGGAAAAACCCTTGATCTTGCAGCCATTCTGGACAGCGCTGAACTGAGCCCCGGAGGGTGTGGCCGCGTGTCCGGTCTTGAAAAGATCGACCTGACCGGGCAGGGTGACAACGCCCTGGTCCTTGGCGGGGACGACGTCCTGGCGATTACCCGCCAAAACGTGTTTGCGCCCACCGGCCGGCACCAGTTGATGGTGCTGGGCAATGCGGGCGACAAGGTTGACCTGACGGACGGCGACGGTACCTCGGGGTGGGCCCAGGGCGCATCGACGACGCTGGATTCGATCCAGTTTGCCACCTGGAATCACTCCAGCAGCACGGCAACCCTGTACGTCCAGACCGGAGTTCTGGTGGTCTGATCGGCCCCTGGGCGAAGCGATCCAACCTTCCGGTCGAGGGGCGGATCGCTTCGTACCCCTCCACTGACATGCGATTTGGCCTGCTGGTGCGGGAGGAATCGTCTTTGGATACCGGTTCCCGGCTTGGTGCAGGAATGCGCTCGTAGGATAATACGCAGATTAACTTGCCGTAACTCGGTAGGCTGCTTCGCTCTTGGCTTTCGCCCGTAACGTGCTCTGCGAGGTCCGAACCGAATCGAGCGGGGTTGATAGGCTTACGCCAATCCCCGTGCTCTTCCCGATTTGCACCTTCGCATCGGAACGGGGGCCTTCGCTCCACCAGCGTTACCCGGCTTCATGACTACTACACCCCCATCCGCCATCCGCAGCGGTCGGCTCCACCCCTCACGAGGTGGTCGTTGATCAACGGCCGGTCGATCATCACCACGGACTTCCCTTGTTGCACGATCGATCTGTACCGATGCGTGCTGCCGCCATTACCCCGGTGGACGCGACGCCTGCACCTCACGCTCGCTTCGGCGCCGCCGACGGCCTTCCCCGTTGTTATGGCGGGGCGGCATCCACGTCGGATCTTTCGAGGCCTGCTCGGTGTTCACCCACGTTGCGGCCCGCATGGCCTGCTGGCCTCCTCTCGAGGCCTTTTCAAGCAGTGCTTCAGCCCATTCGCTACCTCCCGGACCGCTCCTTGTGCTTCCGGCCGGAGCGAGAGTTGGCCGGGTCGGATTTCCTCCATCATCAGGCGAGCCCATTTGGACGGGCGCTCTCGCAAATAGGCTGGGATCATCGTGCCGAGAACGATCACGCCGACTCCTAGATACACCGCAAGCCATATCGCCATCTCGTCATTCTCCCAGGGAACGCCGGAATTCGGATGGTATGTCGAACAGTTCGCCCTGCCCCTCGAGCGGCTTGGTGTTCTTGCGGCGCTTTTGACTCACAACGACGCCCCGTTCGACCTTGATCTCCAGCGTTTCTTCGTGCACTCGGGCATGACCGATGTGCTCGTACTCGAGCGACTCGCCCGCGGGAATCTGGAGTGTGCCGGAGTACCAGTGGGCAAACATCCGCTGGGAAAAGCCCGGAAAGATCATCCCGAGCGAAACAGGCTCACCGTCCATGAGACTTGCCTCAATCCCGATCAGGCCACAGGCTCATGGCGTGAGCCCAAACACCACCTGCCCCATCAAATCCCGCCGTATCGCTTCGCGCATCGGAATGAAATCTCGCCCATCCTGTGGCACACAGTAACCGCGGTCGCGCTCAATGACCAGTTCGCGAATGACCTTCAGGCGAGTGCCCTCGAATTGCCAGGTCGCGTGATACCGGAACGCTCCCCGCTCCACGCCACACCGCTGGGTACGAACACCGGGCGTGCGGACGCTGGCAAGACAATTTCGATGTCGTATCGCCACCGCCCCGCACTGCAAGCTTTGATATGGGTATTTGCGATCTAGTCCGAAACATGTACAATTTTTCTGTACAACTCAGGGGCATCCTCGAATGACCATCGAAACCACATATAGCCAAGCGCGCGAGCAGCTCAAGGCCCTCATGGATCGCGCCGTAGATGACCGTGAAGTGATCGTCGTGCGCAGACGCGCCGGTGGCGACGTGGCCATGATTGCCGCTGATGAGCTCGAGAGTCTGGTTGAAACCGCTCATCTACTTCGTTCGACCAAAAATGCAGAACGTCTGCTCAGCGCCCTGTCGCGTGCACGATCAAGCTCGCTTAAGCCGACCAAACTTTCCGAGTTGCAAAAGCAGGTGGGTTTGGATGCGTGATGGTGACCGGGTCGCGGTTTGCCACTCTGAATTTTTAGAAGACCTGCAGCATTGGGTTGAAACGGACAGAAGGACAGCAAAGCGTCTATTGGAGCTTGTTCGTGCAATCCTGAAGGATCCATTTGATGGCATTGGCAAACCAGAACCTCTGAAATATTTGGGTGCAGATGTTTGGTCAAGGCGTATCACGCAAGAGCATCGATGCGTGTATTTGGTCAAAGTCGATCGCGTTGAGTTTCTGCAAGGCCGTTATCACTATTGATGGTGGCTCCTGTTAGCCCGTCCGGTAAACCCATCTTGAGCTGAGGCTGTAGAAGTAGGACGCTGCCGTTCTTTGACGAACGGGGGCGAAGGTGGATGACGATAGCGCGGTAACGGTGACGGGGTCACGCCGACGCCGTAAACACACGGAGGCATTCCGGGCTGAGGT
>JBIKMC010000287.1:0-4609 GCA_044359405.1 Burkholderiaceae bacterium
CAGGTGCCGTTGCAGTCGCCCCTCAGGACTCGGGCCCTGTGTCGGGCACTACGACTGCGCTCGCAAGCGACGTCGATCGTTTTCAGGCTGCCCTTAACGCTGCGTCGGCGGGTGACCCGGCGCGATTGAGTCAGGGGCTGTCTGCCATCGAAGGCGACGCAAACCTGCGAGGTGCGGCCGCATCCGCAGGGCCTGCGACAGGCACCACGCAGCCCCCTACGCTGGGGGCCGCCATTCTCGCCAGCCTGCAGTCGACCTCGGCCGAGGTTTCAAATACCTGGAAACAGGCTGCCACCACGCTCGCCTCGCCCGAGCTTACGATTGGCCAGGCACTTGAGATGCAGATGCTTTTGCTGAAGACCACCATTCAATTCGATCTTTCGGGCAAGCTCATTACCAAGGCTGCCCAGAATCTTGAGCAGATTGTGAAGACCCAATGAAGTTTGGCCTTGTCTTTCGTGCGCGCCTTCAGGGCTTGGCTCGGGTGCTGACTCGCCTGAGTCTGATGGGTCTTTTTGGTCTGCTCGTGGCCTGTTCCGGCAAGGTCGAGTTGCTGTCATCGCTGCCTGAAGCAGACGCCAACGAGGTTATTGCCGCTCTGCTCAACAACGGCATTTCGGCCAGCAAGGTTGCTGGCAAGGAAGGCATGGTCGGTATCGAAATTGAGGGTGCGCGCGCCGCTCAGGCCGTTGATGTTCTGCGCGCGCTTGGGCTGCCTCGTGAGCGCTTCTCGGGTATGGGCCAGGTCTTTAAGAAGGACGGTCTGATCTCCTCTCCCGTCGAGGAGCGGGCGCGATATCTTTACGCGCTATCGCAAGACCTGTCCGCCACCCTGTCGCGCATTGATGGCGTGCTGTTTGCGCGTGTGCATCTGGTCCTGCCTGAGCGCGGTTCGGGCAGCGACCCCAACACGCCGTCGTCCGCAGCAGTTTTCATCAAGCATCGAGCCGATGCCAATGTCGAAATTTTTCAGCCTCAGGTCAGACGGCTGGTCGCCAATAGCATTCCAGGCCTGGCCAGCGAACGGGTCTCGCTTGTTTTTGTGCCCAGCAGTGTAAGTTCTCCGCTAGGGCTGTCGGCGGCATCTAACTGGACGTCGGTGTTCGGCTTTCGCGTGGACGCTTCGTCAGCGCGTCTTTTGGGCGGTCTTCTGATCGCGCTGTTGGTTTTTGCGCTGGCGGCGGTTGGCGCTGCCGCGTACCTCTGGATGAAGCTGCGTGGCGCCAATCGAACGAATGTCAGTCAGTAATGAAATTCAACCGTCCAGGTATGCGGCCTGACCGAGACGAGACTCGCGCATGACGCCCGCCCAGATTTTGTCGCTTTCACGCCCGGCTGCCCGCAGCATCCATGAGTTCTGTCTGCTGCCCGCGATCGGCATGCACCCGGACCGGGTGGCTCGACTTGTCCCGCCCGCTCTGCGCAGCTGCAGTCCTGCTACCCGCTCGGCCGCCATCATGGCTCAACTGGGCATTCCTCAGGACCTCAGCCTACGGCTCGATGAGATCCCGCACCGCGCCGCCCTACTTCCGTGCGCTGCTCTACAGGCACTCGGCCGTCATCTCTTGTTGCGTGCTGCGACACCAATGCTTCGCCGTCTCATCGTCAAGCGAGAGATTGAGCTGCTCTCGCCTCATCTGAGCGAAGAAGACTGGGGCTCTGTGTACGGTGCGCCCGTACCGGGCCCGGCGCGCCCACTCGCCGAGGTGCCCTGGGCAACCCAGCTTGATCTGTTAGTACAGGCGCTTGAGCACGGGGCTACACCGATAGTGGAATGGGCCAGCTATGCCATGCCGGCGTCCATTGGTTTGCGGCTCAGGCTTAAGCTGCCCATTGGGCCCTGGTCAGGTCCGCGACCCGAGGACGGACTTGTGCAAGCATGTCTCAGCTTTCTTCAGGCGCACTATTCCGCCAGCGGTCCTGGCTGGGATTCTCGTCCCTGGGAAGCCCTTTGGACAAGCGCCCGGGAAGAAAAGGTTTAATCCATGGCTTTTGTTCAGTTCCGACGTCTTGGGCCCGAGTCGTTCGCGCAGGCGGATGCCTCAGCGCTGGTTCTGAAAGCCGACGATGTGGCCGTGATGCAGAGCGCGCAGCAGTTACTCAGTCAGGCGCGTGAACAGGCGCAGCAGATTCTCGCCTCGGCCCAGCAGGCATTTGAGGCCGAACGCAGGCGCGGCTTCGAGACCGGGCTTGAAGAGGCTCGTCTGGAACAGACTGAACGCATGATCGACATCGCATCCCGAACCGTCGATCACTTTGCCAGCATCGAGCAGCGCACGGTCAGTCTGGTGCTTGAATCCATGCGCCGCATTATCGATGACTTTTCCGATACCGAGCGGGTTCTTGCCGTTGTCAAAAGCGGCCTGGCAGTGCTGCGTAATCAACGGCAGTTAACGCTCCGGCTTGCCCCCGATCACGCTGAGGCGGTCAGAGAGCAGGCGGCTATGCTGCTCGAGCGCTTTCCCGGCATCGGCTTGCTCGATATCGTGGCTGATCCCAGGCTCAAGGGCGATGCCGCCATTCTTGAAAGCGACATCGGTGTGGTTGAAGCTAGCATTGAATCGCAGCTGCAGGCGATCGAGAAGGGCTTCGCTCGAATTTTAGGCAGCCGGGTCTGAGTTACAAGCCGCTTGACGCATTGACCACCAGAACTTTCATCATGCAACCAACTACGCCCTCTTTAGCTTCCCTTGAGGCCGAACTCGCGCCCCTTAATAAGGCGCTTGCTCAAATTCTCCGTGCACCGGTGACCGAGCAGTTGATCGAAGCGGCGAGCCCGACCAATATTGAAAGCGCTTATGCCCAGGCCTGGCAGGCCATGGCTGACGGTCAGATCGACTCGGCCACTGAGCGATTCGCTCAGCTTGCCGCGATTGCCCCGGACCAGTTCAGGGTGCAGTTTGGCTTCGCACTATGTCTTCAGCAGCAAGGGCTCATCGAGCGGGCGGCGCATCACTACAGCACGGCCTACATGCTCGATCCCAGCAGCGCGGCCTGTGCCTTCCGCCTGGGCGAGTGCCTGCACGCGCTGGGCTTGCGCGAGGAAGCACGCGAAGCGCTGCTGACCGCCATGCAGCTGTGCGAGGTGCCTGGCACCGACCCCAGTATCCGAGACTTCGCGCGCGCCGAACTGGACCGACTGTCATGATCAATCCTGCCGCGATGATGGGGAGCAGTTTCCGGGTGTCGGCAGGCGGTGCCCGCGACCAGGCTCAGCGCCCCGACCAGGCCAATATGCAACTGGCGCGTCCGCTTCGTTCGCCTGTGCCGGCCGCCCAGACCATGCCGCCCGCCCCAGTTCAGGCGACGGGCGTCTCGGCAGCCGGTGTTGGGGCGATTGCGGCGGGTGGCGTTGCGTCCGCCAATCAAGGAGCGGGTGTGGGCGGCGTCCAGACCCAGCCGGCAAACGAGCTTCTCAGCAGCGTGTTTGATAATAACCAGGCAGCCCTGCGCGCTGGGGTTGATGCGAGCAAGAAGGTTTTCTGGACCAAGGTGCTCACCGCTACCATGACCGCAGTGGGCACGGGTGCGCTGGTCATGGGCGCGCTGGCCTTCAGTGCGTTCGGTGGCCTGGCTGTTGCCGCGGTCGCGGTATCGGCGGCGTACGCAATCAAGGCAACGATCGAGGCGTGCTATTCCTACGGCTTATGGCGAAATCTCAAGGCGGCTGAAGAAGGCCGGGAGCCTCCCTTCAAAGCCCTTGATGAGCGCTTCAAGGTCCTTGCCGAAAAGTCCAATGCGCAAACTGCGGCTGCGGCGATTCAGGATAGCCTCGCATCGGGCCTCTCAGCCCTGGGCGTATCGCCCGGCAAGTCGGTAGTCATCGGCCTGGCGGTCGACAGCCTGCTCGGTCTGACTGCCGGTTTTCTCGGAGGCTATGTCGCCGGTTCGTGGCAAAACGCAGCGATCAAGGGAGCGCTCTTCACCCTGGCACCGCTGGTCATTCGCACCATCCTGTCGATTGCGTCCAATTCGATTGACGCGAAGCGTCAGAGCGCCAACGAAGACCTGGTTGTTCAGTTGGGGCTTCATGCCGGCGCGCTGCATGATGAGTGGGTTGTCGCCCGTAACGACCTGCTGAACCGGTTAGACGACGCTAAAGCCCAGAACATGGCTGCGCTCGCCGACGCTGATGAAATTGCGACGCTCGACCGGCGCTATGAGGCCTTGTCTACCCTGATTGAAACCCAACTCAAGGGTATTGCTGAAGCGTTTGAGGTGCGGACCGGAACGACGGTGGGCGTGGACGGCTACAACGGCGGCGCTCTTGAAGAGGCACAAGTCAGTGTCAACATCGGCAGAGCCGATGGGGCGACGGTTGCCATGATGGCCGGATCCGAGCATTTGTCGCGCTTGCCCGAGATGTTTGGTGTCATACCAGGCTATGGCGGCCCTGCTCTCTTGATGAATGCGGTCATGCTGGTTCGCACCGTCAATGCCTGGGGAAATCTTTCGGCTACTCGCAGCGCAAACGCGGCTCTTCAAGCGGACAGCGCTGAGGCCTTACAGACAGCCCAAAACGGTCTCGCTGCTCTTCGTAGCTCCGTATCCGTCCCTGTTGACGGGGACGGCTGGGGCGCCGAGTTCGCGCGGCTTGTGCAGGTCCCTG
>JBIKMC010000288.1:0-4608 GCA_044359405.1 Burkholderiaceae bacterium
CTTGAACAAGGCATGTACCTCAAAACCCGCTACTACGCCTTGAAGCGCGCCGAGGCCGAACTGCAGGGCTCGATTGGCAGGCTGTCGGCCGACGTGGCCGAGGCCCAGGCCCAAATCGGAGAAACCCAGCTGCGCATCATCGACCTGCGCAACCAGGTACGACGCGAAGTCAGCGACCGACTGCAAGACGTACGCGCCCGGCTTCGCGACATCAGCGAGCGACTTGACGCGGCTGCCGACATTCTGGCGCGCACCGAAATCATCGCGCCTGAATCAGGCATTGTCATTGGGCTGCAGGTTCATACGCCGGGCGGCGTGATCGCCGCGGGCGCACCCATTCTGCAGATTGTGCCCAGCGATGACCGACTGGTGATCGAGGCACAGGTGCAACTGCAAGACATCAACCGAGTCTGGCAAGGCATGCCGGCCGAAGTGCGATTCACCGCCTTCAACAGTCGAGCCACACCGGTCTTTACCGCACGCGTCAGCCGAATCTCGCCGGACCGTATCGTCGACGCTGCGCGTCAGCGTGCCTACTTTGTGGCGCAGGTCGAGATTGACCGCAAGCTGACCGGCTCACTGGAACTGCAACCCGGGATGCCGGCCGAGGTGTATTTCGTCGAGGGTGAACGCACGCCCATCGACTACCTGATCAAGCCGGTTCGAGAGCAGATGCGGCGGGCCATGACCGAGCGCTAACCGCGCGACAACGACCATGATGACGGGGTGATCGTTGTCCGATCACCCCTGCCGAGAAGTACACGGCCCTGCGACCGCAGACGCTTCACACAACCCGCTCGACTCAGCGAAGGTTCTCATCGCTCCAGCACAGCACCGGCTCGCCGCAGTCAAACCCGCCTCCGCCCGAACCCGACCCGTCACCCGAGCCCGAACCCCCATCGCCATCGTCGGTGGCCGTGGCCGATACCTCGACCGACCAGGGGCTTTCACCGGCTGCGGTCACGGCCGTCACCGCGTAGTAGTAGGTGATGCCTGCAATCGGTACCGCATCGACAAAGCCGGTGGTCGAGCCAAGCTCGGTGACCGTCGCCCCGGACGGATTCGCGGCAATGCCCGGCTCAACCGAACGATAAAGCCGATACGCCTGAATATCCTGGGCATTGACGGGCAAACCGGGCGCAAGCCAGGCCAAGGTGATGGAGCGCGCCGTGCCCGGCGTTGCCTGGGCGGTCAGATCAAGCGGCGCACCCGGTATGGGTACGCTGGGCGTGGCGGATACCTGCTGCGACACCGGCCCCTCACCGCCTGCGCCCACGGCGGTGACCACGTAGTAGTACGGGGTACCGTTTTGCAGATTGGCGTGAACCCAGGGGCTTGTCACCCCGTCAACGACTTGACCGCTGGTCTTGCCAACGCCGGCTTGCGTGCCCCAATACACCCGATAGCGCTCGGCATGCGGCGCGTCTTGCCAAGACACGGTGATGCGCGAATCGCCTGACAGTGCCGTGACTGCGGTAGGTGCGGCCGGCGGCAACAAGGCCGATATTTCAGATGACAGCCCGCTTTCTCCGGCCGCGTTGACCGCAATGACCACGTAGTGATACTGCTTGCCTGCGGTCAGCCCCTCATGCACAAACGGCGCCTGCACTTCACGAATGGCCGTGCCGGTCGCGGCACTGACGCCGGGCTTGTCTGACCAATAGACCACATAGCCCTCGGCACCGGTCGACGGGTTCCAGCTTAGCGTTACGGTTGGCGAATTGCCGACGGTGGCGACCAGACCGGTTACGGCCTCGGGCGGCGCCGAAACCGTCCCGGTTTGCAAGGGCGATTCGGCGCTGCCGCTGCCGCCGCCCCCACAACCGGCCAGCGCACCCAGCGCCATGACAAACACCAAGCCCTCAAAGCGAAGACGCGGGCGGCTGCCTCCGGGCACGAGGCCGCGTGCACGCGAGGGCTTGCACCCTGATGTGTAGGATCGCTGCATGGTTCGGAATCTCCTGAAGGGTGAGGCTCAACGAACCTCGGCCCGCGAGTGTTTCAGTCAGACCCATCGGTCTGATTGACAGACGGCAATCGGTCGCGCGTCGACACCAGCCGCCAAGCGGTGTTAAGGAACATGGTTTGATGCGCGACAATCGCCGCTGCATCACGGAACGCGGTGCCCAAGGCCGACGGCGACAGCCCTTTCGCGGCGTGGTTCGGGTCGCTCGTAGCCGTCGCTGCCGCCAAGGCGAGCGTGGCGGTGAAATTCACAAGCCCGCCGAGAGCATGCCGCCCTTCATCACCATTTTGGTTCTCAGGGCGGTCGATGTTCCGATGGCAGTCAAGATGATGTGAACGGCCTCGCGAAAGTCTTTCTTGTCAGGCGGCGCTTGGCTTACCCATGTCGGAATGTCCAGACGCGCAATCGCCTCACTCATCGCTTTGTTCCCTGGTCACTGCGGGCACGTTAAGCGACAACTTCCACCTCTCCGAAAATTCGGGTGCGTAGTCGCCCTCTGGATCCAACTTCCGAGATCCGCCTCGTTGGGCAGACTTTTGCCACTCATTAAACGCGTCGCTATCTAGCCCACACACCTCAGACAAGACATAGTCGGCCCTGCAATATTCCGGAAACCCGCATGAATACTGGCTTGTAGAGCGATTGAGTGGTGGCGGAATCTCCCAGAAACTGGTGTAATTTGATGAAGTTCCTCGGAGATTTTGCGCAGAGGTTTCGGATGAATACGGCTGATTTTTTCCGCGCCAGACTGGACCAGATGATCGATCTGCGACACCCGTTGGCCGTGCTCGCGCGTCGCATGCCGTGGGATCGGATTGAGCGGCAACTGTCGCCTTTTTTTGCACACAAGAATCGGCCGGGGATATCGAAACATGTGTCGAGTCTCTTTGGGCCGTCGGTGCAGATCGCGGGCGGCGGCGTCTCGAATGCAGGCCGCCCCCGCTTGCCCATTCGGCTGATGGTGGCCCTGCTTTATTTGAAGCATGCCTACAACGAGAGCGACGAATCGCTGGTTGAGCGCTGGTCGCAGGATGTGTACTTCCAATATTTCAGCGGCATGGAATATTTCGAGCCGCGGTTTCCGTGTGACGCCACCCAGATCGGGCGCTTTCGTACGGCGATCGGCGAGGCGGGAGTCGAGGAGATTCTGAAGGCCACGATCGATACGGCGGTGAGCAGCAAGGCAATCAGGCCGGCTGATTTTGAGCGTGTGATCGTTGATAGCACCGTGCAGGAGAAGGCGGTGGCGTTTCCCACTGACTCGCGCTTGCTTGAGATCGCGCGCTACCAGGTTGTGAAAGCGGCGAAGGTAGCGGGGATATCGCTGAAGCAGACGCTCGCTGACGAAGGCAAGAGCCTGCGGCGGCGCGCCGGTGGCTACGCGCATGCCAAACAATTCAAGCGTCTTCGTCGAGTGCTGAAACGCCAGAGGACGGTGCTTGGAATCGTCATGCGAGAGGTGCGCCGCAAGATGGTCAGTCTGGATCCCCGGCACACGGCTGTGATCCGATTGAAGACGGTTCTCGAGCGCGCCGAGAGGCTGCGCACGCAGCAGCCCAAAGGCAAGAGCAAGCTCTATGCGATGCACGCGCCCGAGGTCGAGTGCATCGCAAAAGGCAAGGCCAAACAACCGTATGAGTTTGGTGTGAAGGCGAGCATCGCGGTCACGCACCGAGGCGGTTTGGTGGTTGGCGCGCGAACGTTTCCGGGTAACCCGTATGACGGGCACATCCTGTCCGCACAGCTCGAACAAACGACGATCCTGTTGGAAGACATCGGCAAACAGCCAAAGCAGGTGTTTGTCGATCTTGGATATCGCGGGGTTGATGCTGATAACCCAGGGGTTGAAATCATTCACCGGGGGAAAACCAAATCGTTGACCCAGGAGCAGCGACGCTGGTTGAAGCGCAGACAGGCGATTGAACCGGTGATCGGGCACTTGAAGGCTGATCATCGAATGAGTCGCTGTTGGCTGAAAGGGGCGATTGGCGATGCGATCAACGCGGTGTTGAGTGCAGCCGGATACAACCTGCGCTGGCTGCTGCGGGCAGTAGCCGCCGGCACGATCAAGGCGTTTTATTTCGTCCAGATTCTGTGGCGCTGGATCTGCGCTATTCGACGAGATGCCGGAACCCATGTCCAAAAAGGACGCAGCGGCGTTCGGCATGGCGATTGGCGTTCGGGTCATCAGGCCGGATTTATACGGTTGGATGCGGCGAGATGAATATTGCAGGGTCGACTATGGAAAAGTGGACGATCGCCCGAAACGGTACTCACTGATCCTCAGCAGTACTCAGGCGTTGAGAGAGTTGGTTCGAAACCAGTCGCCTCTGCACCAATAATTTACGGTCCGTTACGGTGTTGATCGGTCTGCTACCGACACTCCCCGAGATTTACGGTGAAAAACAGCTGACAGGACTCAGTTGACGAGCCTAACAGACTGCTCCTCGAATTCGATCACGGCTTGCAGGGGATACCGAACGGCCCAGCCTTGCAGCTTGACAAAACGCGGACCTGTTTTGCGTCGGCGCCAGTCCTGAAGGGTGCGAACGCTGATCTTCCAGCGGCTTGCCAGTTCGGTCTCGTTGAACATGGTGGTGGACTCGGCGGGTGTGGGGTTGGCTTGCATGAATTTCTCCTTG
>JBIKMC010000289.1:0-4602 GCA_044359405.1 Burkholderiaceae bacterium
CTGACGTATGGGGCGGTGACCTGGGCAACCCAGGGCAATCACCGCCTGGCCATTCTTCTGACGGGGCTGTTCTTCGTGGCGGGCCTGGCCGTGTTGCTGACGATTCGGCCCGAGCGTGGCGTCGTGGCCGCGAGTCAGCCTCAGGATAGGGATGCAGCGATCTGATACAGCCCTTCGAGTACCAGGTTCTCCTGGTACATGTACTCGATGGACAGACGGGGGCCCAGCGAGCGGGCCGCACCGCCCGAGATGATGCAGCGCAGGTCGGGGTGGTTGCGTCTATGCATGAAAAACATGCGCTCCACAGCGCCCGCTTGCGCGTGAGCGCACCCGGTCGCAATGGCATCGACGGTTTGCCGCGGTAGGTCTACGTATTCACCGGGAGCGTCGGGCAGGGTGGCGGTGTTCTGATGGAGTGCTCGTTGCATCAGTCCTAGACCTGGCATGATGCCGCCACCGACAAACTCACCCTGAGCGGTCAGCACGTCCATCGTGGTGGCTGTACCGCACACGACCACCAGTGCCGCACGACCTGCGTTAAGCGCATGAGCACCGATGAGCGCAGCCCAGCGATCACAGCCTAGTGCGGCCGGGTTGAGGTAGCCGTTGCGCACCCCGCACTGCTCGGCGCGCGAATTGATCCAGTGCGGCTCGGGTGCATCGGGCCACACTTCGAAAGCGCGCAGCACCGGGTTCGCCACACGTGTTCCGGCAACGCTGGAAATGACGATTCGACCGGGTGCAGCGAGGCGACGCCATTCGGCCATCACCATGGGGATTTCGTCGAGCAGCACCCTACCAAATTCGCGCACTCGGCTTCCTGCCGTACTGGGCGGCGCCCCCGGCGTGCTCGGCTGGGGTGGGGCGTACATGCCCCATTTGAGGAAGGTATTACCGATATCAATGAGAAGGAAGGTCATCGAGACGAGCCTCGAAGCCGAAACGGCCATGTAAAACGGGGCAGTGTAATCCAGCCGCCCTCGGTGTCAACGAGCGGATGTCAGAGTCGCGACCGCGGCTTCTGTTCATGACCGGTTGAAGACAGGGCCGAAGGGACGAAGGCGAAGCCCCTGTCGAAGACGGGTCCACGCAAAATCCGCCGGATCAGCGAGCGCCGGGCCGGGCGAGCGCACCACGATGACTTCGCGAGCGATCGGTTGAAAATCGGCCCTGAAATGAACCGAGCTCTTGAGCGCCACAATAGCCTGCCGAACGGGGTCCACGCCGAGATGACGGAACATTTGCTGATCCGCGGCCTGGCATTTCTTGGATGCGAGAAGGACTCGAACGCCGGGCGCGGTCTCTGACTGCAGCAGGGCCATGGCGCCTAGGTTCATTCGGAAGCCGAGAAACATGGGGCCGGTACAGGTAAAGCGTCCGTCACCCAGGCGCTCGACACGAAAGCGCCCGGTAAAGGGCGAATCTGCGGGGATGGCCGATCGCCCTCCAAGCGCAAACTCAAGCGAGTTACCCTGGCCGGCGGCGTGGGCCCGAGCTGCCGAGTCCGGGTCGATCAGCAGGCCCAGTACCGCCTGCTCGGCGCGGTGACGTACCAGGGCGCGAAGCAGCCCGGTAGTATCGCCATTGCCGCCCGCCCCCGGGTTGTCCTGGGTGTCAGCCAGCACCACGGGGCGCCCGGGTTCGCCGCGTGCCATGGCCCGCTGCACGGCTTCGTCCGGATTAAGCAACTCCAGGGCAAAATCTTTTTCGGCATCGCGCACGGCATCCGAAAAGACCTCTAAAGCGCGATGCGTGGACGGCGCGTCTTCCCCGTAGGCGATAGCGGACATGCCGCATTCCTCGAAATCGGCCATGGGAAAACCGGGCGCGAAGGATAGGTGAACGCCCGTGTCGCGTTCGATGCGTTCAAGCAGGGCATAAAGACTGCGACCCGGTTCGATAAAGGTCGATTGCGAGGGAATGCCGGTGAGGTAATCGAAGGTCTGATAGGCCTTGGTGAACGGTTTACCCTGTGCCATCAGGCGCTTAAGCATAAATATGGCTCGAGCACCGGTTTCGGCCATATCCACATGGGGGTAGGTGCGATAGACCGATAGGGCGTCGCTTTGCTGCACCATCTGTCGGGTGATATTGGCGTGAAGATCCAGGCTGGCCACCATGGGCACGCGCGGTCCGATGACCTCCCTGACCCTGCGCAGCAGCTCGCCTTCGCCATCATCGTGGCTGATCGTCACCATTGCGCCGTGCAGATCAAGGTAGACGCCATCTACCGGAAGAGCCGCCTCGAGGCTGCTGACGATGGCCCCAGCGATACGCTCAAATGCATCGTCGGTGACGTGGGCCGATGGGGATGCGGCCGCCCAGGCGAGCGGTACCACCTGATGGTTCGCCGCCTTGATGGCTTCGATGGCTCCCTGCACGGGAATGTTCGCGCCTGCCACCGCTTCGAAGAGAGACTCGCCATATTGTGCGCCGGGCCACCCGCCGCCGGCCTCAAAGGCTGCGTAGTCAGCGCGCGTTGGCGCGAAGGTATTCGTTTCGTGCTGCATGCCGCCAATTGCTATGCGTGCCAAGTCCGCTCTCCTAATGGATTCGATCGGGCAGGATTGCCGTGCCTTTCGCTGTGCCCGCAAACAGAATCATATCCATCCGTCTGTCCATCAGGGTTTTCCAGCGATTCGATCGAGCCAAGCCGAGTTGCTCGGCGCGACAGCAAGAGCTCGGGCCGGGAATGTTTGACACTGCACTTGCGACTCGGCAACAATCCGCCGGGTTGGCGCGACTTTCGATAGAAGTCCGATTCTTAAATCCCGACCCTGCTCGATCGGTCGGACAACAGCCACGACACTCTGGAGAGAGCAATGTCTATGAAAGGTTTTCTGAAGCGGGCTGCGCTCGCCTCGGCCTTTGCCGCGGCGGTGACGAGCCTGTCAGCGCCTGCGATGGCCCAGTCCACGCTACGCGTCGTGATGCACTCTGATCTGAAGATTGTTGATCCGATCTGGACGACGGCTTACATCACCCGCAACCACGGGTACATGATTTACGACACCCTGTTCGCGATGGACGCCAACGGCGACATCAAGCCGCAGATGGTCGACAAATGGAGTGTGTCTGCGGACAACCTGGTTTGGACTTTTACCCTGCGCGATGGCTTGATGTTCCATGACGATAAGCCGGTCACCTCTGATGACGTTATCGCCTCGATCAAGCGCTGGTCAGCCAAGGACTCGCTGGGTCAGAAGCTGAACTCTTTCGTGAAGGACATGAAGGCGGTTGATGCCAAGACCTTTCAGATTCAACTGAGCTCCCCGACGGGCCTGGTTCTGCTGGCACTGGGCAAGCCGTCGTCGAATGTGCCGTTCATCATGCCCAAGCGGATTGCTGAAACCTCTCCGAATGAGCAGATCAAGGAGTACATCGGTTCGGGTCCGTTCGTATTCAAGACCGACGAGTGGAAGCCGGGCGACCGTGCCGTTTACACCAAGTTTGCGAAGTACCAGCCGCGCAGTGAGCCGCCCAGCGGCATGGCGGGTGGCAAGGTCGCGAAGGTTGATCGTATTGAGTGGCGAGTGATGCCGGATGGGCAGACGGCCGTCAATGCGCTTCGTGCGGGTGAAGTCGACATCATCGAGGACACGGCCAGCGATCTGCTGCCGGTGGTCTCAAAAGACCCGAACGTCAAGATGCTCAACCAGAACCCTTTGGGCAATCAGTACGTTTTCCGATTCAACACGCTGCACAAACCGTTCGATAACCCCAAGGTTCGTCAGGCGTTGTTTTATGCGTTCAATCAGGAAGACTTCCTGAAGGGAGTACACGGCGACCCCCAGTATTACAAGGTTTGCAAGGCGCTATTCATCTGCGGTACCCCGCTGGCCTCTGAGGCGGGCATGGCCGACAAGCTGGAGTCCAACTTCAGGAAGGCGCGCGAGATCCTCGCTGAGGCCAAGTATGACGGTACGCCAATCGTGCTCATGCATTCAACCGACTTGCAGGTGCTGACCAATCTGGCGCCAGTGGCGAAATCGCTGATGGAGCGCGCAGGTTTCAAGGTGGACATGCAGTCCATGGACTGGCAGTCGGTGGTTGCCCGTCGCGCCAAGAAAGATCCGCCTAACGCGGGTGGCTGGCATGGCTTTCTCACCTCATGGGTAGCGGCGGATGTGCTCAATCCAGTAGGCACGGCCTTTCTGAACAGCTCCTGTGACAAGGCCTTGTTCGGCTGGCCCTGCGATGAGCAGATGGAGAAGTTTCGTGATGACTTCGCCCGAGCCACCGATACGGCGGCCCAGAAGAAAATCGCCGAGCAGGTGCAGCTGCGCTATCTGGAGAGTCCAACGCACATCCATCTGGGCCAGTGGTACAAGCCCGTCGCGCTGCGCAAGAATGTCGACGGGATGGTGGTTGCTCCCGTCGTGGTTTTCTGGAATGTCGAGAAGAAGTAAGGCGTGAGGCCGGCGGCCCGTTGGCGCGGGCCGCAGCGATTTAAGCAGTTGGGCACGGGGAGTTCAGGGCGTGTGGTTGTACATCGGCCGTCGGTTATTGTCGACCATTCCAGTGTTGCTGGTCGTGGCGGTCATTATCTTCCTTATGCTCCGACTTACCCCGGGCGATCCTGCAGCTGTCATCGCGGGGCCT
>JBIKMC010000453.1:0-4602 GCA_044359405.1 Burkholderiaceae bacterium
TCCTCCAACAGGTACTGGATCACATGCTCGCCATCCGGCAGCGGCATCAACGGCGTCAACTCCCCCGTCGTCTCATCAAACTGCGCCGCCACCTCCACCCCGTCCACAAACAACTTCGGACTCAGCGTCGCATCTCCACCCCGATCAACGCGGAACCCAGCCGTCTTGTCCGCCGTAAGGTCATCCTCCGCGCTGCGCCCCGTGTCGCTGCTGGCAACCATGTCCGGCGCAGCCAACACCTGCGACGGCGCCTGCGTGTCGATCGTCATCAACAACTGCGCACTCGCACCACTGGTGTTGCCCGTCGCATCCACAAACCGGTAACTGAACCGGTGCACCCCATCCGGCAACTGATTCACCGGCGTCAGCGTCCGGCTCTGCTCGTCATAATGCGCAGCAATCAGCTCCCCATCCAGCAACAACTCCACCTTCGCCGCATCAGCCGGCACATTGAACACCTGCACCGTCGGCGTGTTGTCGCCCGTGACGTCATCATCACTGCGCCTGCCCGTATCACTGGGCACCACCAAATCCGGCGCAACAACCGGCGTCTGCGGCGCCGTCGTGTCCACCACAATCGTGCGCACCGCACTGGCCGCCGCCTGGTTGCCCGCACGGTCCTCCACCCGAACCATGTACTCGTACGTACCACCGTCCTGCAAACCACGGTCCGTGTACGACCAGCTCAGATCCTTCGTCCGAATCCCGTTGTCGTTGGTCACACGCTCCCACTGCTGCGAACCCAACACACGCCGGTACACCGCCACCTGCTCATCAATCCCAAGCGGCTGGCTCAGGCTCCCCCTCAAGTACGGCGCCTGATCATCCGTGCTGGGCAACAGCCCTCCGCCCGACAACACATCACCCGTGATCCGACCCACATCGTCATCAATGTGATCAATGCTGCTCGTCACCACAGGCGCCAGCAGATCCACCACCAGGTTGTTGAAGTTGTAGTCCAGCTCCAACCCAGCCGCCGCTCCTGCCGTCTCGTGACCCGCCCCTCCAACACGGATCTCGTAACGGTACGTCCCGCTCGTCCACACCCCGGGCGCCACCTGCGCCAACAACTCCCCAGTGGCCCCGTCATACGACACCAACTGCACCGCTACCGCACCACCCTGCGGATCAAACAACTCCAGCTCAAAATCTCCCAGCTCCAGCGCCTGCACCACCGCCGACGACGACTTCACCGTCGCCCGGATGCTCACCACCCCGCCAGCCTCCGCCGCATTGATGATGTCGTCCTGCGCCACAAAATCGGCCGCAATCATCGCCGCCGAACCCACAAAGTCCCAGCCCGAATCCCCAAGCTGATTCAGCCCGCCAAACTTCGTCCCGTCCAGGTCCTCAAACGTCCCCTCGTCAAACGTCACGAAGTACCGAACACCAGCCTGCACCGCCTGACCCAGCTCGATGTACACATCGTTGCCTCGCGCACCCTCCACCCGGACACGCCCATCCGCAACGTCAATCTGCTCCACCAGCACCGGCGCCTGCGTCCCCGCAAAGCTGTACACCTTGATCAGCCCAGCCCCCTTGCGCACCGCCTCCGAAAACACCGCGTTCAACGTCGCCTTGCCACTAGCCCCGTTGGCAATCACCCCGCCATCGCCCGGAATAAACTCCGTGATCACCGGCGCCTCAAAATCACTCGCCGACGCCGTCGCGCTCACCTGCGCCTCGTTGCCCGCCGCATCCTGCGCCGTCACCGTGATCGTCGTCGACGCCGATTGCCTCAACTGCGCCAACTCATCACCGCTGAACGTATAGCTCCAGCCCCCAGAGCCATCCACCAGCGCACGCACCGGCGTCGCACCATCAATGCTCAGACTGATCCACGCCCCAGGCTCACAACGACCGCTGATCAGCGTCCCGCCCAACACCTCGATCGACGTCGACAACGGTCTGATCGTGTCAATGCGCACTGGGTCCAGCACCGGCGAGGCCTCTCCACGATTACCCGCACCGTCCACATACCGGTACGACACCTCATACTCACCGTCGCCCAACGCCTCATCAGGCCTCAACGACCCCGTTGCCGGGTCGTACGTCGCAGACACCACCGCTCCATCAATCAGCAGCTCAGCACCCACCACCCCAGACGGCAACGCACCCACCACAAACAGCGGACGAACCTCTCGCGTCACATCGTCCTGCGCGCTTCGACCACTGTCGCTCTCCGCGGCCAAGTCCACTCGTCCCAGCGGCGCAGACGGCGGGGTCGCGTCCAGAACCCGAAGGTTGACGACCTTGCGATCGGAGAGGCCTGCCCCATCCCTGACAACAACCGTGAAGGTGTAGTCCGCCCGGATCAGGGCATCGGGGTCATCGCGCAGCGTGACGACGCCCGACCTCGGGTCGATCGAAAACCGGCTTGCATCCCCCTCGTACGGCGCCAGACTGAAGGTCAGCCCGTCGCTCACGTCATCATCATCCAACGCGGTCGCGGTATAGACAGCGACATTGGCGCCCGCGTTGTCGCGCAGATCCGGCGCCTGGCTGCTTGACGTGATTCGGGGAGCTGCCGTGTCAACGGTATCAACCGTGAATTGGTAGGGCAGGCTGGATCCAGTCAACTGATTGCCGGCCCGATCTTCAACGCGGAAGCTGATCTCGTGCAACCCGTCGGCCAGTCCGAAGGTCGGCGTGTAGCTCCAGCTGCGACCGATCACTTCAGCCGTACCCAAACGCGTCAATTCCAGTTGTCCGCCCACCAGCCTCGTACCGTAGGCGACGACGCCCTCGCCGTCGGCCAGAGGCAAGGTCAAGGTGCCGCTGAACGTGGGGGTTGCATCATTCGTAACGAACGATTGCTGATTCGGAATGAGGCCGAGCCTGGTGGCCTTGTCATCGATCGCACGCAGTACCGTAATCGCCTGATCTTCGGCGCCCACCACCGTGTCAACAACAATGCCAAAGCTTGGCGAGGGTGCGCCCGCTTTTTGCTGACCATTCACCGTGCGCACCACGCGGGCCGTCAAGGGCTGCGCACCCTCGGTTAAAGCGTCGGATGGCGTGAGGCTCCAATCGGTGCCCTTGACCGAGGCCTCGCCCACCACCCGATTGCCCGAATAGACGACGAGCTTTTCGCCGACGCCCAGCGGCGCACTCAGACTGCCCCGAATCTCCGGGCGGGCATCGTTGGTGAGCGGGTCATCCGATGGATCGGCATTGGTCGCCTTCGATGCGGATAGCACTCCGGTAAACAGCGCGACGTCATCGATCACCTGCGTGATGCGTGCCGTCTGCGTGGGTACCCCGCGATCGACCGTTGCTTGGGCCTCAGTGCTGACGAGGCCCGCTCCGTTGGTTACATTCGCCACCAGTTGAGATCCGTCGTCAAGTGCCGTCGCCGGCGTGTAGACCCACTGGCCATTGGCATCGACCGGAATGCCAGACTGAACTGCTACCAACGAGTCTCCAACCTTGCGCCATAGCGTCACGGTCGTTCCGGCCGGCGCACTGCCCTTCACCATCGAGCCCGACGACGGGCTGTCGATCACCGGCGCGGCGGGTGGCGTGGCGGCAATCGTGAAGTTGAACGGTGGCGACTTGAAGGTGCTGCCATCAACACCCTCCATCTCAATGACCAGGGAATAGGAGCCACCGTCCCTCAGGGGAGTGGTCGGCGTGAAGGTCCAGTTGCCGTCGGCATCGGGGCCGCCCAGCGAGCCCGCCACGCGCGCCCCGTTGATGTAAATCCATGGATCGCGCTCTTCGCCTTCAAGCGGACGCTCAAGACGGAACCGAAAGCTGGGGCGATCGTCGTCGGTACTGCCACCCGAGCCGACTGGGCCTTGCCGCGCGCCCTTGGCATCGAGCAACGTCGTCAGGTCGACCAACACCTTGGGCGCAGACGGCGCATCGACGATGTCCAATTGGAGCAGTGACTGATAGACCTGGGTCTCGCCATCGGACGAGTTGCGGGCCCAAACCGTCAGGGCGAAGTCATCCCCGAGGTCGTAGCGCTCGTCTTTATCCACATCGGGACGCGGCACGTCGGACGACACGGCGAGATAGCCTGACTGCCAAGGGGCAACCCGGTAGACCGCACGCGGCGCATCATCAAGGCCTTCAAGGACTTCCTGCTTGGGGACAACCTCCGAAAGTTTTTTGGAGAGCGGATCAACCAGCCACAAGCGAACATGCTCAGGCATGTCGGTGATCGCAAATTCGTCGACGCCATCGCCCAGACCAAGGGAGGGCATATGAAACTTCAGCGGGATGTACCGACCGGTGTAGCCGCGAGCGATCTCGGTCGTGAACTCGTCCAGCGCCTGAGTCTGTTCATAAGCCAACCGTGCTTCGTCGATGGCAGACTGAAGCGTCCGATCGGGATAAGCCGTGGCGCGGGTCAAAATGTTGGACAAGGACAAATCGCCCCCGCGCTCGCGAACTGCTTCGAAGCCAGCCTCCTGCAGAACGGGTATGAGCGCCGAGCCCGCTGCCCTCATGGCGATCAGTGCATCAGCAGACTGAACGCCGGCATCGGCGCTGTTCTTGATTTCGGCATTGAATCCGGCCAGCAGTTCGGCTACTCGGGCGAGATCCTGGTCACTGGAAACACGCAAATCGGGCGCGACGTCGGTCTCGCGCGCG
>JBIKMC010000290.1:0-4589 GCA_044359405.1 Burkholderiaceae bacterium
ACCGCCAGGAACGAGATTGCCATTTCCAGCACGCAAATTGAGCGGTTCACTATCGTTGGTGCCGTCATTGTTGACCCAGATCGTACCCCCGAAGACCGTATTGCTATCCAAGGGATTCGTTACATAGACCTGGGCAAGTGCACTTCCTGCGCCGCTGAGCATCAAGACAGCTAAAGCAATTTTATCGAGCTTGAAGGTCTTCTTCATATGCAGTCCTCGTTTTTGTTAAAAGTTCGACCGAATAGCGGGATGCCAACTACAGAACAATCTCTTTCTTGATCGAAACGCAACCGTTGTCACCGGCTTTCATCAGGAACACCTTGGTTGCTGGCCCGCCGTCGAGCACAGTGATTTCGTGGTGGATTGCGGGCAGTTTGCGCAATCCATTGAATTGGGAGTTCGCAAGCGCATCGCAGTTTTGCTTCCAGTAACTGACCGCCTGGTAAGACGCGCCGCAGCCGTTAGCTTGCCCCGGGGCGAAGTCCAGATCGACCAGGGAATTGCCGCTCGCCCCGGCAGGGAGTTCGATCTGGACCGAAAAAAGCCTTCGATCAACCGGAGCAGCAGGAGCTATAAGTAGTGCGCCAGCCTGCGGACCAAATCCGACAAAGCGGGTGAGTTGCTCGACCCGCGAGGCACACTGCAGGGCTCCTCGTTGGACTGCAGCGCGCGTGACGGCATTGGGTCCGTCAACCTCGGCTGACTGCACGCCTGCGGCGGACTGGTTCGAGTCCTGAGCTTGAACGAGTTCGCTGAAAAACGAGGCAATCGCAAAACCAATCGAGATAAATACGAATCGACAGTAACAACCAATGGTTCGCACGAATGTTGATCCGACTAAGAACGGGCCGGAGTGTGTGCAAATCTCTGACCGGTGTCAAGCGAGTCAGACGACGAAGATCTAGGTGTTTTTAACAGCCGGTTAAGTAGACGCGATCGTGGGTGGTGCGCGTTTCCGAAGGGTCAAACGCGGGCGGGCTCTGGGAAGAGCCCATTGCAGGTGGGCGCAATACGCGCATCAAGGATGACTACCCCCGTCATGGGGTAGAGCCCAGTGCTGCATCAGGAAGGGGAGTGGGGTGGCTGATGGGACTCGAACCCACGACAACCGGAATCACAATCCGGGACTCTACCAACTGAGCTACAGCCACCACCGAAGAAACTGGCCTGCCCGACAGGAGTCGAACCTGTGACCCTCAGCTTAGAAGGCTGATGCTCTATCCAACTGAGCTACGGGCAGCAAATCCGCACGGATGTCGATCGGCGCCGGGGCAGGGCCACGCAAGCAAGCCTTGCGACCGGAAAGCCGATGGTCGGGGCGAGAGGATTCGAACCTCCGACATCTTGCTCCCAAAGCAAGCACTCTACCAGGCTGAGCTACGCCCCGAGAATCGACAACTATACCGCAAATCGGATTAATCGCAGAGTCTTGCGCAGAGCGGACTGGCGCCAGCAACCTGGGCGTCTACTATCGTGACGGTGCGTCCGACTGGGGGCGGCGGTGCGTCGGCCAGACGCCAGGCGAGTTCGTCTCGGCACCGTTTTCAATGCAGAGGAGCAGTCATGAGCGTTATCGCCGAGTTCCGAACCTTCGTCATGCGCGGCAATGTCGTCGATTTGGCGGTTGGTGTCATCGTCGGTGCCGCCTTCGGGAAGATTGTCGATTCGATGGTGCGAGATCTGCTCATGCCCCTGATCGGGTTGTTCGTGGGCGGCATCGATTTCTCGAACTGGTTCTTCGTGCTGGGTAAGCCGCCAGCCTCATTCACAGGGCCGCTGACCTACGAGGCTTTGTCCAAAGCGGGCGTGCCCCTCTTCGCGTACGGCAACTTCATTACAGGGGTGATCAATTTCATTGTCCTGGCGTTCGTCGTTTTCATGATGGTGCGGCAGATCAATCGCCTGGCATCGATCAAGGAGAGGGCGGCCGAAGCGCCGCCAGCGCCGGCTGCGGCGCCAGCGGTCAGCGAGGAGGTGCTGCTGCTGCGCGAGATCCGGGATGCCCTGGCGCGTGGTCAGGCCGTGAAGGGCTGAAGTAGGGCTGAAGTGCGTTGTGGGCGCCGCTGAGTACGCGGCCGCCTTAACGGGCGTGATCAGGTCGCCTGCCGTTGCGCCGCCATCCGTTTGTTGATGGCCAGTGCCTGCGCCAAACCCTCGACATTGGCGATACCCTTGCCCACAATGTCGAAGGCGGTACCGCTGGCGCAGGTGGTGAACGGCGCGGGCAGCCCGCCCAGGACTGTTACGCCGCTTTCAAAGCCCATGAGCTTCATGGCGATCTGCCCTTGGTCGTGGTACATGGACACCACGCCGTCGTAGGTGCCATTGCGCGCCGCGACAAAAATGGTGTCCGCCGGCAGTGGCCCGCGCGCGTCGATGCCGCGCGCCTGCATGGCCCGCACAGCGGGTTCGATGATGTCGATCTCTTCGCGTCCCATGGTGCCGCCATCGCCCGCGTGGGGGTTCAGGCCGGCGACTGCCACGCGCGGCGCTGCCACGCCCGCGGCCTTGAGGCTACGATCGAGAATGTCGATGGCTTCCTGGATGGTGGGCCCCTGAATGGCTGCCGCAACCTCTGACAACGGAATATGCGAAGTCACCCGAGAGGTCCACAGGCCCTTGGTGACATTGAATTCGCAAACGAAACCGGTGACGCCTAGACGATCCTGCAACAGACGCATTTCATCTTCGTGCGTAAGGCCCGCAAGACGCATGGCGCCTTTGTTCAGAGGGGCGAATACCACACCGTCCAGGTCGCGGCGCTTGACCGCCTCGGCGGCCAGATCGAGCATGCGTAGCGCGTAGCGGCCCGAGGCCAGGGTCATTCGGGCCGGCTCGATCTCCTGCTCGGCAATCGCGTCATCGGTGGCGTAAAAAGCAATCCCGCCGCCCAGCCCACGCGCTTGAGCCAAGGTCTTGACGGATGTGAGCGCCAGTTTGGTACCCGTGACTCGCTCGCCCGTTGCCAGCACCGACCGCGCTCCGATCAGCACCAGCTGTGCGTCCTGCGCGGCTTCTGGCCGGGCCAGCAGTTTGACCGTGACCTCGGGGCCGATACCGCTGGGGTCTCCCAGTAGTACACCGATCACAGGCCTGGAAGCGAAACGGGATGAAGCGGTCATGGAGAGTCCTCAGTCAAGGCGGCTTTAGTGCAGGGCAGCGCGAGCGCGCTCACATGGAGCTGATGTCGCGCTGCGGTGTGGTCAGAGAGCATCGCGGACAGGCAGGTGGGGCATGGTCACTTCTGTGTTTCGATCCCGGCGTCTTTGATGAGTTTGCCAAAGCGCTCAAATTCTGCCCGGTTGAAAGCAGCGAAGGCGTCAATTGTCATGGGCTGAATGTCACCGCCCAGGCCCTTGAGCTTGCCGGCGACGTCTTGCAGCGTGAGCACGCGCCGAAGTTCTTGGTGCAACGCGTCGACCACCGCACGGGGCGTGCCACCCGTGACAAACAGACCGTACCAGGTAGACATCTCAAGGCCGGGCACGCCAGCCTCGGCCAGCGTGGGTACCTCGGGCAGTTGTGGCGAGCGGGCAGGTGACATCACGGCCAGAGGTTTCATCTTGCCTGCGCGAATTTGCGGCATGGACGAGGAGGAGGTGTCAAACATCAACTGCACTTGGCCGCTGATGACGTCCAGATGCGCCTGGCTGCTGCCTTTATAGGGCACATGAATCGACTTGGTGCCTGCGATGAGGTCAAAGGCTTCGCCGGCCAGATGCTGGGTGCTACCCACCCCCGACGAGGCGTAGCGATACTGACCTGGTTTGGCCTTCATGTCGGCGATGAGCGACTTCACGTCGTCGATCTGCAAGCTTGCCGAGGACAGCAGCACATTGGGCACCACGACGACCAGGCCCACAGGCTGTAAATCTTTCAGGGGGTCATAGGCCAGCTTGAGCATATGGGGCGCAATGGCCTGTCCGGTATTCGTCGCCACCAGAAGCGTGTGGCCGTCGGCCGGCGCTTTGGCGGTGATGTCAGCGGCAATGGTGTTGGAGGCCCCCGGCCGGTTCTCGACCACGAAGCTCTGCTTGAAGGTTTCACCGAATTTCTCGGCCAGCATTCGGGCGATCACATCGGTGCCACCACCGGCGGAAGCACCGACCATGATGCGGGCGGGTTTGGTCGGCCACGCGGGTGCGGTCTGCGCACTGGCGCTGCCAGTGACGACGCAAGTGGCGATGTAAAAGGCTGCGATGGCAGTGGACGCGATCAGGCCTGCGAACGATCGTTTCATCGCTGGGTCTCCGGTGTTGTTATTGACGAAGGCGTGATCCTAACCGCTTGCGCCCGCTTGGGCCAAGGGTTCAAAAGCGGTCAAACATGGCTATGGGGTTTGCTCGCGCTTGACCGAAAATGCGCCAGACGCTCAGCGTCCGATGGCCGTGCCCTCACGGCGCGGGTCAACACCGCTGACCAGCTCGCAGTCATGAGGTGCGGCGCATACCCTGTGGATGCCGTGCAGGCCACTGGTCATCTCTACGGTTCTGATCTGATGCCCGCGCGCGCGCAGCGCATCGATGAGCGACGCGTTGACGCGGCCTGCTTCGACTTCGCTGGGGCCGTTTCGGTTGCCCAGATTGGGT
>JBIKMC010000053.1:0-15355 GCA_044359405.1 Burkholderiaceae bacterium
ATAGGATTCGGGTGTGCTCATGATGATGAGGCCAGGCGCTCGACGCGCTCACGGCGTAGCAAATATAGACCAGCGACAATCAGCAGGACGATGCCCATCCAGCTGGACAGAGAAGGGATTTCGTCCCAGACCAGATAGCCCACGACCAGTCCCACCAGTAGTCCCGTATAACGAAACGGCGCCACCGTCGACAAGTCGCCCGTGCGGACGCTGGCGATCACAGCCAGATAACCCGACGCCAGCAAGACCGACGCGACCGCCAACAGCATCAGGCTGTGCAGCGATACGGGGCGCCAGCCCTGAAACAGACTGAGAACGCCAGCAAACACACACACGGTGAATGCGGTGGACAGCGTGATCAGCATGGATGAAACCTGTGCCGGAATACGCCGCGTGGCCAGGTCACGCACACCGTGCAGAAAAGTGGCAAACAGGGCCAGCAGCGACCACGCGTTAAAACCTTCAGCGCTGGGTTTGACCACCAGCAAGACGCCTCCAAAGCCCACCGCGATCGCTATCCAACGCAGGCGATCAACTCGCTCGCCCAGCAACCAGACCGCCAGCAGCGTGATGAAAAGCGGCGAGGCCATGCCGATGGCCATGGCATTACCCAAGGGCATGTTGAACAACGCAATGAGGTACAACAGGGACGCCGTGGCATCGACAACGGCCCTGCCCAGGACCCAGCGGCTGGTGAGCTGCCTGATAGATACTGGATGCCGACCCACACTGACCACCAGCCAGACGAGCAGTGAGGCCAGCACGCCCCGAATGCAAATGAGCTGCCCGGCTGGCAGATCTTCACTCACACGCTTGACCAGTGCGTCGTTGAGAACGAATAGCGTCATGGCGCCAACCATCAGGCGAATGCCTCGACGATTATCAAGGGCGCGCACAGAGGCTCCTAGGGCCGGCGCTTGGGAAACACTCATGCCCCAAAGTTTACGCCAGCCCCGCCCCGGTAGCATCCGCCGAGGTGAACCCCATGGGATAATTCGAGACATGAAGACATCGCTCAAGCAACGCCTGCTGCAGGCCGACGCCGTACTGGCGCCCGGCGTGCATGACGCCATGACTGCGCTGCTCGCCGAACAGGCGGGCTTCGAGGCCCTGTACCTGTCGGGCGCGTCCATTGCCTATAACCGGCTGGGTCGATCCGATGTGGGCCTTACCACGGCGACCGAGGTTGCTGACACCCTGGGCCGAATCACCGAGCGCGTCAGCCTGCCGGTGATTGTCGATGCCGACACCGGTTTCGGCAATGCCTTGAACACCATGCGCACGGTCCGCAGCTTTGAAAACGCGGGCGCGGCCATGATCCAACTTGAAGACCAGAGCTTTCCCAAGCGCTGCGGCCATCTCGAGGGCAAACAGGTGGTACCGGTGGCCGAAATGTGCGGCAAATTGCGAGCTGCCCTCGATGCCCGCCGCTCGGACAGCACCCTGATCATGGCCCGAACCGATTCGCTGGCGGTGGAAGGGTTTGACGCAGCCATCGAGCGCGCCCAGGCTTATGCGGATTGCGGCGTCGATGCCCTATTCATTGAAGCATTGCGCAGCCCTGAACAAATGCGCATCGCCTGCGATCGCTTCGCCCGCCGCCTGCCTCTGCTGGCCAACATGGTCGAAGGCGGCAAAACGCCCATGCTGCCAGTGCCTGAGCTGTCGGCCATCGGCTTCAGAATCGTGATTTTCCCAGGCGGTACGACCCGCGCTCTGGCGTTCGCGCTTCAGCAGTACTTTCAAAGCCTGCGACAGCATCAAAGTACCGCGCCCATGCGCCCGGCCATGTTCGATTTTGATCAGCTCAACGCACTGATCGGAACCCCTGAACTGCTGGCCCAGGGCCGGCGCTACGAGTAGATGCCCGACAGATGGCGCTCAAGTCAACCATCTTCAAGGCAAGCGTCCAGATCGCCGATATTGATCACGGCTATTACGCCGATCACTCGCTCACACTTGCTCGCCACCCCAGCGAGACCAGCGAGCGCATGATGATGCGACTGCTCGCGCTGGCGCTTAACGCCTGGCAGATTCAGGGCATGTGCCAGGGTGACGCCACCATGGGCTTTGGTGCCGGCCTGTCCGACCCGGATGACCCTGACGTCTGGCTCACCGACTTCACCGGTCGCAAGCGGCTCTGGATTGAAGTCGGTCAGCCCGAAGAAAAACCGCTGGTGCGCGCCTGCTCAAAGGCTGATCAGGTCATCGTCTATGCGTACTCACACGCCGCCGAGGTATGGTGGCGCGCCATCTCGTCCAAGATCAATCGCCTGGAGCGGCTCCAGGTCTGGCGTGTGCCGTCCGAGATGCTGACCGATCTGCAGGCTCTGGCTGATCGCAGCATGATGCTGCAGGCAACCGTGCAGGACGGTGCCCTGACACTGGGCAATAGCGAACGGTCGGTCACACTCGAACCGCAGCGCTGGCAGTAAGCGGACGCAGCGCTCTGTCGTATCCGACGCCGTCCACCGCCGATGCGCACGGCATGGGCGACTGCCTGCGCATCAGGCGGGACGGCTAGCCACGGCGCTCGGCCAGGCGCTGCTGAAAGCGCGGCCAGACCTGCGGATTGATCATGCGGGGCGGCTGCTCACCGCGGACCAACGCGGACAACTGATCAGCGGCCCAGGACGCCATGCGACGACGGGCCTCATGGGTAACCCCTGCCGAGTGATAGGTCGCGATGGTTTTTTCATGGTGCAGCAGCTTGCTGTCCAACGGCGGCGGCTCGACATCCCAGACATCAAGCCCGGCACCGCTGAGGTGGCCACTATTCAAGGCCTCGAACAGCGCCGCCTCATCGTGAATGCCGCCCCGTGCAGCGTTGATGAAGATGGCACCCCTGCGCATCCGCGCAAAAACCGCCGCATTGAAAAGACCCAGGGTGACTGGATCGCGCGGACAGTGAACGGTGACGATGTCACAGCCCTCAATCAGTGCGTCAAAGGACACCGGCTGGGCGCCGCGGGCCCGGATCTCATCGGCTGATAGCAAAGGGTCATGCGCCCAAACCTCAAGTTCAAAGGCAGCCGCCAGTCGCGCCACGCGTCGGCCCACATGACCGATACCCACGATACCGACCCGCATGCCAGCCAGTTCATGACCCATCAGTTGCTCGCGCGTGAAGCCCCGTTCACGCCGCAGCAGGCGATCGCTTTCAACCACCCGATGGGTCAGATCGATCATGAAACCCAGCGCAGCCTCGGCGACTGACTGAGCATTGGCGCCCGCCTGATTCAGCACCAGCACACCGGCTTGAGTGCAGGCCGGTACATCGACCGTGTCAAAGCCCGCACCATTGGCCGACACGCACAGCAGGCGCGGGCAGCGCTCAAGCAGGGGCGCACGTACATGAAAGGGGGCAGGCAATTCATCACGCGTTGACGAAACCTGATAGATGTCAGCGGCCTGCAGGGCAGACCAGGCCGCCTGCTCGGCGCCCTGTCGTGCAAACGTTGTCAGGCTGAACAAGGGATCAGCCGAAATACGTTCGGCATAGGCGGGGTCATGCCAGACATCCGATCGAACGATTGAAAACAAGGGCTCTCTCCTGGGCTAGCGGTTCGGCAGCGCGAGCTGCCTTGCGATGAACTCGGTCGAGTCCGCTGGAGGCGGCTCGGATCGGGGTGAATCAGGTACGGATGGAAATGCCGCCATCGACCGCCAGGCACTGCCCGGTGATGTAGTCGGCCTCGTCGGAGGCCAGGAAGGCCGCTGCTCGGGCTACATCCCAACCCGTGCCCATGCGTCCCATCGGGCACATCGCATCACGTTTGGCCACCATCTCGGCTTCGGAAGCGTATTGACCGACGATGTTCTGACGAATGTGCGGTGTGTTCATCATGCCCGGCATGATGGCATTGGCACGAATACCGCGGCGGGCGTATTCAAGCGCGATGGAAGCTGTGAGATGGTTGACGGCCGATTTGCCCGCGTAATAAGCCGGGTATGGATAGCCCGTGTAGCGAATCGCAGCGATGGACGAGGTGTTAACGATGGCACCCTTACCCTGACGCACCATGATGGGCAGAACGGCTCTGCAGGTTTTCATGACGCTATCAAGATTGGCCGCCATCACTCGCTGCCAGGCCTCATCGGTAATCGAGTCAGTCTGCCCCATCTCGGGCAGGCCGACATTGTTGTGCAGCACATCGATGCGACCAAAACGCGACATAACCGCATCAACCGCCGCCTGAACCTGGGCGGTATCCGTGACGTCGCACTGAAAGGCCTCGGCCTCGCCGCCCTCGGCGCGGATGATGTTGACCGTCTCCTGAGCCGCCGCCAACCGGATATCAAGCGCAGCCACCATGGCCCCATCACGCGCGTACTGCACCGCGCTGGCCTTGCCGTTTCCCCAGCCGGGGCCAATACTGCCCGCGCCGCACACCATGGCCACCCGGCCCTCGAATCGTCGCGCCATCGTCAATGTCTCCTGTCAGCGTCCACCCACCAATGCCGGCAGCCATAAGGACACAGCCGGAACAAAGGTGACCAGCATGACCACGGCAATGGCCGCAGCCAGAAATGGCAGTACTTCGCGATTGACCTCATCGGGCCGCGCCCCGGCAATCAGCGACCCGATGGACAGACAGATGGCCACCGGCGGCGTGATCAGACCGATGAGCAGATTGATGCCCATGATCATGGAGAAGTGGTACGGATCAACACCGAACTTGGCCGCTACCGGATACAGCACCGGACACAGCAGTACCAGCGAGGGGCCGTTCTCCATGAAGGTGCCCACCAGGAGCAGCAGCAGATTGACCACCAGCAGAAAAATAATGGGCGAACCGATGGAACCCAGCATGGCATCGGCAATGCGCTGCGGCGCCTGCTCATAGGCCAGAAACCACGACACCAACTGAGCGCCGCCCAGAATGATCATGATGACGGCGGTTGCCCGGGCCGAGCCCACCAGAGCACGCCAGACCTTGGTCAGCGACAACTCACGGTGGATGATGAAACCGACAAACAAGGCGTAGGCCACCGCGACCGCGGACGATTCGGTCACGTTGAACACCCCGGCGCGAATGCCGCCCACCAGCAGCACCGGCATGGCCAGCGCCCAGATGGCACCCAAGAAGGCCCGTCGAGTTCCGCCTGGGGGGACGGGCTCACTGACCGGATATTGACGCCGGCGACTGATCAGCACCGCCACCAGCATCATCGCACTGGCATAGAGCAGGCCCGGTATCACCGCCGCCATGAACAGTTTGAGCGGCGACAGGTTGGTGAGCACACTGATCATGAGGAAAGTGATGGACGGCGGAATGATGGGACCCACCACGTTAGCCGCCGCCGTGAGGGCGGCCGAGAAGCCCCGGCCATAGCCCGCCTTGATCATCGTGGGAATCAGTACCTTGCCCAGGGCTGAGGTGTCGGCCACGGCTGAGCCCGAGATGCCTGACATCAGCGTGGCCGCCGCCACGTTGCTCATGGCCAGGCCGCCACGAAAGCGTCCGAACAGCGCGTTACAGAAGGCCAGCAGCCGCTCGGTCATACCGCCCTGGGTCATGAGTTCACCGGCCAGCAGAAACAAGGGAATGGCCAGCAGTAGAAAGCTATCGAGCCCCTGGTATACCTGCTGCGGCACGATCATCAGATCGATGCCACCCACAAACACCACCGATACGGTGGCCGCCAGCACCAGTGCAAACGCGACGGGTACCCCCAGCAGCAGGAACACCGCCAGGGCCAGCACCAGAACCCCCAGCATGGTCATGGAGACTCGTCTCCGATGGCATCCACCGGCGGTGTCTCACCACCCAGGCGGGCCAGCATCAGCATCAGGGCCAACAGCACCGCACCCACGGCCATGGCTGAATAGGGAATGGCCATGGGGATCTCGAGCGCCGGCGATTCCTGATCGAAGTTCAGCAGGGCAAAGCGGGCGCCAGCCCAGCCGAGTACCGCCGCGGTGGCAAGCACCAGCACGTCACGGATCAGAAACAGGATACGGCGAAGCCCCTCGGGCGCTGACATGACCAACACACGTACCGCGATGTGCTCACCGCGCCTGAGGCAGGCAGCTGCGCCCAGCATGGCCATCCAGGCCACCGTCATGCGCGCCACCTCTTCGGTCCAGCCAGGCGCGCGGCCCAGCGCATAACGGGCAAACACCTGCCAGATCAGCGAGGCCACCACCAGCGCTAATAGCAACGCCAGGACGGTATCGAGGACAGATTCGATGCGCTGGGCCAAAGCCAGCGCACGACTGCCCGGTTGTTTCGCAAGCGCCATGTTCCGTCAGCTGAGGGGCGTCAGACGCCCCCCAACAAGCAGCTTTAAAGAGCGATCAGCGAACCGCGGAGAACTTCTCGGCCCAGGGCTGCAGATCAGGAAACTCTTTGCCGATGGCGGCCACACGAGCCCGGAAGGGAGCCAGATCGACCGAAATGAACTGCATACCTTTGCCCTCAAGTTTGCGACGCAGGTCAGCCTCGGTGGCCACCATGCGCTCAGTCGCAGCAAGCATGACCGCGTCGCCCTCTTCCTTGAGCAGCTTCTGCACGTCAGCGGGTAAGCGCTTGAAGCGGGCATCTGAGTAAATCCAGGTCATGGCGCCGATGACATGCCGCGTGTCGATGGCATATTTCTGAACCTCATTGAATTTCATCGACTCGATGATTTCTAGTGGGTTCTCCTGACCATCAACGACGCCCTGCTGCATGGAGGTGAAGAGCTCGGCCACGCCCATCGGCACCGGACTTGCGCCCAGCAGCTCCCAGGTCATGCGATACATCTTCAGCGGCGGTACCCGCAGCTTGACGCCCTTGAGTTCGTCAACATTGCGGACGAGCTTGTTTGAGCTGAGCCAGCGCGCACCACGATACCCAGCGCCAATGATGCGGAACTGGGTTTTGGCCGCCACCGCTTCCATGAATTCAGCACCCACCGGCCCGTAGTAAACCTTTTTAAAGTGGTCGATATCGCGAATAAGGTATGGGTACGCCTCGAGGCCGGGCAGAATGTTGTAACGATCGAGCGTGCCGATGGACTGCAGCACGATGTCATTGGTGCCGATCTTCAGGCCCTCGATGGAAGCCGGCCAGTCGCCGGTTGAGCCCGATGCGGCGATTTGAATCTTGACCTTGCCGCCGGATTTGGTCTCGACCGCCTTGGCATAGGCCTCTGCGGTTTCAAACCAGATGTTGCCGGGGTTGTAAATATGAGCCATCTTGAGCACCAGTGGCTGCTGCGCCTGTGCCTCCATGGGCATCAGCGCGGCCGACATTGCCAATGCAGCGCCTGCCCGTAAAACTGTCCGTTTCAGTGCGTTCATCTGTCTCCTCCTTGGAATGTTGATTCGATCAAAGGCTTATTCGTAAACCCGGGTGGCAATCGCATTGCGGCGAATAAAGTCCCAATCGTAGCTAACCCCCAGGCCCGGACCGTCGGGCACCGAGACACAGCCATCCGGCCCGCAACAGTCTAGCTGATCGGTATAGCCACACGTATAGACCGGCGCCACCATGTTCGGGCAGTCCGGACCCACCAGAGCCAACTCGTAGAAGTTGGAATTGCGCATGGCCGACATCAGATGCCTATGGGCCGGCCCGCAGGCATGTACCTCTACATCCAGGCCCAGAGCCTCGCCCAGGTGGGCGATCCGCAGCGAACCGGTGATGCCATGATCGTATTCGGGGTCGACACGAACGAAGTCGGTGCCGCCGGCCATGATGAAGTCGGCCTTGGGCTCGATGCCGCGCACGTACTCCGTGATGAGCAGTGGCGTCTTGATCATGCTGCGCAGCTTGGCATGCATGAAGGCCGACTTGCCGTTGTCGCGCATCGGGTCTTCGTACCAGAAATAATTCGCGTCATCACACGCCCTGCCCACATACAGCGCGTCGGCAAATTTGCGCAGCTGGTTGGCCGGATCCAGCATGAGGGTCATCCGGTCACCGACCGCCTTGGCCACGTGCAGTACGTTCTCAGCCTCTTTGCGCGCGTCGCCTTCATTCCAGCCGTGAATCTTGTAGGCTCGATAGCCCATGCCATAGCACTGCTCGGCGAAGTCGGCATAGGCCTGCGGGCAATTGAGCCCCTCTTCGTGATCGCCCAGATAGGTCGAGGCATACACGGGCAGGCGCTTGCGATAGCCGCCCAGCAACTCCGAGATCGAGGCCTGATATTTTTTTCCGGCCAGATCCCACAGGGCAATGTCCAGAGGGCCATGACCCATGCCTGACCACTGGCGGATCTCGCGCTTGAGATCATCAAAAATTTCTTCGCGGGCCATGGCATCGCGACCGATCAGAAACGGCGCCAGCATGTCCATCTCGCCGCGCGTGGCCGGACTGGCCACCCAGTTGGTCACGTATTCGCCGCGCAGGCCGTCGTCCGTCGTGATGGCGATCGCGTTCTTGGTGGCCCGAATGGACGAGCCTCGTTTGAAGGTGACCAGCTGACCAACACCCACGCGAGTCTTGTTGGGCGAGTCAAACTGAAAGTCAATGATCTCGACAGACTTGATGCGGCTCATTCAACACCTCGGTAGGTAGAGCAAGCAATAGACGACCTGGCCGATCGATTGGGTGCACGCCTGCGCGCTACGCGCTCGGAGTCTGCCCACCGTGGTCGAACGCATGGCCTCAGGGCCCCAAAACCGCCGGCAGGGACAGCGACAGTGCCGGCCAGTAAGTAATCAGCGCCAAGGCAACCAGAAGGCCAGCCAACAGCGGCCAGATTTCACGCACCAATGCGCCCAGCGGAACCTTGGCAATCGTCATGGACACGAACAGCAGCACACCAACCGGCGGCGTGAGCTGACCGATGACCAGATTGACCAGCAGAACGATGCCGAAGTGCACCAGATCAATCTGCAACTGCGTGAGCAGCGGAATCAGGATGGGCACCAGAATGATCATGATGGCGATGGTCTCCATGAACATGCCGATGACCAGCAGGGCAAGATTCAGAATGAGCAACACCACCCAGGGCTCGGTACTGACCGACTTGATCGCAGCCACCACCAGCTGCGGCGCCTGCTCAATGCCCAATATCCAGCTGAACGGCGCCGCCGCCCCTGCAATGATGAGGATGACACCGGTCTCGCGCGCCGTATTGCGCAGAATGGTCGGAATGCTGCGCCAGCTGAGACTGCGATAAACGAGCGTTCCGACCAGCAGCGAATACAGGGCCGCCACGGCCGCGATTTCGGTCGCAGTGACTGCTCCTAGCCGAAAACCAATGAGGATGATCACCGGCATCATCAAAGCCCATATGGCTTCGCGAAAGGCGCGCCACAACTCGCCCAGCGAAAAAGCACCCGACGTGGGATAGCCACGCCGACGGGCCAGCACAGCAATGACGCCCACCATGGAAAGCGCCATCACCAGACCCGGCACGATACCGGCTATGAACAGCTTGCCCAACGACACATTGGCCTGCCACGCATACAGGACCATCAGAATCGATGGGGGGATGATGGGCCCCAGGGTACCGCCACACGCCGCCAGTGCGGCACCGAAAGCACGTCCATAGCCCGCGCGCTCGAGCTGCGGCACCAGCACGCGGGTGGTGGCCGCTGTATCGGCCACCGACGAGCCCGAGATTCCCGCGAGGAACACGTTGCCGATCACTGCCGACTGCGCCAGACCGCCGCGAATGTGACCAACGATCGCCCGGGTGAAGGCGAACAGTCGCTCACTGATACCGGACTCGTTCATCAGCGAGCCGGCCAGAGTAAACAGAGGCACAGCCAGCAGCGGAAAGGACTGCAGACCGGCGAAGACACGCTGCGCGACGATGGTCAGCGGGATACCCTCAGTGGCAATCACGATGCCCGAGGCCGCGATCATGGCGACGGCGATGGGTGTGCCCACCAGCAGCAGGCCCGCGAAGATCAGCAGCAACAAAGTCATGAAAAAAATCGCTCGCTGGGCGCCTTGCTGAAGACGAAGAAAGCCATGGGGATGAGCGGCCAGTCCTCAGTCGCCCGCTGCCGTGAGATCACGCGGCCACAGCGCCTCGCCCAGGCCATGTTGCAGGCTGTGACTGATCAGGTGAATAAGCGCTAACGCCGCGCTGACTGGAATCGCACTGGCCGACCAGGCTGCGGAAATTCGCATCATGGGTGTCTGCGTGTGCAGCAGGGTGTAGGCCTGTTCGGTGCCGAACCAGGCCAGCGCGCACAGCGTCACCAAGGTGGCCAGCACGGCAATCGCGCCTACGACCACGCGTCCGACCGCTGGCAGCAACAAGATCAACGCGTCAATCCGGATGTGCATGCGTCGATGCATGCCGCTGGAAAAGCCGATGAACAGCATCCAGGTAAAGACGATGACAATGAACTCTTCGGTCCAGGTGAGCGGGTCAGCCAGCACATAACGGAAGAAGACGGCCGCCACAACCAGCACGGCAATCAGGCCATGCGACAGTGACAGAAACCCGTCCTCCAGACGGGCAAGGCGCGCGTCAAGGCGGACCAGACCCTCAGTCAGACTGGACATTCAGCGGACAGCCCAGGAGCAGGCCCTCGTAACCCACTTGCGCTCATAACCAACTGACCCGCAAGGCGGGCCTGCGCGACCGACCCGCGCCCCGGCCCGACCTGCCCGCGCAATGCCCCGGGGTACGACCCGAGGTATGACGCCGGGCAGGTGCCTGAATCAGTTTCCACGCACGGCACGGATTTCAGCCTTGACGCGGTTCCAGTTTTCTTCGCCCCAGCGCTTGGACAGATTGGCGTAGGCCGCATCGACCTTGGCCTGGAAGGCGGCGCGATCGGGATCATCGATGATCTTGATACGGCCCGATTTGCGGATCTCTTCGAGCATCGACTGCTCGCGCCCCTGCTGCAGCTCGGTGTTCTTGGCCGAAACGGCTGCCGCCTCTTCCATCAGAATCTTCTGGTTGTCGGGCGAGAGCCTGGCCAGCGAGTTCTTGTTGATGACGATGGTGTTGTTCTGCAGCATGTGGCGCGACATGGTGAGCACACCCTGCACCTCATAGAACTTGCGCGCGAAGATGGTCGGGATGGGATTTTCCTGGCCGTCCACCGTCTTTTGCTGAAGCGCCGTGTAAACCTCGCCAAATGGGATGGGCGTGGGCGCCGCACCGAAAGCCCGCACCATCTCAACCCAGATCGGGCTCTCGGGCACACGCACCTTCAGCCCAGCCATATCTTCGGGCTTACGAACCTCACGGCTGGTAAAGGTGAAGTTGCGCCAACCCCAGTAAAAAATACGCGTCAGCGGCACGATGTTGTGCTTGTCGGCCATCTCGGCCCAAATGGGATCGAAAGCCTTGCCGCGCAGCACGGTTTCGGCTTCCTTCCAGTCACGCCACAAGAAGGGTCCGCTGGGCATCTCCATGGCGGGAACCAGCGAGGACATCACCGGCATGCTGGGGGCCGAAATGTCGAGCGCACCGCTTTTAACCTGTTGCACCAGGTCAGCTTCCTTACCCAGCTGCTCGGACGGAAAGACGCGAATGGTGACCGCGCCGTTGGTGCGCGTCTTCACCCGCTCAGCGAATTCATTGAACATGTCATGGGCGATTTCACCCGGCGAGTTGGCATGGCCAAAGCGCAGGTTCTGGGCACTGACGGCACCCGCTGTCAGTAGCGAGGCGCTGGCCACCACGGCCAGGGTGGCCACAAACTTCAACGATCTCATCGCAATGTCTCCCGTTTTATGTTCGATAGCTTTGGAGCGGATGCTAGCACTGCCCGAAGGGCTAAGCCAGCGCGGACGGATACATCAGAAGCGCCATGCCAGGCCGGCAGCGGCCACTGGCGCGGTGAGCCGAAGCGTGAGCGGACTGTCAGCCGCAGGCCCGAGCAGATGCTGAATACCCACGTCGCCAAACACACCAAACGGTTCGCCCGCAATCCGAATTTCGCGACGCCAACCCACGGACACGCTGACGTCTCGCAAACCAGCCGTCGGTGTGTAGGCGGGCAGCACCTGACCGTCGCGCTCGCGCTGCGCAACGCCGTGCCAGGTCTGCATGTAGCGCTGATCCGCCCCAGAGACTCCCAACCGGAGCGCAATCTGCTCGTCTTTGCGTATTGCCCAACTGCGGACCAGCGACAGGTCAACCGGAACGCCGCCGCCGCGACCAAGCGCGTCGACCGACAGGCCCGCGCCCACATGCCAATTGCGCCTGGGCTCCCAGCCGGCCGACAGCTTCAAGCGAACCGTGTGCTGAACATCACTCAACCCCTGAAGCTCGGGACTGTCACTGGCCTTGCGTCCCGGGTCGTAGCGCAGCCCCATACTGGTGCGGAAGGCCCCACGTTCAAACAGCTCAGTGGCGACGCCGCGTTCGGTATCGCGGTTGCTGGCCGAAGCAAAACCGCCTGAGCCTGAGACGGTCAGACGACCGTAGCGAAAATATCCCGCCGGACTCAGATGCGTGCTGGTACTGCGAGCCCCAACAAAATCGGGGCGCAGTCGCAAAACCAGGCCCACTGCCCCTTCGAACTTGGTCGAGGTGGGAGCCCCGTCGGGACCGCTTGCTGGGGGCGCTCGCGGCGGCACAACGCCTCCCGTGCGCACAGCCTCGCCCGAAGCGGCCTTGACGAGCGCAGCGGCTGGCGTGTCGACCGACGGGGTCGAAGCGGCAATCACGGACTCACCGATCAGAAGCAGCACGAACAGGAGTCCATGCCTGACGCAGGCGCTCATTCCGGACCGCAAAGCGTAGCGCGACCGCCCCTCAAGGATCAGACGGGCACAAACCATAGGAAAAGACACGATTGTCAAACGACTTCTCCTGTGTTGATCAAGCATTAGCTTAGCCGGTCGCCACCTCTCGGGACTCGACAGAAGGCCCCCGATCCTGCCTCGTCCAGCTTCGCCCAATCACTGTCCAACCATTTGAGTTGACATTTGTCTATGTCAATCTACAATGACACATGGGGCGTTCCGTGAGGAATCCGTCCTTGATTGGCAGTTGGGAAGGGCCCTCGTGCGGGAACAGCACGGCAATGTCATGCAAGGAGCACTCCATGTCTGATGACAAAGACAAGGTCTGGCCGACGGGCCTGACCGTCGCGGAGTCAGAGGAGATCCACCGGCATCTCATCCAGGGGACACAAATCTTCGGGATGATTGCTGCGCTGGCTCATCTTCTGGCCTACATCTACTCCCCGTGGTTGAAGTAAGGAGCAGGCGATGATTTACGGAAAACTTTGGTGCGTAGTGAAGCCCTCCGTGGGCATCCCGCTGTTCCTGGCCGCAGTCGCGGTGGGTTCGTTCAGTGTCCATGTGATGCTCACGAACAACACCACCTGGGTCAAGGACTTCCTGAACGGCAAGCCTAAGGCTGCTGTGACGGCGCCCGCCAAGTCGGGCTAGCAGCCCGCCCGGACGGACCGGGGCCCAACGCTCCGGTCCGCCTTTTGTCTTTCGTACCCGCATCAATCTTGTATCCGCTCTCAATCTGCACGATCGATGTCCAACCGAAGCGAACGTCGCCGCCTGCCCTCCTGGTCTGAGCTGGGCTCCCGTTTTCTGCCGTTTGCGGATGCCGCTTCGCCCGACCTTCCCCTGTCGCGCCTGTTGCGCCTGTCGTTATTTCAGGTGTCTGTGGGCTTGTCGCTGGTCATGCTGGTTGGCACCCTGAATCGGGTCATGATCGTTGAACTGGGCGTACCCGCCGGCCTGGTGGCTGTCATGGTGGCCCTGCCTTTGCTGGCTGCGCCTTTTCGGGCGCTGATCGGCTTTCGATCTGACAATCATCGATCTGAGCTGGGCTGGCGCCGCGTCCCCTTTCTCTGGATGGGTACCCTGATCCAGTTCGGTGGCTTTGCCATCATGCCCTTTGCACTGCTGGTGCTGGCCGGCGCCGGTCAATCGGCCAGCGCACCCGCCTGGGTCGGCCACTTTGCAGCGGGGCTAGCCTTCCTCATGGTGGGCGCCGGAGTCCACACCACGCAAACTGTGGGCTTGGCGCTGGCCACCGACCTGGCCTCGGCCCAGAGTCGTCCCAAGGTGGTGGGGCTGATGTACGTCATGCTGCTGGTGGGCATGGTACTCAGCGCCCTGGTATTTGGAGAACTGCTCGAGCCCTACTCGCCGGGCGCCCTCATTCAAGTCATTCAGGGCGCAGCGGTCATCACGCTGGTGCTCAACAGTATCGCGATGTGGAAGCAGGAGCCACGCAGCGCGCTCCGAAAACCGGGTGCCGCACGCCCCGCGAATGACCCCAGCTTTCGTGAAGCCTGGGCCTGCTTCTGCCAGGGCGAACATGCCCTCAGACGCCTTTGGGTGGTTGGGCTGGGCACCATGGCTTTCACCATGGAGGACGTGCTGCTTGAACCCTACGGCGGCGAGGTCCTGTCCCTCAGCGTATCGGCCACCACCAGCCTGACCGCGGCGCTGGCCGTGGGGGGCCTCATTGGCTTTGGCTGGGCCTCGCGTGTGCTCAGCCGCGGCGCTGACCCCTTCAAAATGGCAGCCGCCGGTGCCTGGGTCGGCATTCCCGCGTTTATGGCGGTCATCATGGCGTCTCCCCTGCAGTCGGCGCCTCTGTTCACCATCGGCGTGCTGCTGATCGGTGTCGGCGGCGGTCTATTCGGGCATGGCACCCTCACAGCAACCATGAACCGCGCGCCCGCCGAACAGGTTGGCCTGGCGATGGGCGCCTGGGGTGCGGTGCAGGCAACGGCCGCCGGTCTGGCCATGGCAGCCGGCGGGCTGTTGCGTGACCTGCTGGTCAGCCCGCAAGACCCCGCTCAGGCTTATGTTTCGGTTTACGCACTGGAGGTCGGCCTGCTGGTCGCCACGCTGCTGGCCATGGGGCCGCTGTTCCGTAAGACGGCAAAAGGTCATAGCGACACTACGGGTTAATCGGCTTGCTCAACGCTTGCCAATGCACAATTCGACGTTGCCAACTTCTCTTACATGAGGCCGAACTTGGAAACCCACCACATTCTCATTCTGATGTTTGTCGTAGGCTGCGTGTTTGTCATTGCCAACATGATGAATAAAGCCCGGCTCGATCGCATGAAACGGCACTGAACGTTTGCGCCGCTGAACACCTGTGCCCCCGAGGCCCTGCGCTTCTGAGGCCCTGCGCTTTTTAGGCCCTTTCTTTTCTAAGCGCCCCGCCCTTGGCTCCGCTTTTTTCCGGCTTTGAACCGGTAAGCGTCGAGGTCACCGCCGATGTCCGCATCAACGCTCGAGTGGGCGGCCAGGGCCCGCCTCTGCTGTTGTTACATGGACATCCGCAAACCCATGCCATCTGGCATAAAGTCGCCCCCTCGCTGGCGGGTCGTTACCGCCTGGTGATGGCCGATCTCAGGGGCTACGGCGACTCTTCCCGCCCGGCGAGTGACTCCGATCACGCCGCCTACAGCAAGCGCACCATGGCCGCCGACATGGTGGCCCTGATGCAG
>JBIKMC010000426.1:0-2657 GCA_044359405.1 Burkholderiaceae bacterium
CAGCGCCGTCACCAGCATGGCCGCCAGCACCCCGACAATCCACGGCAGACCGAAATTACCGATGTACTGCGGCTGCGGCGCCGCCGTCAGAATGGCATGGGTGTAGGCACCAATCGCATAAAAGCCAGCCACACCCGCGTTGAAAAGCCCCGTGAAACCCCACTGCAGATTCAGTCCCAGCGTAAGAACGCACAGCACCAGCACGACGCAACAAAAAAAGACCAGATAAGAGGCGATACCGATCATCGACTGTCCACCTTCACCTCATCGCTTCCCGGCAAAAATGCCCTCGGGTCGCACCAGCAAAACCATCAGCAGCAGCACGAATGGCATGGCGGGTTTGTAGCCCGGGCTGACCACCAGCAGAAAGAGATTTTCTGCGATGCCGACGAGAAGGCCGCCCAGGACGGCGCCGGGCAGACTTCCGGCCCCCCCAAAAATGGCCGCAGCAAACAGCGCAAGCAGCAGATTAAAGCCGATCTCAGGGTGAATTTGCGGCGTGAGCCCGGTGAAGACGCCCGCCAGCGCAGCCAAGGCGCCACATAGTATCCAGGTGGTGCGCACCACCGATTCGACCCGCACGCCGCAGGCCTGCGCCAGTGCCGGGCTCTCGGCCATGGCGCGCATGGCGATCCCGGTACGGCTGTAGGTGAGAAACAGATGCAGCCCGATCATCACCACAAGCGCCAACAGCAGAATGAAGACCTGATCAGGCATGACACGGATTCCGGGTGGCACCAACACCGCCATCTGCAGCTCACGCGTGTAAAAGTATGAATCGTGCCCCCAGAACAGCACGATGACATGCCGCATGACAAGCGCCGCACCGAAGGCCGCAAACACCATCACCAGCGGCTGGGCGCCGTTTCGACGCAGCCGTCGAAACACCAGACGATCAAGGCCCCAGGCAATCAAGCCGGTTGCAACCGCACCCAGTGCGGCGGCGAGCACCAGCTGCCAACCAAAGGTGAGACCCGCCGTTGGCGCGCCCGCACCGATGAGGGTCACCATCACCAGAGTGACGTATGCACCCCAGGTGAGAAATTCCGAGTGCGCAAAATTCGCGAAGCGCATGATCTGCAGCGTGAACGAAACGCCGATCGCGCCCAGCGCGATGATAGCGCCGGTAAAAATACCGTCGGCAATGGCCTGCAGCACCATCATGCGGCCCGCGCTCCACCCAAAAAGGCCGCCCCGACCGATGGGTCAGCAAGCAGCTGGGCTGCCGGCCCGTCCGCAAAGTTACGGCCCTCGACCAGTACATAAGCGCGATCAGAATTGCGCAGCGCACCCTTGGCATTCTGCTCGACCATCAGTACCGCCACCCCCGACGACGCGAGCACCCGGAGGCGATCAAACACCTCTTGTACCACCTTTGGGGCCAGGCCGGCGGTGGGCTCATCGAGCATGATCAGACCCGGATCGGTCATGAGAGCCCGCGCAATCGCCAACATCTGCCGCTGCCCACCGGATAAGGTGCGGGCACGGTCGCGGCGCTTGTCGGCCAGAATGGGGAACATGGCATACGCGCGCTCAAGCCGGGCGCTCATCTCACCGGCCTTTAAAAGATGCCCGCCCACACGAAGATTCTCGTGGATACTGAGCGTGGTGAATACATTGCCGGTCTGCGGAACAAAGCCCAGCCCCGCCTGAACGATACGGTCGGGATCAAGGCCTGCAATGGACTGACCGCCCAGCTGGATGCTGCCAGACTCCATGCGCACCAGGCCAGCGATTGCCTTCATGAACGTGCTCTTGCCCGCCCCGTTCGGACCGATGATGGTGACCACCTCGCCTCGAGCTACAGCGATGGACACACCCTGCACGATAGGCAATCCCGGCACATAGCCCGCGACAACCGTCCTGGCCTCGAGTAGCGGGGCGGTCTTGATGCCAGGCACGGACATGCTCAATGCACCTCACCCAGGTACGCGTCAATGACCCGCGGGTCTTCGCGCACCTGCGCGGGTTTACCCTGCACCAGCACGCGCCCCTGAGCCATCACGATGACCGGGTCACACAAGCGCATCACCATGTCCATGTTGTGTTCGATGAGCAGGAAGGTGATACCGCGCTGATTGAGAAAGCGCACGCGATCGATCAAGGTCTCGAGCAGAGCTGGATTAACGCCTGCGGCCGGCTCATCCAGCAGAATCATGGCCGGATCGATCATCAGTACGCGCGCCAACTCAAGAAGCTTCTGCTGCCCACCCGACAAAGCGCCCGCGAGATCAGACGCCTTGCTGGACAACGCGCAGATCTCGAGCACCTCGGCTGCCCGCTCACGGTTGGCTCGCTCCTGTTGGCGTACCGCCCCAGGCCGGAACCAGTTGTTGGCGAATTGCTCTCCCGCCTGCCGTTGCGGGGCCAGCATGAGGTTTTCAAGCACAGTCATGTTGGCAAATGGACGCGGCACCTGAAAGGTACGGGCCAGGCCAAGCCGGAAAATCTTATCGGGCGACAGGCCGTGAATCGCCCGTCCGTCAAAGATAATTTCGCCTCGGTCGGGTCGCTCGGTGCCCGCGATCAGGTTGAAGCTGGTGGTCTTGCCCGCGCCGTTGGGGCCAATCAGGGCTGTAAGACTGCCACGGGCGACCTCAAAGTCGACCCCATCGACCGCGCGTAAACTGCCGAACGCCTTCGCCACGCCCCGCAGT
>JBIKMC010000446.1:0-4548 GCA_044359405.1 Burkholderiaceae bacterium
CGACCTGTCCGCAGACGGCACCATCACCATTTCGGCCGAAACCGAAGAAAGTGTATCGGCCAACATCGAGCGCACCACAGCCTCAAGCGGCGCCAGCACCGCCGCCGGCTTTGTACTGGCGAGCAACATGATCGCGTCCAATGCGATCACGAAAATCAGCCCTGACAGCGCAGCGGTGTCGCGCGTGCAGCTGTCGGCGGGCGAAGGTATCGAAGTCAATGCGGCCGACACCGCCTCCATCCAGGCCCAGGTGTGCATGGTCACCGAAAGTGGCGGGGCCGTGGCAGTGGGTGGCCTGGTGGCGCGCAATGATCTGCGCAGTGGCGTCGATGCCATCATCGACCGTGCCGATGTCTTGTCGGGAGGCGATCTCACGGTGATGGCCCTCGAGGGTGCGTCGATCGAAGCCTGTCTGAGCGGGGAGACCAGCACGGCGGCTGAGCAGGAGGAAGCGCCCGCCGAGGAGGAAGCGCCCGCCGAGGAGGAAGCGCCTCCGGAAGAGGCCCCTGCCGAGCCTGCAGCGAGCAACTCGGGCGAGGACACCCAAACCGGCACCGATCTCACGGCCGCGCCCGAGGCGCCTGCCTCGCCCAGTCTGGCGGTGAACGCGCTGATCGCCACCAACATGGTGCTGAGCCGTGCGAACGCGGTCATCTCCAACAGCGATGCACTTGCCGAGGGCGACCTCACGGTGGGTGCCGACAACGTGTCGTCCATCGAGGCCAACAACCTCGCGGTGATGAACTCGGACGGCACGGCAATCGGCGTCACGCTTGCCTTCAACACCATCGGCTGGGAAGCGCAGAACGTGCTCTTCAACAGCCTCGATGCGCTGCTGGGTACCAGCATCGGCGATGAGCAGCCAGCCTCGATCAGCGCGCGGATCGTCAACACCGGCATCGAGGTCGCGGGGGACGTCAAGATCCAGGCTGGCGCGCTCGACGAAGAACCGGGCGCCGATCAGGGCGCGCACATTCAGGCGGTCATCAGTAACGAGGCTTCCTCCAATGCCGACGGGGCTGCGGCGAGTTTCGTGTTGGCCAGCAACAAGGTCAGCACCAGCAGCCTCGCCTGGCTGAGCCCCATCCTGTCGGGTCCCGCCGAGGCCGACACCAGCCAGCGTGCGATTTCCGATCGTCTCACCGCCATCATCGGCGGCTCTCTCGAAGTCGTTGCCAACGACTCGGCGGTCATCGACTCCGAAGTGACGCTTGCCGCCACCAGCGGTGGCGGGGCGGCGCTGGGTGGCGTTGCCGCGCGCAACGATGCGCGTGGCAATGTCGATGCCGGCATCGACCGCATGATCGTCGACGCGGGCGGCGATGTGTCGGTGATCGCGCTCGAACTCGCCCAGATCAATGCCTCGCTCACCGGCACCTGCGAGACCTTGTCGGAGGAGGAAGCCGAAGCTGCTGAAGATCCGGTAGCCGAGGCGCCGGCCGCCACCGATGGCGTAGGGGACCAACCAGGCGCCTCGAGCGGAACCGGTGCAACGGGCGGATCCTCGAACTCGACCGGATCATCGGCGAGTCCGGGCGTAGCGGCTACCGGTGCCGCTTCGGGTACGTCATCGGCCGCTGGCGGCGATACCGCCTCCGGTTCCGGAGTCGAGCCGGGCCCGGCGGCCACCGTCCCGATTGCGGTCAACGGCGTGCTGGCCACCAACCTGGTGCTGAGCAGCGCACGCGCCACCCTCACGCGAAGCGAAGTCGCGGCTGGTGGCAACCTCGCGGTTGAAGCCGAGAACGAATCCGGCATCAGCGCCGAAAACACTGCCAGCATCACCTCGGGCGGCACGGCGGTAGGCGTCACCCTTGCCTACAACACGATCGGCTGGGACGCCCAGGACATCTTCACGCAAACCATCGACGCGCTGCTGGGCACCAGCATCGGCGACGAGATCCCGGGTGAGGTGCTGGCTGCGGTCGATCAGGTGGTGCTCGACATCGGCGGCGACATGTCGGTGAGCGCGGCCATGACCGCCACGCTGGAAGCCTCCACCAGCAACGAGGCCACTTCCGAGGGCTCGGGGTCGGCAGCGAGCATCGTGCTTGCGTCCAATGCGGTCAGCACTCAGGCCGATGCCTATGTGCGGCAGGTGGCCGCCCCGGTCGAACGCAGGTTCTTCCGTGTCGACCATGAAAGCGACGACGCACTGGTCGAGATCGAGCCCGGTGCGCAGGTGCTGGTCTCCACGGGCCATCTTGATGGCGGCGAGGACGGCAGGGTTTACCGCTACCTGGGTGAGGCCGGCGAGATCGATCTGTCTGAGGAGGACTACTCCGACACCGATCGCTGGCTCGAACTCGATTCGCGCAGCGTCGTGGTGGGTGGCGAGATGTCGGTTGAGGCTACCGATACGCCCTCGATCACCGCCGACATTGTGGTGGTGGCCTCGGCCACCACGCCGGATGAGGAAAGCGACGGCGAATATTTTCGTGTTGACCACAAGAGCGGTAATGGCCTGACCGAAATCGCATTCGGGGACCAGGTCCTGCTCGATGACGACCATGAGGCGGGTGGTGAGCCGGGCCGCATCTACCGCTACATGGGGCCCGATGACGAGATCGATCTGGCCGAGACCGATTACACCGATACCGGCTACTGGTACGAGCTGATTCCGCTTCCCGGCATGCTCGATCAGCTCAATTCGTTTCTCGGGCTGCTCGATACCGAGATGCCGTATTTCGAGCGCGAGGTGCCGCTTTTCTCGATCCCGATTGCCGGGCAGGACTACGACATTGGCTTCAAGGTGGGGGCTGGCTGGCAAGACCTTCGTGTGCTGCAGTTCCTGAAGGGCATCGACGCCGACGAGGCCACCGACTGGGATGTTGCCGAGCGCGAACTGGGCGTGCATTTTGAGGTGCCGTCGATCCCGCTGGGCGAGATGCTGTTTGCCGCGCCCGAGTTCAATATCGATCTCATCCTGCCCGACCCCCGGCTCCCTCTGTTCGAGTTCGAAAAGCCGCTCGGCGTGGTCGAGCATGGCGGGCAGGAATACGAGTGGGGCCTTGCCCTTCGTGCGGGTTGGCTCAACACCACCCTCACCGAACTCATCGACCTGAAGGCGCTGGTCCTCGAGGGGGAGTTCATCCCCGAGCTGCCGGTGTTCGAGCCCGAGGTGTATTTCCGTCCGGTCGATGAAGCGTCCGAGTGCCCCTGCGATCTGTTCAGCGAGGAAGAGGGCGAAGAGCCTGAGGAAGACGGCCCCAGTCTCGAAACGCTGCAACTGCTCCCATCGCAGTTCGTCATTGCTGCGCCTTCGGTCAGCTTCACCCTGCTTGGCCGCGCGATCGAGCTGGTTTTTGATGACATCACGATCGACACGCCGGCGATATTCAACCGCTTCGTCAACCCCGATCTCGACCCTTTGCGGGTCGATCTGTCGGGCCTGCTTCCCGAGGGCGGGCTGCCGTTCGGGCTCGATGCGATCGGCAGCGCCGAGGCGGAAGACGCCGGAACCGACACGGGCACCGATACCAGCACCGAAGCCGCGGCGGGCGACGACACCGTAACGGACGAAACCGGTAGCGATACAACGGGCGCTGGTGATGACACCAGCGGCGACGCGGGCACTGACAATACGGGTGACGATGCGGCTGCGGACGATGTCATCCAGATCAAGATTCCCGCGTTCGGCCTCGCCGGCGACACGCTGATCGAGCAGTTCCAGAACCTGATCAAGATCATTCCGTCCAAGGTCAGCCTGCTCGACCCGGTCATCACGGCGTCGCTTTTTGGCAAGGAACTCGAGTACGCGCTGCCGCTGTCTACGCTGGTCGACAAGATCGCGGGCGACCTGCTGCCCGACTATCTCGAAGCAGCCGATGGCGCGATCACGCTCGATGTGCTGGAACTGCTGCCCGAGTCGGTCACCGACGTGCTGCAATGGTTCATCAAGGACGCCGAGGCCGACCCCTACGAAATCGAGCTCGACCCGATCGACTTCGGCGCGCTCGAGGATGCAGCGCTGAGCGCGCTCGAGAGCAAACTCGGTAGTGGCACCGATACCGCAGCCGGCGGCGATGGCACTGACACCGTAGCCGGTGGCGATGGCACCGATGCCGGGGCCGAGGAAGACACCGCGCTCGAGGAAGACACGATCGATGCGCTGCCCGGCATCACCCCGGGTGATGCGACGTTCGGATTCACCGACTGGATCGTGGCTGACGTTGAAACGGCGGCCGACCCGGGCCGCGACGAAGTGCAGCGGCTGGTGTTCACCACTACCGACGCGCTCGATTTTTCGGGCGATGAGCCACCCAGTTTTGCACTGACGCTCGACGACGTCACGACCGAGCCGATCGAATGGCTCGAGATCGGTGTGGCAAAGAATGAGCAGCAGCGACTCACCTTCATCCATAAGCCCGCGGCGGTCGGTACCGAGTACACGCTACGGTTGATTCCGATCGAGGCTGAAGAGGGCGACGACGCTGCGGCCGAAGACGACACCGTCGCCGACGACTCCGCCACCGACGACTCCGCCACCGACGACTCCGCCACCGACGACTCCGCCACCGACGACTCCGCCACCGAGCCCGAGGAGCT
>JBIKMC010000054.1:0-15196 GCA_044359405.1 Burkholderiaceae bacterium
CTTCATGGGTGTTCTGATGGCGCTGGGGTTTGCGCTCATCTTTCTGAAGTTCTGGCGTGACAACCTCATCACCCAGGCCGACCGAGAGTGGCGCAAGCACATGGGCAAAATGCTTCGCGGCGATAAGGCAGGCATGCCGCCGGTGGGCAAGTACAACTACGGACAAAAAATGACCTTCTGGCTGATGAGCCTGAGTCTGCTGGTGCTCACGGTCACGGGTTTCATGTTCTGGCGTCCGTACTTCGCGTCCAACTTTTCGGTGGAGGCCATGCGGGTCGCGGTACTGCTGCATTCGGTATCGGCGGTGGTGCTCATTCTGGCCACCATCATGCATGTGTATGCCGCCATCTGGGTCAAGGGCACCATCCGAGCCATGACTCGCGGTACGGTCAGCGAGTCGTGGGCACGTACCAATCATCCGCTATGGCACCAGGAAGTCACCAAGGGCCGCTGAGCCGTGGCGCCGCCGGCCGCCGCGGTGTCGGTGGCAGGTTAGACTGCTGACATGACACAGACCGCCACCGTCCGCATCATGTCGGCCGAGGAAATCGCCGCCCGAGGGGGCGGCGATATTCCGTTTGCAATCTGGCCTGAGCGCTCCCGTTTTTTTGCCGAGCGCGAGATGCGTCTGCGGCAGCTGGCTGCCAGCCACTCCATGGGCGAGTTTCTGCGCTTCATGGCCCAGTTGTGCAAGGCGCAACAACAGCTGCTTAACCACTATCCCGATGTTGCACTTCCCGATGAAGCCTCGCTTGATCAGGCCGCCCAACGCGCAGCGCCACCGTTCGCTGCGGTCGATTGGCCGCGCGATGCGGCCTGGCGTTCAGGGCTCAGGCAGATGCTCGATGTGCTGATTGTTGATGCGCCCTCTCAGGCCGCTGCCGTGATGCAACGCCTTCAAAGCGCTGACGACGCCTGGCTTGAAGCCCAGGCTGACTGCCTGCTCACAGGCGTGACCCGTGGCCTTGATTTCGCCGGCGCGCCGCTCATTGCCGGAGCGTTGCAGGTGTACTTCACGCACCTCGTGCTGGCGGTGCAGTCGGGTTCGAGCAAGTCGCGCGGTAGGCCGTTCGGTCGCATCGACGACGAAACCGTATGCCCCTGCTGCGGTTCACGACCAGTGGCCAGCATTACCCGAACCGCGGGCGATCTACTGGGCCAGCGCTATCTGCAGTGCTCGCTGTGCGGCACGCAGTGGCATATGGTCCGGATTCGCTGCACCCACTGTCTGTCTGAAGAAGGCATCGCTTATCAGTCGCTGCAGCACGCGGGCGCTGAGGGTGCGGAGGGCGTCTCGGTGACCGCCGTTCAGGCGGAAACCTGTGATCGCTGCCAGCACTATCTGAAGATCATGCACACCGATCGGGATCCGCAGGTCGACGCGGTCGCAGACGACCTCGCCACTCTCCCGCTTGATCTGCTGGTATCTGAAGCAGGTCTGCAAAGACACGGTGTGAACCTCATGCTGCTCTTTGGCGACCCAGATGCTGAGCACCCTGCCCCGGAGCGGCCGTGATGCCGCGGCCCGCGCAATCCGTCGGTGACGGTTCAAAGGCCCAACTCAGAGATCTGCCCGCAGTCGACAGACTGCTGCGCTCAGACGCCGTCACTGCGCTGATGGCTGAGCACGGGGCAAGCCTCATCACCGCACAGGTGCGCGCCCTGCTCAGTCACCTGCGCGAGCAGGTCATGGTCGGTGATGTTCCGGCCTGTGAGCTTCAAGAGCCTGCACTGATGAATGCTCTTCATAAGCGTCTGGCCGATCGACTCGCGCCTCGCATGAGACGAATGATCAATCTGACCGGCACGGTCATCCATACCAATCTGGGCCGGGCACTGTTGGCCGATGAGGCAATTCAGCAGGTGCTGTCCCTGATGGCGGCACCTAACAATCTGGAGTACGACCTGCAGGCGGGCGGACGCGGCGATCGCGACAGCCTGGTCGAAGAGCTGCTGTGCACCCTCACCGGCGCGCAGGCCGCCACCGTGGTCAACAATAATGCCGCGGCGGTGCTTCTGACCATCGCGGCGCTGGCGCGCGGCCGCGAGGTGATCGTCTCGCGCGGCGAACTGGTTGAAATCGGCGGTGCGTTTCGAATGCCCGATGTCATGGCCAGCGCCGGTGCCACGCTGGTTGAGGTGGGGACCACCAACCGCACTCATGCAGCCGATTACGAGCGCGCTATCGGCGCTCGCACTGCGCTCCTCATGAAGGTACACACCAGCAATTATGCAATCGCAGGCTTTACAAGTTCGGTCGATGAAAGCGATCTCGCGCTGATCGCGCAACGCCACGGCGTGCCGCTTGCAACCGATCTGGGTAGTGGCTCGCTGATCGACCTGGCTGCCTATGGTCTGCCACGCGAACCCCTCCCGCAGGAAAAACTCTCCGCTGGCTGCAATGTTGTCACCTTCAGCGGCGACAAGCTATTGGGTGGCCCGCAGGCCGGACTCATCGTGGGCGAACGATCCGTCATCGACCGCATACGCCGCTTTCCCATGAAGCGGGCCTTCCGTTTGAGCAAGCTGCCGCTGGCCGCACTGGAGGCCACCCTACGTCTTTATCTGCGACCTGAACGCCTCACCCGCGACCTGCCCACTTTGCGATTGCTGACGCGTCCGGTTGACGACATTCGAGCCTGTGCCCAGCGGGTGGCCGCGGCATTGTCTGCTGAGCTTGCACCCCGCTATGCGCTCACCGTCTGCGATTGCCTGGGGCAAATCGGATCAGGTTCTTTACCGGTTGAACGGCTGCCATCGGCGGCCTGCGCCGTCACGCCGACGGATCGAAAAGGCTCCGGTCGCGCCCTGGACGAGCTGGCCCTCGCCCTGCGGTCGTTGCCCGTGCCCGTCATCGGCCGAATCAGCGAGCAACGACTGTTGCTCGATTGCCGGTGTCTGGAAGATGAGTTGGAGCTCATCAAGCAGTTGCCCATGCTGGGCGCGCTGTTACGCGGCTGAACCCTGCCGAGTCGCTCGTCATGATCATCGGTACCGCCGGCCACATCGACCACGGCAAGACTACTCTGGTTAAGGCCCTCACCGGCGTCGACACCGACCGACTCCCCGAGGAAAAAAAGCGCGGTATCTCTATCGAGCTGGGCTACGCCTTTCTCGACACACCAAGCGGCGAACGCATCGGCTTCATCGACGTGCCCGGCCATGAACGCCTGGTGCACACGATGCTGGCCGGTGCGACGGGCATGGACCATGCGCTGCTGCTGGTGGCCGCGGATGATGGCATCATGCCGCAGACGCGCGAGCATCTCACCGTGCTGAGCCTGCTGGCCATTGAGTCGCTAACCATTGTCATCACCAAAATCGATCGGGTCGACGCTGCCCGTCTTGGGCAGGTGCGCGACGAGGTCCAGTCAATGCTAAGCGACACACCCTATGCGCAGGCTGCACGCTTGGAGGTCAGCGCGCAGCAGTCCCAAGGCGTGGACGAACTCAGGGCACACTTGTTTGCACAGGCCCTGCAAGCGACGAAGCGTAGACCACTGAACGCCGGATTCAGACTGGCGATCGACCGGGTCTTCACGGTCGAGGGCATCGGTACCGTGGTCACGGGTAGCGTTCATGCTGGCCAGGTGCAGAGTGGCGACGAGTTGGCTCTGGCCCCATCACCCATAGAGCGTCGCGCACGTGTTCGCAGCGTACATGCGCAGAATCGGGCAGCCGAACGAGCGCGGGCCGGTGAGCGCTGCGCGCTGGCCATTGCCGGCCTCGACCGGCAGGATGTTCAGCGCGGCCAGTGGCTGGTTTCGCCGGGCATTGCCGTCAGCACGCAGCGCCTGGACGTATCCCTGCTGCTCTGGCCAGGTGAGGCAAAACCGCTGCGCTCGGGCACGCCCGTGCATGTGCATCTGGGCGCCTGTAGCAGCGTCGGCTCGGTCGCCCGACTCGATGGCAGTGGCGACGACAGCCTGGCGCCCGGCGCTCATGGCTCGATGCAGCTGGTGCTGCGCGAGCCGATCGCCGCCTGGCGGGGTGATCGGGTGGTCATTCGTGACGCTTCAGCGTCGCGCACACTGGCGGGTGGCGAGGTGCTTGACCCCTTCGCGCCCGCGCGCTATCGGCGAACGCCGCAGCGACTGGCCGAACTGGCTGCACTGGCCCTGCCCGATGCAGGGGCTCGCCAGTCTGCGCTGCTGGCTGCGGCGCCCTGGGGCGTGAATCTCGCGAAACTTCGGGTCGTTGAGGGCCGGGACACGCCTGCGCCGCTGGACGGCGTCGAGGCAGCCAGCATTCGGGTGGTCCAGGATGGACAGTTGGTCGCCGCCCTGGGTACAGCGGCTTCGACGACCCTTCGCGAGCAGTGCACGTCTGTGCTCGCCCATTACCACGAACAGCATCCTGACGAGATCGGCCCTGACGCGGGGCGCCTGCGCAGGCTGACCGCACCGAGGCTGAGTGAACCGCTTTGGAACAGTCTTGTTCAAGATCTTGTGGCACAGAGTCGAATCGGGCAGCGGGGCTCGTTCGTTCACTTACCAGACCACGCGGCACGTCTGTCAGCGGTGGAGGAACGCATCGCCCAGAAGATCGCACCGCAGCTTACGCAGGCGGGTTTTGAAGGCGTCTGGGCGCGCGATCTGGCCCGCGACACCGGCGAGCCTGAGCCCATGATGCGGGTGACCATCGCCCGCCTGGCGCAACATGGCGAGGTTTATCAGGTGGTGCGCGATCTGGTCTACGATGCGCCCACCATGCACCGGCTGGCCCAGCTTGCTCGCCACGTCGCCACACATCAGCAGGGCACCGTCACCGCAGCGCGATTTCGTGACGCGACCGGCCTGGGCCGCAAACGCGCCATCCAGATTCTGGAGTTCTTCGATCGGATCGGCATATTGCGCCGCGTGGGTGATGAGCACAAAGTGCGCACCGATACCCGATTGTTCATGGATTAGACTGTGTGTGAGATGCAGCAAAAAGACTTTCTGGAGAGGACACGACCCCGGTGGGTCGGCCGGGCTTCAAACCCGGTGGGCGGCGCCAAGCGCTGCCGGGTGGGTTCGACTCCCATTCCCCTCCGCCATATTTCCGTGGGTCATGTTGCAAGGCCTGGGCGCGTATCGCGCGCGTGTCTATGCTGATCGCCGGCTTTGAGTTTCCGGATGATGTGTGGGTACTGATTGATCATCAGGTCTGGGCGCGGGCCGAACCATCGGGTCTTTATCGCGTCGGAATCACCTCAGTCGGAATCGCTCAGGCCGGCGAAATCTATATGTGCCGACCGCGACAGGCGGGTACCGAGGTCGAGCAGGGTCGGGCCATTGCGGTGGTGGAACTGGCCAAGTCGATTGTATCGGTGAAGTCGCCGATCAGCGGCCGGGTGGCGCAGATCAACCCGCAGCTGGCCGGTGAACCCGAGCGCGTGTACCAAGATCCCTATGGCGAAGGCTGGCTGGCGCTGCTGGAGGCGAGTCGCGTCCATGAAGAACGCGATTCACTCACCCGCGGCGAGATGCTGGTGCAGGCGATGCAACGGTATCTGTGGCTGAACCCTGTATCGGCACCATGAACAACTTCAACGAGCACTCCGTCAGTGGCATCGCCATTCTGCTGTGGGGAGCCGATCCGGCAACGCCCCATCGACTGGCCACGCCGTTTTTCCACGCGGCCGCCGCTGCTGCCATGGATATTCCAGTCGAGATGTATTTCACGGCAGCTAGCGTCAAGCTGCTGCGCCCGGGTGTGGCCGCAGCCCTTCGCCCAAATCCGCAGCATCCCAAAACGGTGCTTGACTGCATGCGCGAGGCGGTCGAGCACGGGGCGCGTCTGTATGCGTGCACCGACGCGCTGCGCGCACACGGTCTTGACCAGGTCGGTCTGATTGCCGAATGTCAGGCGCGCGGTGGCGCGGTGCAATTCATGGCGCGTGCCGCAGATCTGCGCTGGCGCACTCTCGTGTTCTGACAGGATTGAGAATGATCACTGACGCCCTTTCAACCCTCATCGACCGTCACTCACTGGGCATCCGTCACCTCGCCGAGCCCGGCCCTAGCGCGCAGCAACTGCTCAGAATGGCCGAGGCCGCCCTGCACGCGCCCGACCACGCTGAACTGACGCCCTTCCGGTTTAAAGCCATCTCGGGCGACGCCCGCGCGCGACTGGCGCAGCTGTTCGAACACGCCGCTCGTCAGGGCGGAAAGGATGAGGCGGGAGCCCGGTTGGATGCGGACCGAGCGCTCAAGGCCCCCGTCACCGTCGCAGTCCTCGCCCGAATCGACCGGGGACATCCGCTGGTCCCCGAGCATGAACAGTGGATTGCTGTCGGCGGCGCACTGGCCAATTTCATGAATGCTGCACACCTGATGGGCTTTGCCGGCAAGATGCTGTCCGGCGCCAAGGTCCGCAATCCTCAAGTGGCCGCTGCCTTCTGCGATCACGGCGAGCAGCTGGTCGGCTGGATCGCCCTGGGCACCGCAACGCGACCACCGGCCAGTCGGGCTGCCAAGTCTGTGCCCCAACAGACCCTCATTCACTGGACCTGAACGGCGGCGCTCATCGAGCGCTCGCCTAGTTAGTGTGGACCAACCCGAACACGTCGTACCCACGAGGCGTGTAGCATTCGCCCGACAAAAATGAGGAGACCGCCGTGGTGAGCACAGTGGGTAGCGTACGTCGAGGCCTGGTGCCGCTGTTCGCACTGACCATTTTCGTCAGCGCCTTCCTGCTGTTTCAGGTGCAACCCATGGTGGGTAAATTCATCCTGCCCTGGTTTGGTGGCAGTCCGGCGGTGTGGACGACCGCCATGTTGTTTTTTCAAAGCGTACTGTTCGCCGGCTATGTATACGCGCATCTGGTGGCAAGTCGGCTGGCGCCCCGGCAGCAGCGCCTCGTGCACATCATCGTGCTGGGCCTGGCCTGCGCGGCAGCACTGTTTGTCCTGCCACACGCAGCCCTTAAACCGAATGGTGACGAAGCCCCGGTGCTTCGAATTTTGCTGATCCTGGCACTGAGCGTGGGACTGCCCTACTTCTGTCTGGCGACCACAGGCCCGCTGCTTCAGCACTGGTTTACGCAGTCGGGTAGCGAAGGGTCTGTCTTCCGTCTTTACGCGCTGTCCAACCTGGGCTCTTTTCTGGCGTTGTTTTCGTTTCCCTACGTGTTCGAGCCCTGGCTTGAGCTGCCTGTCATTGGCCGTTTGTGGACCTGGGGCTTCTGGCTATTCGCCGCTTTATGTCTTGCCAGCGCCATCCTGATGGCCCGCCAGGCGGGCAGCGCCACGGGCCATACCCGTTCCGCGACTGCGCCCGCGACGTCGCAGTCCCCGTCCGGACGAACCCGTCTAAGCTGGGTGTTACTGCCCGCACTGGCCTCGCTCGCCTTTATCGCGACCACCGATCACCTCAGTCACGATATCGCGCCCGAGCCGCGGGTTTGGATCACCACCCTGGCGCTTTATCTGCTGACCTTCATCATCGCCTTCGATAACCCGCGCTGGTACCGCCCCGCGCTCACCGCGGCCGCCTGTCTGGTCGCAGTTCTGTTTCTGGCGGGCCGCGCGCAGATCCCGGCATTGCTCGGCATGCACTGGGGCTATGGCGTCAGCGAACTGCGCTGGCTGCATTACGTCGCCCTGTTTCTGATCTGCCTGCTGTGCCATGGCGAGCTCTATAGACGCCGTCCTTCCGACCCCAGGTACCTCACCGCGTTTTACCTCTGGATGTCGTTCGGCGGAGCCTGTGGTGGGCTGTTTGTGACGCTGGTGGCCACGAACACATTCAACGATTACTACGAATGGCCCCTATGCCTGGCTCTGGCCGTTGTTCTTTCCTGCAGAGTATTGTGGTTTGGCAAACGGCAGTCCGTGGGGGCTCCAGCCCGCCCGCATGGACACGCTTACGGGCGCAGACTGGGCTTGGGGCTGCTGTCCGCCTTACTGATCACGTGTGCTTTTTGGTGGGACAACCCGATGCGGGGTCGCGTGTCTGCGGCCCAGGGCGTGATCGAAACACATCTCGATCAGTCGCGCAATTTCTATGGGGTCGTCGCCGTGAAGGAGCGACGATTTGCCGACCGTCCTGACATGGATCACAGGGTTTTTTACAGCGGTCAGATCACGCATGGTATCCAGTATCTGTCCGATCGCTGGCGCCTGGCGGCTACCACGTACTACGCCAAAGACAGCGCCGTCGGTGAAACCCTGCAATGGGCCATGGAACAAAAACCGTCGCTGCAGGTTGCTCTCATCGGCCTGGGCGCTGGCACCCTGGCCACTTATGCGCGCCCCGACGATGCTTATGATTTTTTCGAAATCAACCCGGAGGCAGTACGAGTAGCCAAAACCTATTTCGATAACCTCGGTCAAGCCAAGACCCAGAAGCTGCGCGTTGTTTTGGGCGATGCCCGTCTGCGGATCGAGCAGATGCCCCCCGATCAGAAGTACGACGTCATCGTGCTGGATGCCTTCAGCGGCGGCGGTGTGCCGGTTCATCTGCTAACCCACGAAGCGTTCAAAGCGTATGCGCGGCATCTCAAGCCAGACGGTCATATCGCTATCAACATCACCAATGCCTATCTCAACCTGTATCCGGTCGTTAAGGCACAGGCGCAGGCCCTGGGCATGGGTTTTCGCAATAAGTTTCAGGAACGCGATATGGCCCGCTATGTGCGCGAAAATCAATGGTTTGTCATGACCCATGATCAGGGCTATCTTGCGCGGTACCCGTCGGTCAATCGACTGCTGCGAGATGACAGTGGCCGCGTTCTGGGTCCTGAGAATCTGGACATCGCTGGCGTCCCCTTATGGACCGACCATTTCAGCAGTCTCACGCCCATCGAGTGGAATGATTAATCGGCCGCATAACAGGCCATCAACTTAAGCACTCATGATCATGATTCAACGCGAACACCTTTCGGCACTGGACGCCAACGACCCTCTTGCTCACTGCCGGGCACGCTTTGATCTACCCGATGATCTGATCTATCTTGATGGCAACTCACTGGGGGCGCTGGTCAAAAGCGTGGCCCCGCGCATGGCCAGGGCAGTACAGACTGAGTGGGCCCGAGGGCTTATTCGCTCATGGAACGATGCCGGCTGGTATCCAGCGCCCCTGCGCGTTGGCGACCGGATCGCCCAACTCATCGGTGCCGAATCGGGCGAAGTCGCCGTATGCGACTCAATCTCGGTCAACCTGTTCAAAGTTCTCGTGTCGGCACTTCGCATGCGCCCCGGACGCCCCATCATCTTGAGCGAAGAGGGTAATTTTCCGACCGATCGCTACATCGCCAGTGGTGTCGCCGAACTCATGCAGGCTGAGCTGATATGTGTGGCGCCCGACGCCATGATCGACACGATCGCGCAGCTGGGCGAACGTGTGGCAGTCCTTACCCTAACCCATGTCAACTACAAGACCGGGCGGGTCTATGACATGGCCGCCATCACCGCCGCCGCTCACCGCACTGGCGCCCTGGTCAACTGGGATCTGGCCCACAGCGCGGGAACACTGCCCGTGGCGCTCAATGCCTGCCGGGCTGATTTTGCGGTCGGTTGCGGTTACAAATACCTGAATGGCGGCCCGGGCTCGCCGGCCTTCGTATTTGCCGCAAGCCGTCATCATTCGAATGTGCAGCAACCGATCACCGGCTGGCATGGACATGCCCGCCCCTTCGAGTTCAGCGAGCACTATGAACCGCATGCGGGTATCGACCGCATGTTGGTGGGCACCGCGCCCCAACTCAGTCTGATTGCCCTGGAAGAGGCTCTGACAGCATTTGACGGCGTTGATCTTCAGGTGCTGCGACGCAAGGGCTCAGCGCTGGGCGATCTCTTCATACAGCTGCTTGAACAGGAACTGCCCGACGCCGGCTTCACGCTGGCCTGTCCACGTCTGACTGAACAACGCGGCAGTCAGGTGTCGTTTCATCACCCCAATGGCTACGCCATCATGCAGGCGCTGATCGCCCGCGGCGTCATCGGCGATTTCAGGGCGCCAGATATTCTGCGCTTTGGCTTTGCGGGTCTTTACGTGCGCTACATCGACATCTGGAATGCGGTTGCAGCGCTCAGGCAGGTGATGGATACACGCGCCTGGGATACGCCCGAATTCACCACCCGCAAAGCCGTCACCTGAACGCAGGCTCGCAACGGGAGTGGCCGCGAAGACAGCCCGCGAAGACAGCCCGCGTAGACAGACGACGAGGAATGACGACGCGGGTTGACTCAGCGCACGCGCGTGGGCGCGGGAGCGTCAGAGACTTTGTCACTGGCCCCCGGGCGGTAGATGAAGCCCCACTTGCCGCCGACCCGGCCATCGACGCGAACCGCAGCCAGTCCCTCACGAAACGGGCGCGCCGCATCGAATTGCGGGCTGACCACCACCGTACCCTGGGCGTCGATATAACCCCACTTGCCTCCCTTGCTGAAGCCGCCTGACAGCACCGGGGCCAGCCCATCGGCAAAGTCCCACAGATAGTCAAAGCGCGGCTCAACCACGAAGCGCCCCTGTCGATCGACCACACCCCAGTGCCCGCCGAATCCGCCAGGCGATCCTTTGACACCAGCCGGTGCAAGACCATTGGAGAATCGTCCGGCAAAGCGGTAGCGGGCGTCGATGACCAGTTTGCCGGCGCGATCGATGAAGCCAACCTTGGCATCGAGCCCACGCCCAAATTCGACTTGCGCCATGCCGTCTGAGAACGGCCGGGCATTGTCAAACTGCGCTGCGATCGCAAGGCGTCCGCTGCCGTCGATAAAACCCCATTTGCCGCTGGCTTCACTGCCAATACGCACGGGTGCGAAGCCCTCGGCGAACGGTCCGGCCAGCGAGAACTGGGGCTTGATGGCCATACGCCCCTGGGCGTCGACATAACCGTAGCGACCACTGATCTCGCTGCCCACACGAACCATGGCCAGACCGTCGGAAAAACCCCCGGCTGCGTCAAAGCGGGCCTCGCCCACGGGACGCCCGCGCTTGTCGATAACCGCCCACCGATGCCCCCCTTTCTCATCGACAACCGCAGTGGCCACCCCACGAGAGAACGCGGTAGCGGCACGGAACTGCGGCTCGATGGCGATGCTGCCGTCGCGGCCGATGTAGCCCCAGCGCCCATTGGCGACATCGCCCCGCCTGACTGCGGCGAGCCCGTCGGAAAACACGTCGACATTATCGAACTGGGGCTCGATCGCAAACTTGACCGACTTGGCTTCAGTCGCCTTGCGCTCAGCCGCTTCACGCTGTGCTCGCACTGAGGCACGCTCACAACCGCCCAGCATAGCCCCCACTACGATGACCACAACGAACGTGACCGGAAGCGTAAGTCGGCCTGCCCTGATGCTGCGTTGATTGACGGTCGTGTGCATGGTGTCAGGCCTTTGTGGTCATTGAAGGGAGCCGAGATGCAGACGTGCCGCCTCGGCGAGCTTGCCGTCGAAGGTGATCAGTGGAGCGCGAAGTTCGCTCGCAACCAGGAGATAAGCGGCGTCGTAGACCGTAAGCCGGTAGCGGGTCGCCAGCGATACCAGCGGGGCGACGTCGACCGAATGCCGCCAGATGGCAAGCCCCGCGTACTGCAACATGCCCGCGTCGGCGAGCTCACGGTGTCGTCCGCGGGACTTGCTCATGGCAACCAGCCCCATCTCGATGTCGATCAACCAGGGGGCGTGCAGCGATGAGCCTGCAAGACGCTGCCAGGCGATTTCGAACTGGGGCTCTACAAACACCGCGGCGGCGATCACGCTGGCGTCCGCCACCACAGCCGGTCGGACAAGCTTGCGCGGCGCTGGCTCGGCAATGTGCAGTGAGCGGGTAGCACTAGCGGGCATCACGCTCGCGCCGAATGATGTCTGAGGCCAGCGGGGCGCCAGCCAGTGGACGCGGCCAACGGGCGCGCAGTTCTTCAGCGATCTGCTCGATGCTGCGACTGCCGCCCAGCACGCCAGGACCAATCCGCGTCATGACCGAAACACCGGGCGCCGAACCTACACCGACCGCTGCGTCTGGCTGCTGCGTCGACGCCTGAAGCGCCTGTTCAAGGATCCACATCAGTTCGCCCTGCAGCGAGCGGTGATTGATCGCTGCGCGCTGTCGCAACTGCTCAACCAGCGCTTCAGGCACATCTTTGATGGACAGACTGGGCATGGATTCATTTTAGATCCGTTATAGAACCATTCTGGATCCGAAATAGATCTTTGTCAAAATGCGATATGGCTTTCTTTCACATAAGTCGATGAACGCAGCGCTGCGGCTGCTGGGGCGTTGGGCGCGCTGGGCGCTGCCGGCGGGCGTGGTCATCGGGTTGATCTTTCCGGCGCTTGCCGATCAGATGCAGTGGCTGGTGACGCCGTCGGTCATGGGCACCCTCACCGCATCGCTGCTGCGCCTTGACTGGCAGCGTCTTGCGGACTTCCTTCGACGTCCTGGCCTAGCCCTGCGGATCGCGGCAATACAGCTCGTTTTGGCACCGCTGACGGTCTACGGGCTAGCCCGCATTGGACTGATTCCAGAGGCCTTTACGGTCATCACGGTTCTTCAGGCAGCCGCCTCTCCGATCGGTTCGGCTGCGGCTTTCGCAATGTTCATCGGCCTGTCGGGTAACCTCAGCATGGCGGCGGCCGTGCTCATGACGCTGCTCCTGCCGCTGACTCTCACCGGCATGGTGTCCCTGCTCTTACCAAGCTACGGTATCGACGTGGATGTGGCGCGCTTCTTCGCGCGCGTCGCACTGACGTCGTTCACACCCTTCGTGCTCGCCGCTCTCATCCGAAAGCTGGCCGGTCTGCCTCGCCTGCAACGCTGGGACGGTGAACTGGCTGGCATGAATGTTCTGCTGCTGGTGGTCTTTGCAATTGCCATCATGGCGGGGGTCACCGAAACCTTTCTGGCCCAACCAGACTACATGCTGGGCATGCTGGCCTGGGCCTGGTTCGCCGCCGTGTTCTGGCACGTCATTGGCTATGTGCTCTTTGTGCGGCACGGCATTGAGGTGGCCCTGAATGCCGCGATTCTGTTTGGCAATCGCAACATGGGGCTGACTCTGGTCGTCACCGCCGGCACCGCGGGCGAGGCCTTTCAGATGTACGCCGGGCTTGCCCAGATCCCCATGTACTGCGCGCCGCTACTACTATCCCCGCTCACTCGCCGGATCCGAAACCGGCAGCCTGACTGATCCGGCCACCTCCCTATTCCTTGGCTTTTCATTTTTGCTGCGGTGCAATATGATGCATCGATGAAGCCGTCTCAGGCACAAGCCCTGCCCACCCTGCTGCTCGCCGCGCTCGGGGTCGTCTTCGGTGATATCGGCACCAGCCCGCTTTACGCCTTTAAAGAGGCGTTCTCGCCCGAGGGCGGACTCACCCCCTCGCCGGCCACCGTGTTCCCCGTGCTGTCGATGATGTTCTGGGCAGTCACCATCGTGGTGTCGCTTAAGTACGTGCTGATCATGCTCCGGTTTGACCACCGCGGCGAAGGCGGCGTGCTGGCACTTCTGGCCCGAGCCCTGACCAGCGCGGGCGAGCGCCCCCTGCTTGCCTGGTTTGTAGCCGCCCTGGGCGTGTTCGCCGCCTCCTTGTTCTACGGCGATGCCATCATCACACCCGCTATTTCAGTGCTGTCAGCCGTTGAAGGCATCACCCTTGCAGCACCGCAGCTTCACCCTCTGGTGGTACCGCTGGCCATCCTTATCCTGTGCGCACTGTTCGTCCTGCAACGCCGCGGTACGGCCAAGGTCGGAACCCTGTTCGGCCCGGTCATGCTGGTCTGGTTTCTGACCCTGGCAGCCCTCGGGATCAACAGCATTCTCCAGCGTCCCGATGTTCTGTTCGCCGTCGACCCCCGCCATGCGATTGGCTTTGCACTTGAGCAGCCAGGCACCACCTTTGTGGTTCTTGGCGCAGTGTTCCTCACGGTGACCGGTGCCGAGGCCATGTTTGCCGACCTGGGCCATTTCGGAGCAAGGCCGATCCGCTTTGGCTGGTTTGCCCTGGTGTTTCCCTGCCTGATGCTGAACTACTTTGGCCAGGCAGCGCTGGTACTGCGCGAGCCTGAGGCCGTACGCAACCCATTTTTTCTGCTGGCCCCGGATGCACTGCTGCTGCCCCTGGTGGCACTGGCCACCCTGGCGACCGTCATCGCTTCGCAGGCGACCATATCCGGGGCCTTCTCCGTTACCCAGCAGGCCTCGCGTCTGAATTATCTGCCCCGCCTCAAGGTTGCCTACACCTCAGAAACGTCTCAGGGCCAGATCTATATTCCCATGGTGAACTGGCTGCTGCTGGCCGCCGTGGTACTCCTGGTCGCGGGCTTTCGCAGCTCAAGCAATCTGGCCTCAGCGTATGGGCTGGCGGTAGCGGGCGATCTGGCCATCGGCTCTGTCCTCCTCGGTGTGGTCATCGTGCTCGACCCTCGCCGCCGCCTGAGATTGCTGCTGATTCCGATGAGCCTTTTCTTCGCCCTTGAAGTGTGTTTTCTAATCGCCAACGCCAGTAAATTCGCCGACGGCGGCTGGTTTCCAGTCACCGTCGCCCTCGTCATGTTCACCCTGTTGACCACCTGGAAGCGGGGCACTGAAATCATCCGTGCGCGCAAGGACTCCATGCCCCGCGTGCGAACCGACCTCACCGACATGAATCTTGATGGCGTCATGCGGGTACCCGGCTCGGCAGTCTTTTTCAGCTCGGGCCGCCAGGGCTGCCCCACCAGCTTCCTGCACAACCTGCGCCACAACAAAGTCATGCATCAGCAGGTTGTATTTCTGACGGTGGAGTTCACTGACACGCCCCGCTTGGCCGATGGCGACCGAATCGATCTCGAGCGGCTACCTGAGGGGGTCACACGTCTGGTGGCGCGATTTGGCTACCGGGAAAGCGCCGATATCACACGTGTACTCAAGCTTGCGCGCCGCAGAGGTTTAGAGCTCGACATTGAGCAGACCTCATTCTTCACCAGCAAGCCCGTGGTGGTGTCGGTGTCACGCCGGGGAGCGTTCGGCTGGCGACGCTCGCTATTCGGCTGGCTGCTGCAGAACAGCCCGACTACGGCAAACTATTTCAGTCTGCCGCCCAATCGTATAGTTGAGCTGGGCACCCAGGTGGCCATCTGAGGCGCGGCAACACGTCAAGCCTACGTCAGCGAACATAACCCCAGGCCTTCAGCCGAGTGCTGGCGTACTTGCCCGCTGCGCTGTCACGCGATTGCGCAACCACCTGGTTAAATAAGCGCGCAGCCTCGGCACGTCGACCCATACCTTC
>JBIKMC010000292.1:0-4518 GCA_044359405.1 Burkholderiaceae bacterium
CCGTGATGGTGCTGGGTCTTGCGATGAATATCGCCAAAGACCTCACTGGACCGTCGATTCGTGAAGCCATCCGCCAGGTGCATACCGCTGGCGGCACGCCGGTTGGTACGGGCCCTGAGGAATTCAAGAAGGCGATTGAACTGATCAAGGCCGGTAAGCCCATCAAGTATTTTGGCGCCACGGGCCCCATTGAGTTCGACGCCAACGGTGATGTCACCGGTCCTGCTCTGGTGTGGAAAATCACTGGGGGTCAGATCGTCACTGACCGTGTCATCTCCATCGAAGATATGCAGGCCCTGGCTAAGCGTATCGAGTAAGGTGATCACTCGCGAGGCTGCCCGCGCGCTGGACGCTGCCGATCCCCTGGCCGGCGTTCGCGCGCGTTTTGCGCAGGCAGCGGACGATACCGTCTACCTTGACGGTAATTCCATTGGGGCGATGCCGCTCGATGCGCCTGAGCGCATGCAGGCCTTCATGTTGCAGGGCTGGCGTGATGCGCGTCGACGCGGCTGGAGCCGATTCGACTGGCTGGAGCAACCCTGGACTTTGGGCGACGCTTTGGCGCCCCTGATCGGTGCCAGCCCGGGCAGCGTGGTATTCGCCGACAACACGTCGGTCAATCTTTTCAAGTTGCTGGCGTATGCCTGGCGACTTCGGCCAGAGCGCTCGGTGATCGTCACCGAGCGCCACATGTTTCCCACCGATCTGTACGTAGCACAGGGGCTGGCACGCTTTACGAACGGGGCTGCGCAGCTGCGACTCATTGACCAGCCGTCCGAGTTGCAAAACGCTTTATCGCCTGAGGTGGGAGTGGTCTTTCTCAGCCTGGTCGACTACCGATCCAGTTATCGCTGGAACATGGCGAATGCGAATGCATTGGCGCAGACGGTCGGGGCTATGACGCTATGGGACTTATCTCATGCCGCCGGTGCTATTTCAGTCGCCCTTGATGATACCGGGGCCGATTTTGCGGTGGGTTGCGGCTACAAGTACCTGTGTGGCGGGCCAGGCGCACCGTCCTGGTTATATGTAAATCCCAGGCATCAAGATGCCGCCTGGCCTGTCATCACCGGCTGGATGGGCCATTCCGATGTTTTCGCCTTCGAGCCTGACTACGAACCCATCGTCGGGGTGCGTCGTCAGCTCACGGGTACACCTGCCGTCCTGGCTAACGCCGCCCTGGCAGCTGCCGCCGATATCTGGAGGGCGGTCAGTCCCGATGAACTCGGTCGTAAACACCGCTCGCTGTCGGATCTGCTGATCAGCCTGCTCGCGCAGCGCTGCTCAGAGTATGGTGTGACGATCAGTTCGCCCCTGCGCTATGAAGAACGCGGGGCTCACGTCACTTTCGACCATCCCGGTGCGGGTCGTATTGTGCAGGCCCTGCTTGAGCGAGGGGTCGTAAGCTCATTTCGCAAACCCAATGCCATCCGTTTCGGACTTTCGCCGCTGGTCCTCAGCCACGAAGACGTCTGGGTAGCGGTCGACCGTCTGAGCGAGGTTCTGGTAAGCGAGTGTTGGCGAGAGCCCCGCTTTGCCATCGATGGTATTTGACTCGTCAAGTCCACTTCAGACGACAAGCCCACTTGAGACGATAGGTCCACTTGAGACGATAGGTCCACCGCGCCGGCTGACAGGTCCGTCTTGAGCACTCAGCCACAGGCTATCGGCTGGCTTAGCCGTTTATTTCGGCCTCGGCCTCGATCTCGACCGCGTAACCCTCGCCGATCAGCGCCGCTACCGCCAGCAGGGTGTTGGCGGGGCGCGCCTGAGCGAATGCACGTCCGTGCACCCGCGTGGGCCCTTCCCAGGCCTGCGCATCGGTCAGATAGACACGCGTTCGGACCACGTCATCGAGGGTGGCGCCAAACGCCTGAAGACTGGCCGCGATCTTGTCCAGAATGTAAACGGTCTGAGCCTCGGCATCACCGGGGCAGATCACGCGCCCCCCGCCGTGGGTCGCTGTGGTGCCGCTGACCAGAACGCGTCGGCCCTGGCGGACCGCTCTTGAATAGCCGCCAATGCTCTCCCAGCGACTGCCTGAGTCTACCCGTGCCGCGTCGGGACGATCGGGGCGGTTTGTCGCGCTGAAGATCTGCCTGAGCTGACTCAGGTGATGGCTGAGGTCACCCGAGGCGGTCAGAAAGGGTGGTTTGCGGTATTCATCTCCACAATCCCCGGGCGGATCACGGGTGAGCGTAAAGGCATCGTTGAGTCGCGCGTGGTCGTCTGCATCCAGTTGAAAGCCGAAGGCGGCCAGATTGGCCGTGCGATGCTCGCGCTCGCCCAAGCGCGCACCTACGATCACCGCACCGACGGCCGCTTGCTCAAGCACCCATCGCAGCGCAACACTGGAGAGCGATACAGCATGCTTGTGCGCAATATGCTGCGCAGCCTTCAGAACAGCCTGCAAGGCCGACCAGCCACCAATCGCATCGATGAAGCGCTTGTACTTGGATTTGCTCCAGTCGCTGATGTGCTCGGGCTCGGGCTGGCCGACCCAGCGCTCGGCGATAAAGCCGCCGGCCAGGGTTCCATAGGCAAGCAGCTTCACGCCCGATTCAAGACAGAACTGCGTCATGCGACCCGCCGCACGTCTGTCCAATAGCGAGAACGAAACCTGGTTGCTGATGATGGGTACACCGTGCCTTACCAGCAGCCTCACATGGTCAGTGTCGAAGTTGGTCAGGCCCAGATGAGCGATGCGACCCTCGGTGCGAAGCCGCATCAGGGTATCGAAGGCATCGATGTAGCCCGGATGACGATAGTCCCACCAGTGAAACTGCAGCAGATCAATACAGGACACGCCCAGTCGTTGCAGGCGCTCATCGATGCCGGCTCGAACGACCGCCTCAGTCATGTCTGCGGGTTCGGGGCACCACTTCGTGAAGGCACGCGATTTGAGCTCGGGCCGCGTGGCCAGAAGCTCTCCGGTAATGAGCTCGGCACTTCCGTAGTGGTCGGCCATATCAAAGCCGTTAAAGCCTGCCTCAGCGTACTCGGCCAGGGAATATGCTGCGCGCTGACGATCAAGCGCAGGCGCGTTACGTTCCATGTCCGCGACCTGCCACAGTCCGGTGAGAATCCGGGGGATGTCCAGGCCCGGTGCGAGTTCAATACGTGCGGGTTTTGATGGTGATGGGTTCACGATGGATCCGTGGAGTGACGGGTACGCGATCACGGGCCCGTCGTTTCGGGTCACCCGATGCTATCCGGCGGTTGATTGTCTGTTGATGAGCTCGGTCAGCTGCTTGCCCTGTGGATCAGCGAGTGCTGCCTTGATCAGCGATGCGACGCGTTCGGCGGCCTGCGGCTGGCCTCGCAACGATCGGGCAGCCTGCATGATGCGAGAGAATCGGTCCTGTCCACGCGCATGGGTATCGCTGTAGCCCTTGACCAGACGTCGGCAGCGCAGCAACTCGGTGGCCAGCGCATAGTCAACACGCATGGCGGCCTTAACATCGCTTAGCCAGCCCTCCAGATGAGCCAGCTCTTCGGCATGACGCAGACTGATGCGACGCCAGCGTCTGAGCCCCGCAATGGCCGCCAGCATCAGCTGACCGCGCACCGTGTGCGAGCGCACGCGGCGGCCCTTTGAAAAGCGACGCTCCAGCCATGCGCTGATCGCAGGCGACTGGGCGATGCGCTGGGCCACAGGCGCGGGCAGTAGACCCAGCACCTCTTGCAGCCGAGGGTGGAAGTATTCGGTCGACCCGATGATCTCGCTGTCGCCAGCGCCCAGTTCAGCGCGTATGCGCGTAAAGCGCTCACTGCGCGACTTCAGATCCGCCACGCGGATCACGTCATCGTAAGCCATCGCAACCGCGATCCAGCGCGCCGCCTCAATGCTGGCAATATGATCCTTCTCGCCCCCCCCAGCCTCGATGCCCAGCGCATGTAGTTCAGCGACCCGCTGAAGATATTCCTCGCCATAGCGAACATCCTGAAACTCGAGTACGCGCTGCAGACCCACCCCCAGCATGGGGTGAACCACCGGCGGGAATTCGCGTTCGATGCGCTGGCGAAGCGCCTCCACGTCGGGGCTGCCGGCCCGGGCCGTCAGTGGCGGTGGTGCGATGTCGAACGGGCTCTGCGTGGGGGCGTCTGAACGGATGGGATCGCGTACAGCGGCCAACCCGGCCGCAAACGCGCGCAGACTGGCTTCGACGCCCAAACCGGAGCGTCGGATGGTGTCCTGGAAAGCCGTGTCTTCAAACGGCAGTTCGCCGCAGCCGGCCAGCGCGCCAAACAGGGCCGCCGAAATGACGCTGCCCTTGGCGCGGGCCAGCGACTGAAAATCGTCATGAAGAAACCGGCGCGCATGACGGTGCGCAGCTTCAAGCACTGAGGTGCTGTCTGCAATCCCGTTGCCGGGAACGACTTTTTCAAGCGTGGCAAAGTCGCGATGCGAGGAGGCGATGAGGGTTGTGCGCCCCTGGCTGACCAGCCCGCGCTGCAGGGCTCGCCCGGCCTCCATCAGTTCGGCCGCGATGACGATATCAACCTCTCCGGGTACCG
>JBIKMC010000293.1:0-4503 GCA_044359405.1 Burkholderiaceae bacterium
CGGCGAGCGCGTGAATCGGAGCGCACCAGTTAGCTCGAAGGACTGTTATTGTCCACCATCGGCCCCCGCGTATGTGCGGTCAGGCGTAGTCGGGTCGAATACCAAGAGGTATGAATCAAGTCCTCCCGCAAGAGTCATTCGATGAGGCTGTGATGAATTTTGATCTGAGTGACCGCCTGCCCGTCTGCAAGGAGAATCCGTGAATCTGACCCAATGCGCTGCTCACGAGCTGTTACGACTGTATCGCGCTGGTGCGGCATCTCCCGTTGAGGCCACTCAGGCCATTCTGTCGGAGATTGCCCGGCGTAACCCGCAGCTGCGGGCGTTTTGTCTGATTGACGAAGAGTCGGCACTCGCCAGCGCGAGAGCCAGTGAATCACGCTGGATGGCGTATCGTCATCAGGGTGGGGCCGTTGGGGCCTTGGAGGGCGTACCAGCCTCTATCAAAGACCTGATCCTCACACGCGGTTGGCCGACGCTGCGCGGCAGCTGCGGCATCACATCCAGCCAACCCTGGGAGGTGGATGCGCCAGCCGTAGCGCGCCTGCGCGAGGCGGGTGCGGTGCTACTTGGCAAGACCGCGACGCCCGAATACGGCTGCAAAGGTGAAACCAATTCGCTACTGACCGGGCTTACCCGTAACCCCTGGAATCTGGATCACAGCCCAGGCGGATCGTCGGGTGGGGCTGCCGCAGCGGTCGCTGCGGGCCTGGGCCCTCTGGCACTGGGCACCGATGGCGCAGGCAGCGTGCGCATCCCCGCAGCCTTCTGTGGCAATGTGGGCATGAAGCCCAGTTTCGGGCGTGTGCCTGCCTATCCGCTATCGCCCTTCGGATCCGTGGCACATCTGGGGCCACATACCCTCAGCGTGCTTGATGCTGCACTGATGCTTAACGTGCTCAAGCAGCCCGATGCACGCGACTGGACGTCCCTGCCGCCTGACCCGACGGACTACACCGTGGGGCTTGAAGACGGAATCCGAGGCGTTCGTATTGCCTACTCGCCCACCCTCGGTTATGCACGCAATGTGCATCCGGAAATTGCGGCGGCGCTTGATCGGGTTGCGCAGACTTTGCGAGAGTTGGGCGCACACGTTGAGTCGGTTGATCCGGGCATTGAAGACCCGCTCGATATTTCGACGGGACTCTGGTTTGCAACATCCTGGCAGATCTGGCGTGCACTGACCCGCGAGCAGCAGGCCGTGGCCGATCCCGACTTTCGAGCGCAGGCGCTTCAGGGCGAACGTTTGGACGCCAATGCGCTGCATGCGCTGAATCAGCGTCGCGGCCAGCTGGGATCGCACCTGCGCCAGTTCATGACGCGTTTTGACGTGCTGCTTACGCCCAGCGTCGCCATTCCCGCATTCCTTGTGCGCCCGCCGGGTAGCGAACCTATGTCGCCACAGTCGATGCTGGGCTGGACGCCCTTCAGTTATCCCTTTAACCTCAGCCAGCAGCCGGCTATCACGGTTCCATGTGGACTGACGACAGCGGACTTGCCCATGGGAATGCAGCTGGTGGGACCCATGTTTGGCGATGCACTGGTTCTGCGGGTCGCTCGGGCTTATGAAGCAACTCGACCGACCGCGCGCCCAGCCTGAAGATCAAGCAGCCCCAAGAGAAATGTTTGGACCATGACACGTTTAAAAGCGAAGCTTGCAATGGCCATTGCCCTGTGCGCTGGCACCTGGTTCATCTCGCAGGTTCAGGCCCAGGCACAAGTGCAGGTGCAGACCCAGGCACAGGTGTCTGCGGTGTCGACCCTGGCCCCAACTGTCGCGCCGGGTGATCGGCCATTGCCCCGGATGTTCTCGGCTGAGCTCATTGGTACGTACAGCCAGGAGCGATTGGCGCAGATCGCTGAGAGAGAACTGCAGGCATTTCTCACCGGTTCGCCCATGGGCTACGAGAATTTCAAGGGCAAGTTCGCCGCGCCCATGAATGCCATCAAGCTTTATCGGCTTCGGTATCTATCGGTGGTTCCCGAGATGGGCAACCGCTCTGTCATGGCAACAGGGCTGGTGGCGATTCCTGATACGTCGGCCACCACTTTGCCAGTGATTTCCTATCAGCATGGCACCGTATTTGAAAAAGACAGCGTGCCCTCACGTCCTGATCAGTCTATCGAAACGCGCTTGATACTGTCGCAGTTTGGTGGCCAGGGCTATGTGGTCATTGCTGCCGACTATTTTGGTTTGGGGGACTCTGATCTGCCCAATTCATATTTTGCTCGGGACAGCACAGAGCAGGCGACCTTTGATCTTTATGTAGCGGCGATGAGGTTTCTTGAGCAGCAGGGCAAGCGCCCGCGTGCCCTGGCCACGATGGGTTGGTCGCAGGGCGGCTACAGCAACATGATTCTGCTGCGTAAGCTTGAACGCGAGGGTATTCCGGTTGCCGCATCAGTCACGGCCGCAGGGGCGGTCGATATCGGTCTATTCGTGGTGCGCGGACTGACCAATCCAAGGCCTAACGAGGCAAGTTTTCGCTCGGCCGCTTTATCCAACATGCTGTTCGCATTGGAAAGCTATCGGGGCGTGGCCGGCATGACTCGAGACGCTCTGAGGCCTGAGTTTTTCCCGACCGCGAAAGCCTTTTTTGATTTCAAGATCGACTTTGAGGAATTCATGAAGCGCGTCCCGATTGACCCTCGCTACATGATGCGCCCCGACTTCATTGAGCAGATGACCTTGGGTCGCGGCGCTTTCGTGCAGATGCTCGATGAATCCGCCTCGTACCGATGGCTCAGCCGCACGCCGCTGAGGGCCTACTCGGGTGAAGTTGATGAGGCCGTGCCTGACTTCATCGCTCGGCTAGCCGTCGATTATCAGTCGGTTCTGGGTAAGCGTAACGGCGAGGCTTTTAGCGCCGGCGCCCAGGCCGACCATCGCGCGACATACGTGTATGCCCTCATCCATGCCAAGCCCTGGGTGGATGAGCGCACTCGCTGAGGTCTGGCTTTTACCGTGGCAAGTGCTGCTGAATGATCTGAGCACCTCGCCTACCCTCAGACAATAGCCCGGCGCGGCTCTCCGATCTATACTGCCCGCACCTGAAAGAGATGATGCTGTGCCATGAGACCCGCCGGGCGTTCGGAACTTGATTCCCTCTATTTCCCATATCCCCATTTCGCAGCGCCTGATCAGCGTGATCGTCTGTCGCAGCCGGTGCGGGTACTGATTGCGGGCGCTGGGCCGGTAGGCCTGACTGCAGCGTTGGCACTGGCGCGTCACGGGATTGAATCGGTGCTGCTCGAGGCTAAAGCCAGCTTCAATGATGGCAGCCGCGCCATCTGTCTCGCCCGGCAGAGCTTTCACATTTTTGAGGCGATTGGCGCTATCGAGCCCTTTATGCAAAAGGCCTTGCCCTATCTGTCGGGGCGCTCGTTTTTTCGTGGCACTCAGATTCTTGAATTTTTCATGCCCGATAGCCCCGATCAGAAGTATCGGCCCATGTACAACCTTGAGCAGCAGTTCACCGAACAGTTCCTCTATGAAGCGGTTGCCCGCGAGCCGCTGATTGAAGTGCGCTGGCAGTCCAGGGTGACCGCAGTCCGGCAGGACGAACAGGCAGTGCGCGTGCGCGTTGAAGACGCATTGGGTGACTACGAGCTGGCCGCTGAATGGCTGCTTGCCGCCGACGGGGCGAGAAGCACTGTCCGTAACTTGCGAGGTCTGCGCCTGCGCGGTGAAAACTTTGAAGGTCGCTACGTGATTGCCGATATTCGCATGCGCCGGCAAGAGCAAGGTGCTCATCGGCCCGTTGAGCGGCTCGCGCTGTTTGAGCCCGCCAGTCGGCCCAACGGCACGGTGCTCGTGCACGAGCAGCCTGATCACATCTGGCGCATCGATTACCAGCTGCGCGCTGACGAGTCTGAAGAAAAAGCCCTGGAGGAGCCCTCAATTCGAAAGGCTGTGTCGGGGGTGCTGTCAGATCTGGGCTGGGATCATCCCTGGGATCTTGAGTGGTGGAGTATTTACTCGGCCAACACGCTGGCCTTGGATGATTATCGCGATGGCCGAATTTTCTACATCGGCGATAGCGCGCATATCGTGCCCATCTTTGGCGTACGCGGGCTCAACAATGGTCTGGCTGATGCCCAGAACATCGCCTGGAAGCTGGCGGGTGTTTTGAACCGGCAGGCTTCGCAGGATATCCTCAACAGCTACTCACCGGAACGACGCGGCGCGACCATGGATGTCTTTGCCAACGCCAGCAAGTCATCCCGCTTCATGACGCCGCAGACACGCGGCGGCGCGCTCATGCGTGATGCTGCGCTCTCACTGGCCCTGCGGCATCCGTTTGCCGGCGAGTTTGCCAATCCGCGCAACATGACGCCGTACACCTATGCTGACAGCGCCCTTGTTACTCCCGATACCGATTCCTGGACCTCGGGTGCGGCACCCGGTGCAGTGGCGGGGAATGTACGTCTGGAGAGCGGCTTTTTGTCGGATCGGTTCGGGCGCGACTTCACACTGCTGTGCTTCGGTCATGTGCCTGATGT
>JBIKMC010000294.1:0-4487 GCA_044359405.1 Burkholderiaceae bacterium
GCGGGCGAGATGTAGTCGAGCTCGGGAAAACGCTGCTGGCGAAAGCAGTCGTAGATGCGCCACTGCATGGTACGCATGGCACCTTGCGACACCCGATAGGCCGGCCAGGTTGCGAATGCGCGCTGAGCGGGTTCAGTCTTCATGAGGTTGGGCAGGTCTTGCAGACGGATGCGCTTGCCATCCTCACCATGACACGAGGCGCATGAAAAATCATAAGGTCCGGCCCGGTAGAAAAAGATTTTCTCGCCACGCTGGGCGGCCGCGATTTCCTTGGGATGAGTCTGCGGCAGATTGATCGTCATACCGCGAGACTCTTCGACCACGAACGCAACCAGCGCTTCAAGATCAGTTTGCTTCTGACCCGCACCGGAATAAGGTGCCTTGACCGCCTGCGCGCGCTCAACCCCCTGCAGCGTAACCATGCAGTGCACCAGTCTCGCCTCGGCATCCATCACCGTATCGGTATCGGCAAAATAGCGGGGTAGTTCGACGTAGGCGCCCTTGAGCACGCCCGGGCCTTTACCGAGATCACAGGCCTCGAGGCTGGCCGCCTTGGGTCCGCGCTTTTGTTTCCAGAGATCTTCGCCGCGCATGACCAGTAACTCAGCCGGATTGCCATCCCCCAGCATCTGCCGATAGCGATCGAGTTCTGCCTGCGTATTGCTCTGCGCAAACGCGACGCCGCTCAGCCACGTGCCCACTGAAGCCGCCAAAACCCAGCGGCGTGTTCTAGCCAACATATCGGTCTCCTCGTTATTGCGGCAAGGCGACGACTGAGTCGTCGACATCCGCTCACTTTTTTACGCTGCGAAACACATCTGCAGTCGGGGGCATGCAGTCGTCAAACCACTCATGCCCATAATCAGTCGCCCGAAAAAGCCCGGCGTTTGGCGACACCGGACCTGTCAGGATCAGCTCACCGTGGCTTCATCAGTACGCTTTTCGCCTTTGTTGTCCACCCAGCTGACGGTTATTTTGTCGCCCGCCTTGGCGCCCTTGACCTTGAACTGCAAGTAGGGGTTCTTGGAGATAGCCGGGCCCCAGTGGCACTTGAGTACGGGCTTTCCGTTAAGCGCCGCAGTCACTTCGGAGATGTACCAGGCCGGTACCACTTTGCCAGCGGAGTCCTTGCGCTGACCGGTTTCCATTTCATGGGCCATGAGCACCCGCACATCGGCTGAGTCGCCGCGCACTGCGGCCCGGATTTTCATCGGATCTGCCATAACGATTCCTTCAATGCTCAATAATGATGTGAGGGCCTCAACCGCCGCAGCCGCCGAGGGTGACCTTGATCTCTTTCTTGGCCATGTAGAACTTGCCGTCGGCTTTGACGATGGCAACGACATCAGAGCTCTGACCCATCTTGATGCGCATGTTCACATCGGCCTCAGCGCCCTCGAGAATGTCGTAGGCACCGGCCAGAGCGCTGGGGTTTTTGTCGACCAGCAGAGCCATGGTTTGGGTATTCGGCAGTTTGCTGCGAATGCCCACGGGCACCACGGCGCCGTTTTCGGCAATGTCAGGGGCATTAATGGTGATCTCAGCGGACTCGGTGGCCCCCGCAGCGCCCAGCGCCTTCATGGCGTCAGCAACCGAGGTGGCCTTGAAGGCCTGCTCCATGCTCTGGGCCAGAGCCGTACCGGGCTTGAGCATGCCCAAGGCCACCAGGGCACCGTACAGCCCCATGCCGCCCGCAGCCTGCAGGCCCGTGCGTCGCGTGTGATTCATGAACTCTCTCCTTGCTTGATGAAACGATTGAATAGTCAAAACATGCCAGACCGGCTTCAACGATAAACCATGCCACATACCACCGCCATCAGGGTGCACCATCGAGCACCCAGCGCACCATGGCACGGATGTCGGGGTCTGCGAGTTGCGGATGCGGCGGCATGGCAATAGGACCCCACACGCCCTGACCACCCTGCTTGACCCGGGCCGCCAAGGTGAGCTCGGCATCGGCTTTGCCGCGATAGCGCTCAGCGATCTCGCGTAACCCTGGCCCGACCAGCTTATTGGCCACGCCGTGACAGGCGAAACAGTTGGACGCTTTGGCCAACTCAGCACCCGACGCCTTGGCCCCCGTGGCTGACGCCAAAGCCGCTGTGGACGAACCAGCTGCCGCTGAGTCTGCTGAGACTGAACGCGCTGCCGCTGAACCCGCTGCCTCAGAACCCGCACGCCCGGTCGATGAGCCACCGGCTGATGTCGACGCCGCCGGCGCAGAAGCCGCAGCGATGGTAGCCGCCGTCGCGCGGCTCGCTGCCTCGGCCGCACTGGCTGGCGTGGGACCCAAAGTATCTGCGCCGCGCGCAGGCCCCACCGGACGATTCTGCTCAGCCAGGTTGCCATGCGCATTACGGGCAAAGTCGGGCAGCATCGAGCGAACATCCAACGCCACCTGGCAATCGCTCATGCAGGCGTCTCCCTGAACATCCGGTTTACCCTCAACCGACCACAGTCCGGGATAGGCGACTTTTCCGTCCCGGTTGGGCAATAGCTTCTGGACCTCGGCCATGTTCTTGTTCGAGAGAACGAAATCAGCCGGCACCACGTCAGCCAGATTCAAAATGTAAGCCGTTACCGCATACACCTCATCCGGTTTGAGCGACTTCGGTGCATTCCAGGGCATGGCCCGATTGATGTAATCCCACAGCGTGGACATCTGCGAGAGCTTCATCAGGGTGGTGCGTTGTGGATAGTCGGTACGTCGGAGGTTGGCCACACGTCCGGTACGAATGTCGTCTTTTGTAGTACCGCCGACGATCGGGGTGAATACCTCGTTGGATTCACCAAAGGTGCCGTGACAGGAGGCACACTTGGCCTCCCAGACCTCCATTCCGGCGTCGACTGAACCAGAGCCCGCGGGTAAGCCTTTGAAGTCGGCACGAACATCAATATCCCAGGCCTGAATCTCACTGCGAGTGGCTGGGCGACCAAGACCGCTCCAGGGCTTGGCTGCGGCGTCTGATGGCGACGCACTGCTGGTGCTGACCGACTGCTGCGCCAGCACGGCCTGAGGCGCGACCAGACCCGCCACAAGCGTCAAAGAAGCCACCACCAGGGTCGACATCACATACGAGCGGGCCATCGATTGTCCTTGCATCGCGCAGACCTCCTCAGTAGACCTGGACATTGCCAATCTCGCCAGTCTCGGCTACACGCCAGGACTGGATGGCATTGTTGTGATAGATCGATCGAGTTCCCCGAACCGCACGTAACTGGTTGATCTTGGGCTGCACGTGGCCGGTTTCATCAATCGCACGGCTTTGCAGAATCGCGGGCGAACCATCCCAAACCCAGTCAGCATTAAAGCGAGTGAGGGCCTTGGACAGCACCGGCGTCTCAAGGCGAGCCTCGCGCCAGTTGCGCCCACCGTCAAAGGAGACATCAACGCGCTTGATGCGGCCGCGTCCCGACCAGGCCAGACCCGAAATGTTGTAATACCCGCGATCGAGCAGGACCTGGCCTCCGGATGGGCTGGTGATCACCGACTTGACCTCCTGGATAGAGGTGAACTGCCGATGCAGCCCATCTGGCATGAGGTCAACGTAGTGCAGCACTTCATCCTTGGTGTGATAGGGCTGATCGCCGACTTCAATTCGGCGAAGGTATTTAACCCATGACACACCCTGCACGCCGGGCACCACCAGTCGCAGCGGATAGCCGTTTTCAGGGCGCAGCATCTCGCCGTTCATGGCCCAGGCGACCATCACGTCATCGAGCGCCCGATCCATCGGAATGGTCCGCGTCATTGACGAACCGTCAGCGCCTTCGGCCAGCACAAAGCGGCCATTGCGGGTATCGGCCCCGCACATGTCCAGCAGCGTGGACAGCAGCACGCCGGTGTATTCGCTACAGGACAGCATGCCGTGCGAGTACTGCACGGTGGGCACCGCGACGTTTCCCCATTCCATGCCCGTGTTGGCGCCACACTCAATGAAGTGAATGCGCGAGACCTGGGGTAAGCGCATCAAATCGTCCATGGTGAAGACGCGCGCTTCACGAACCAGGCCGTTGATCATCAAGCGATGCTGACTGGGGTCAATATCCCACCAGCCCTGGTGATGCCGCTCAAAGTGCAGCCCATTGGGGGTGATGATGCCGAACATGCCCTGCAGGGGGGTGAAGCTGACCGAGGCAGCCGACACGCGGGTGAGGCCGGGACTTTCGCGGCGCTGCAGGCCCTTCTCCCACCTGGACGGCACGCCATATCCACGCGCGGCCACCGGCTGACCAAGGCCGCGAGTGTGCTCGGGCAGCTTGAGAATGGCGTCTTCGCCCTTGCCCTCGATGCCAGGGGCTTCGCGCGCGGCCGCTCCTGCAGCACCGGCGACACCGGCGGTGGCAACCAGCGCCTGGCGCATGAATCGTCGACGCGTTGGCATGCCTGTGGCACGGTCCTCAGCACTGGGAAGTATTCGTCCCGTTCGTTGAAACTGCTCGCTCATGGCCCCGCTGTCTCCTCACACACAATCGATCCACCGACC
>JBIKMC010000295.1:0-4477 GCA_044359405.1 Burkholderiaceae bacterium
CGTGCAGCCGATTGATGCCCGGTGTTCAGCGCCCCGAGACCTTGGCAGACTACTCCGCCGGAGAGTTGCTCGAGACCGCCGTGAGTCGGGCTTATCGGCAAGCCTACCGATAGAGCGGTGCTCTATTCAGCCTTGGGCTGGGTGCGTCGTGACGCACTGGGCTAGAGGGTCCGGTCCCAGGGGTGTTCACCTGCGGTCATGCGCACACGAATCCGCTCGAGTGCTGAGTCCAGATTGGCGACAGAGGGGATGACTTCATGTGCGCCACCTTGACGCAGTAAAACCTCTGCTGCCGTGACGCGTCGCAGCCGTTCGTCCTCGGTCAGCGCCTCAAATTCGGACTGATCAAGGCCCATGGCGTTGCCGCTGACGCTGACTCCGACCGTCCAGCAACCGGCCGCGAGTCCCTCGGCCAGCCCGGGTACCGTGTCGTCCACTTTGACAACGGCGCGAGCTGGCCAGACATTCAATTCCAGCAGGCACTTGTAGATGCCTAGAGGCGACGGGCGACCCGACTTCACGTCATCGGTGCAAACCACGCAGTCTGGCTCGAATCCCTGCCGGCTCGCCTCGCTCAATACCCCGTTCATGATGAATCGCGTGTAGCCGGTCGTAGTGCCAATCAGAATCCCCTCGCGTCTGAGCTGCTGGATTGCAGCATGAGCGCCAGGGATCATTTCCGCACGTGCCAAGGCGGCTTTCGCGCTCATCGGCTCGAATCGGGCAAGCAGACGATCTGCGTCTGCTTCGCTGAAGTTTTCACCCCTCGCATCGCGCCATGCGCGTGCGATGTCAGGTGTTTGACCCAGGGCGATGATGTGGTCTCGCTTGGGAAGGCCCATCGGGCCACGTGCCTGCGCGACCGTGATCGATACGCCTTCTTGCGCAAACAGGTCAACAAAGGCCCCCATGGGCGCGCTGCTGCCGAAGTCGACCAGGGTTCCAGCCCAGTCGAAGATCACGGCCTTGATGCTCGAAGTCATGACATCTCCACGTTAGTTCCAGCTCGCCATCAGCTCTTCGCCAATCGCAAGCCCTGTGCTCATGCCAGTCCCGCTTGTAACGCTGACCAGCCGAATGGATGCCGTCACCGCCTCGGTGAAGCAATCCTGTTGACCGCTCGGATACAGGCCGCTCCAGCGTTCGACCACGTCCGCCCCGTCAAGATCGATCAGGCGGTTGGCCTCGTGAAGAATGCGGCGCTCTATCGCTGTGTCTGCGAAAGGGTCAGGACTCGCAGCATAATGATGCGAGTCGCCGACGATCCACGACCCATCGGCGCACGCGACTGCAATGATGTGAATTCCGTGCTCGAGTGCCTCACCCCGCTCAGCCTCCAGCAGAAGTCTCAGGGCGTGTGATGCAGGCAGGGCTGTGTACCCCGCGTAGCGAACCAGCGACAGGTCGCCCATGACAGGGTGGGTCAGCTGAACGCCAGCCCTGGGTCGGACGCGCAGCATCTGCAACTTGCAGAGCGTTGTCCCTCGGCCTTCGAATACTTCTGGAAAAAGCGTTCTGAGGTCAGGTCCTGGACAGACTGCGATCCGGTCGGCGCGGATCTCGCCCCGACTTGTAGTCACCGATCCCTCCGAAACACCGGTGACGGCAGTGTCATACAGAAACTGAACCTTGCAATCGTGCTGCAGCCAGCGTGACAGCGCGTGAATGGCTGTTCTTGGCTCGATGCGCAGTTCATGTGGGCTGTACAAGGCGCCGAGGAGACTCGCCGATCGAAGCGCAGGAACCCGCCGGATCGCCTCGTCGGGCGCGAGTTTCTCAAGCGCTGCGCCCATCGGCGTCTCGAGGAAGGCATGGGCGACCGCTTGCGCCTCGTTGGATTGATAGGCGAGCATCAGCCCTCGCTGAATGATCGGAATGCCGGCCACCCGGCACACGTCCAGCCAAAGATCGCGGGTACGCAACGCCCGGCGCCAGGTGTCTCCAGTACGTTGTCCGGTGACGGTCACGAATCCGAAGTTTCGGATCGATGCTCCTACTGCATGGCTTTCGCGATCAATCACCAGCGTCCGCCAGCCTTTCTTCACAGCGGCCTTGGCGCAGGCCAAACCCACGATTCCCGCTCCCACAACGATCAGGTCATAAGCGCTTCTCATGGGGCTGATCCAATAAAATTTTTACCGCGAATATGATTCTGGGCCGACGCGATCCGACGCTGGTTGGCCGCATGATCGACCGAGAAACCGCTGCAATCGACGCCCAGGCGGGCTAGCCAGTGCTCAAGCTCGACCGGACCATCGACGCCATCGCCAAACACTTGCGCCAGTAGCCTGTCACGCCCCGATTCCTTTCCATGCGCCAATCGCCAAACCTGTGGCAGCCACACGGCGCACGCCAGCCCATGGGGCATGTTCTCCTGCAAGGTCAGGTCATAGGACAGCGCGTGCGCCAGGGCCGTCCGAGTGTGCGAAAAGGCCAGCCCGGCCTGAAGGGCTGCGGTACTCATGGTGTGGCGAAGGGTCAGGTCATCAGGGGTTGCGAGTACGCGCGGCAGCGTCTCGATGATGTTGCGTGCCGCCGTCAGCGCGAGCGTATCGGTCAGCGGCGTGGCGTGGCGATTCCAGAGTGCCTCCAGCGCGTGTGCCAGAGCATCCAGCCCGCTGTCTCGAGTGACGGACTCTGGGCAGGTCAAGCAACACTGCGGGTCGACGAGAGCTGTTTCCGGGTAAGCTTGCGCCGACTCAAGGGAAAGTTTGCGAGCCGGATCTGCGTCTACGTCCCATAGGGTGGCCCAGCGCGTCACCTCGCTGCCGGTGCCCGCGGTGGTGGGAACGGCGATGAGGGGTATGCGGCGCAGCGCAGGTTGAGCGGCCTCGCCACGCAGCCAGCGTACCAGCGATCGAGTGGCGCCCGAGACCGGCCGATGCGAAGCCGCCTTCGCAATATCCAGACAGGCCCCGCCGCCGAATGCGACGATGACCGGCTTGTCGAACGGGGCGAGCGCCTGCCAGACGCGTTCACTGACCCCCATGGCTGTCGTCAAGCTTGGCAGTCCATCCGGGATCATGACCGTATCGATCAGTGATGTTGAGAGCAAACGCTGAATCCGTGCAAGCCAGTCGCCTCGAGGGCTGTGGGTGTGAGTGAGCAGAAGACAGGGACGTTCAGCGACGCATTCGGCCAAGCTGTCAACGGCACCGACTCCGTAGACAACTCGGGTCGGAAGGTGCCAGAAGAAGCGATCCATCGTGCTTCTCAGGTGTAGAGACGGCGCAGTTGTGCGGAACCCAGATCAATGAGGGTTACGGTGACAATGATGACCAGAAGAAGCGCGGCAGTTTGCGCATACTGAAAGCTTCGGATCACTTCGTACAGCACCACGCCGATCCCGCCTGCGCCAACCATGCCAACGACAGAAGCTGAGCGAACGTTCGACTCGAATCGGTAAAGCGTGTAAGAAACCCAAAGCGGCATCACCTGCGGAATGATGCCGTAACCGATCTCGATGAGAAGCCCGCCGCCGGTCGCCCGTATGCCGTCAACTGGACGAGGGTCAACCGCTTCCACTGCTTCCGAAAAGAGCTTCGCCAGCGTACCCGTGGTGTGAACGAATAGCGCAAGAACACCCGCGAAGGGCCCCAAGCCGACAGCCACGATGAACAACATCGCAAAGACCATTTCATTGATGGCCCTGCAGGCATCCATCAGTCGACGCACCGGCTGCCTCACCCAGCCGGGCGACACATTCTCGGCGCACAACAATCCCAGGGGTATGGCTGCCATGACTGCCGTTACCGTGCCCCAAAGCGCGATCTGCAGCGTAACCGCCATCTCGCGCAGGTAAAGGCGCCAGTCGCGAAAGTCGGGCGGGAAGAACTCGCTGGCATAGATGGCCATATTGCCCGAGTCGCGCAGCAGATCGAGGGGCCGAATCTCGGCCCCCTGCCACGCCCACAGCAGAACCAGCGCTACAAGTCCCCAGCCCAGAGAAGCAGACCAGCTGAACCTCTGGCCAGCCGCCCGTTCGCGCATCAGGCGTTCGACCACAGCGTTGGACGCCTTGTGCAGGTCAGGGTTGCTCATAGCCCCTTGACCCAATCCGTTGGCAGTCGACGAACTCACTTCAGCTCGGACAACTTTTTGTCAACGTCGGCGAGCGCCTTGGCCTTGTCAGCCGGCGCCATCTTTTCATCGCCCTCGATCTTGCGGCGATCCTTGAACAACTCGAGTTGTCGAATCGGCAGCAATTGGGCGTTGCTCGACTCCCGGAAGCCACCATAGTTGTAGATATTCTTGAGGACAGTCTTTTCCGCCTCGTCGGTGGTCGCGTAGTTCAAGACGAAGTTCTTGATCTTCGTCTTCACGGCAGGGTCAAGATCTTTACGCCAGACGAATGGATCACTCGGGATGAGCGGACTCTTCCAGAGAACCCTCAACTGCTGATGCAGGTCCGGCCGCGTTGTTTCCAGGCGGCCCATATCCTCGGTGTTGTTGGTCGCAACATCCAACTGTTTGGCCA
>JBIKMC010000051.1:0-15672 GCA_044359405.1 Burkholderiaceae bacterium
CGACTCCGAGGACCTGCAGCCCGATGAGCGCGCGAGAGAAGTCGAAGCCTTGCATGACCTGCACGAAGCCCTTGTTTTCGTCACCCAGGCGATGATCGGCCGGGATTCGCACATTCTCAAAAAACAGCGAGCCGCGACCGATTGCGCGCTGACCATGGCAGTCAAAGCGGCTTCGCGTGAGCCCGGAAACGTCGGTGGGCACCATGAGCGCGGTCACGCCGTGCGCTCCCGATTCAAGGCTGCCGGTCCGGCCAAACACCACAACCAGGTCAGCCTGATCGGCCGCTGAAATCGAGGTTTTTTCGCCGTTGATGATGTAGTCGCTTCCAACGCGTTCAACCCGCAATTTGAGGTTGGCCGCATCCGACCCGCCCCGGGGCTCGGTCAGAGCGATGGCCACCAGCGCGTCACCCGTGATCAGGCGTTCAAGCCATGGTTTTGTCACCGCAGTGCTACCGTGCTCGGACAGTATTTGACCGTTGAGCGAGGCCAGCAGGTTGACATAGGATAGGCTGAGGTCGGCACGCGCGATTTCCTCATGAATCACGCCGGCGGCAACGCAGCTCATACCAAGCCCGCCAACGCGATCGGGTAGCTCTGGTGCGATATAACCCAACTGACCCATCTCGCGCATCAGAGTGCGGTCAAGCACCCGCGTGCGATCACGCTCCTGAAAACCCGGGGCAATGCGCTCGGTGGCAAAGCGGCGCACCTGAGTCGCCAAGGCCTGCAGATCTTCGTTCATGTAAGGGTTTTGCATGATCACTCCAGATTGCGATCGGACGCGCTCAGACCGGCGCTGTTAAACGCGCGGGTATTACCGGATGAAAGGATTGGGATGCGCCCGAGCTCAGGCTCAGACATAATCGTTGAGCGGGCGCGATGCATGTGTGGATAGCGCGTGACATCGCGCCAGACCCGCGTCGATCTGTGGCTGTCACGACAGGTGACGATCGTGCCTGTTGGGTTGGGTCGCGACATGAGAGCTTCTTGTGTGCGAGCAGGCGGTGTCGTTAAAATACGCAAATACGTTAACGTAAATAACTCGAGCTCGCAAGAGGTTTGATGTGCGCGAAAAATCCGTGTCGCCAAGTAAAAAATCACTGACGTCAGCCGAAATTGAGATAGCTAACCGCTTATTCTTTCGTCTCTATCAGTGTGCAAATATGTTGCATAAAACAGGGACGCGCGCGATTGAGGAGGAAGGTCTTACCACGCAGCAGTGGGCTGTGCTGGGGGCCTTGTCCCGACCGCAGGCCGTCCAGGGCATGAAGCTGGGCGATCTGGCCCGTTATCTGATGGTCAGCCGCCAGAATCTGGCTGGCGTCATTGGCCGGCTTGAGCGCGACGGCCGGGTCGAAAGCGCTTCAGATCCACTCGACGGGCGGTCACGCCTCATTCGCATGACGGGGGTTGGGCAGAAGGTGTGGCGGCAAAAAGCCCTCCCCAAGATACACGCCTACTACGCGCAGGCCCTCGATGGCTTCTCATTCAACGACATGACGCATAGCCTGCACTACCTGCTGAAGATGCTGGACAACATGAAACAGCTGGATGGTGCGGAGGACCTTGCCGCCGACGGGGAACCACCTCCGATCGACTGAACCCAAACTGAGGGCGCCGCCCAGCCCCGCGGCTTGCGGCGAACTGGGCAGACCTGGCCTACCGCGTCAGCCGGGTAGACCGTCTGCTGCGGGCATACCCGGGGCGAGCCTTGCTTACTTGCCACTCTTGGCGAATTCGGCCGACTGCTCCTTAACCACCGCGTTGACCACATCGGTGAAGGCCGAGATCCACTCAGATTGCGGAACCCACTTGGCGCCATCCCACATGTCGATGCGGGTCTTGCCTCCGCCACCGTGGTCAGAGGCTGTCACGGTCACGGGTGCGATGAAGCCGTTGGCGTCAAAGTTGCGCAGACTCTCCAGGCCCGCCTTTACCTTGGCGGGAGTCAGGGGCCAGCCCTCTTTCTGAATGGCGAACTTGACGCCTTCGAACATGACCGAGTACATGGCTAGACCGGTGTTGTAGTAGATGTCGTCAAGGTGCTTGGTGTCGCCCGCCCCTTTGTTGGCGCCATACACTTGCTGGATGATCTGCTGCATCAGCGGGTGGCTCTTGCCGCCGACCACATTGGTGCCGCGCTTGACGCCCTTGGCCTCGGCGGCGCCGATATTGTTGATATCGACCTCGTTGAACCAATTGACCGAGATGAGCTTGTCCATGGGGATGCCGTTGCGCTTCATCTCCTTGGCGGCCACGACGTGCATGGCTGAGAGGTTCCAGGTAATGACCCAGTCGGGATTGAAGCGACGAATCTGCGTCCAGACTGCGGCCTGATCGCGTCCGGGCATCGGATTGGGGAACAGCGACAGATTGAACCCCTCTTTTTCAGAGAGCGTCTTGAGTACCGGAATGGGCTCCTGTCCAAAGGCGTAATCCGGATAAATGAAGGCAATCTTCACATCCTTGAGCTTGCCCTTGTTCTGGTCCTTGATGTACTGGATGTTGTTGGCCATCTGACCCCAGTAAGTCGGTCCGATGGGGAAAACCCACTTGAACACGTCACCATCGACGGCATCGCCGCGTCCAACAAAGGATTGCAGCAGGATGTTGCCGTCAGCCATGACTCGGGGCAGCACCGCGCGTGAGACGGGCGTGGACAGTGTGTCGAAAATGAAGACGCCGTCGCGCTTGAGCTTTTCGTAGCACTCGATACCCCGCTGCGGCTCATTGCCGTGGTCTTGCGCAATGATCTCGATCTGACGGCCCTCGATCCCGCCCTTGCTGTTGAGCAGCGTTGCGTAGTCTTTGACCGCCTGAACAACCTGCGGTGTGATAAAGGTGTAGGCTTTGCTGAGGTCGTAGCACAAGCCGAACTTGATGGTGTTGGCCTGTTGCGCCGATGCCGCTCCAGACCCCACCAGCGTGGCCATACCCATCAGGGCTGCCGCCAGCGTCTTTTTCATTTCCAGTCTCCTCCTGCGTACGGATGTGAACGCGCTGCACGGACCGGGTACGCAATACCCGCGCTGCGCGGAACCGCTTCGCCTAACTCAGCCAGCGCTTGCGGCGGCTGTAGTGCTTGATCTCATGAAAATTCTTGCCCTCGGAGCCGCCCAGATAAAACTCCTGGATGTCGGGGTTCTGCTTCATGGCCTGGGCGCTGTCATGCATGACAATGCGACCGTTTTCCATGAGGTACCCATGGGAAACCACCTCAAGCGCGGCGATTGCGTTTTGCTCGACCAGAAGCACTGACAAGCCCTGCTCGCGGTTGATGCGACGCACGATGTCGAAGATCTCGGCCACTAGAAAAGGAGCCAAGCCCAGGCTGGGTTCGTCCAGCATCAGAAGCTTGGGTTGCGTCATCAGCGCCCGACCGATCGCAAGCATCTGCTGTTCACCCCCCGACAGGTATCCCGCCTGAGACGAGCGACGCTGGGCAAGACGCGGGAAGTAAGCGTAAACCATGTCGATATTTCGATTGGTATCAGCGCGGGGGCTGTTCGCGACGGCCGAGGCTGCGACCAGATTTTCGTCGGGCGTGAGATGCTCGAAGACACGACGCCCCTCCAGTACCTGCACGATGCCGCGCTTGACGCGAGCCTGCGGCAGCAAAGGGTCGATATCTTCGCCCATGAAGCGCAACTCGCCGCGCGTGATCCGTCCGCGCTCTGGCTTGAGCAGACCGCTGATGGACTTGAGCGTCGTGCTCTTGCCGGCGCCGTTGGCGCCCAGCAAGGCCACCATGCCGCCTTGCGGAACCTCGATGGAAACGCCCTTGATGGCAAGCGCCACGCGATCGTAGATGACCTCGATGTTGTTGAGCGACAGAATGGGCTGAGCGACAGAATGCTGCATGCGAGCCCCCTTACTTGCGGGTATAGCCAAACGGCCACACCAGCAGGTAGTTGCGAATATTGCCGTACAACTTGCCCAGCCCCATGGGCTCGATCAGCAGTACCACGATGATGGTGGCGCCATAAATCACGTGGGGAATATGCGCCAGTGCCTCGATGCTCACGCCCAGCCGCAAGGTCTCGGATATCCAGGTGATCAGGGCGTTCATCTGCCCAGGCAACAGCAATATGAAGGCGGCGCCAAAGTAGCTGCCGATAATACTGCCGAGGCCACCGACGATGACCATGGCCACCAGTTCGATGGATACGTTCACCGCGAACTGCTCGGGTGTCACCGCGTTGTAGAAACCGTAGATCAGCATGGCGCCGCTGACGCCACCGATAAAAGCCGAGGTGGCGAATGCGACCAGCTTGTAATAAAAGCTCTGCACGCCGATGACAGCCGCTGCGAAGTCTTTTTCACGCACGGCGATGAGCGCACGACCAAGCGCCGACCGGCGCAGATTCAGCATGAAGATGGTGACCAACAGCGTCCAGGCAAGCACCACATAAAACTTGCCTGCCTCTGATGTGATGGCCTGCCCCAGCAGCTTCATGGCAGGGGCCTGCAGCGTTGCCGAGACTCCGCCGCTGATGGCCGGTACATGCGAAATGACCCAGTCCATCACGAATTGCATGGCTAGCGTGGACAGCGCCAGATAAAGACCTTTGACGCGCAGTGCGGCGAAGGCAAATACAACGCCGATCACGGTAGCGGTGAGGCCACCCAGCAAGACGGCCAATTCCCATGGTACGCCGTGGCGGGCAGCATGGACGGAGGCGTACGCGCCCATAGCCATGATCGCTGCGTAGCCGAAGTGGAACTGTCCTGCCCAGCCGATGATGAGGTTGAGCCCAAGCACGGCTGCGGTCCAGATCAGCCAGGGCTGAAGGTAACTGGTGAGTACCAGCGAGCTGACCAGCCAGGGGGCGGCCAGCGCGATTGCGAGTAGCACCAGCACGGCATGGCGCTCAAAGGGGATCGGAAAAAAGACCCGGTCCTGGGCGTAGGTGCTGTGGTGAATGCCTGCCTGTCGGTAGAACATGCCTCAGATCCTTTCGATGTCGTGGCGACCAAAGAGCCCATGAGGGCGGATCATGATGGTCATGATGAGGACGGCCGCCACGACGAGCTCGCGGGTGCCACCGCCCAGCAGCGGATCAAGGTAGCCCGAGGCTACGTTTTCAATGATGCCCAGAAGCAGACCGGCCAGAATCGCGCCGGGCACGCTATCCATTCCGCCAAGCACAGCAACCGTGATGCCTTTGAGCAGAAGCAGCGCCAGGGTCTGATCAACCGTCTGAACTGAAGCCCACAGCACGCCCGCCGCCGTCGCCACCACCGACGACAGCGCCCATGAAAGAGCTACGCCACGCTCAACCGAGATGCCAACCGACCAGGATGCGGTGTAGTCATCGGCGATGGCGCGCAGCACTACCCCCTGTCGGGTTCGAAAAAAGAACACGAAGATGCCGAACAGTACCAGCGTGACGATGGCCCCCACCATGTAGGCGCGGTTGAGCAGCAGAGGCCCCAGAAAGAGGGGCTCATCGCTGATGCCCAGGGGCATGGGTCGGCCGCTGCCGCCCCAGATCGTCATGGCCGTGGCGCGCACAAAGATGTCGATGCCCAGCGTCATCATGAGGATCATGACGATCGGGCGACCGGCCAGCCGCCGCAGGGCTACCCGCTCAACGCCGATCCCCATCACGAACATGCTGATCATGGCCAGCGGTATTGCCGCCCAGATGGGAAGCCCCAGCCCGTTGGCGAAGGCGAGCACCATGTAGGCGCCCAGCATCACCAGGGCCCCCTGTGCCAGATTGGGGACCGATGACGACTTGTAAATCAGCACGATGCCCATGGCGACCAGACCGTACATCAGACCGGCCAGCCCGCCGTTGACGGCCAGCTCCAGAAAATACGTCCAGTCCATGCTTAAATCTCCTCGACCGTGAGCAGCCGTTCAGTGACGCCGGTCTCACCGGTTTCGTAGGTGACCTGAGCGCGCATCATCACCTTGGCTTGCCCGCCATAGATCGCCTCAATCAGAGGCGCATAGCGCTCTTCGACCACATTGCGACGCAGTTTTCGCGTTCGGGTAATCTCGCCATCGTCCGCATCGAACTCCTTGTGCAGGCTGACGAAGCGCCGGATCTTGAGGGGCTCAGGCAGAGTCTCATTGACGTGCCGGATCGCCTGTTGAACCAGTGCGATGACCTCGGGCTTTTGGGACAGATCGGCATACGACATATACGAGATGCCGCGCAGCTCGGCCCAGTGCCCAACCGTTTCGCGATCTATGCAGACGATAGCGCCCAGCCAGTCGCGACCACTGCCGAGCACCGCCACATCTTTGACCCAGGGGCTGAACTTGAGCCGGTTCTCGATGTAGTTGGGAATGTAGCGTTCGCCCTGTGCAGTGTGCACGACTTCCGACAGGCGGCCCAGTACGACCAGGTGCCCATCGGGCTCCAGGTAGCCCGCGTCACCCGTGTGCAGCCATCCGTCATCGAGCGCCTCGCGGGTGGCCTGCTCGTTGTTGAAATAGCCGTGAAACACACTGCCCGACCGGATCATGATTTCGCCGGTATCACTGATCTTGAGCTCTACCCCGGGTAGCGGACGCCCGACGGTGTGCAGACGCACCTCGTCAATCGACTGCATGGCGTTGAACGCGCAGGTTTCTGTCTGGCCGTACAACTGACGCAGGCGTACGCCGAGGGCACGGTAGAACACGAAAGTATCTTCGCCAATGGCCTCGCCGCCGGTGAATGCGTGACGCAGCCGCGACATGCCAAGCTGATCTTTGATGGGTCCCATCACCAGCCATTCGCCCAGCGCGCGCAGCAGTGTCTGACCCGTTGTGGGTTGTTGGCCAGCCAGCTTGCGCCGCTCGGCCGCGAGCGCCTGACGCATGAAAAAGTTGTACAGGGCGCGCTTGGCGGGCGTGGAGTCCTCCATGCGCACCTGTACGGTGGTCAGAATGTTGTCCCAGCTGCGCGGTGCGGCGAGATAGTACGTGGGCGCAATTTCACGCAGATTGCGCAGCACCGTCTCGGGGCCTTCCGGCACATTGATGGTGAAGTGCAAGGCCAGGCCGGCACCCATGGTGATGGCGAAATCACCGATCCAGGCCATGGGCAGATAGGCCAGAACCGTTTCGCCAAAATCGAAGGAGCCCGCCTGATAGGCGTTGTGCACGCCACTGAGAATGTTGCGATGGGAAAGAATGACGCCTTTGGGGCGACCCGTGGTGCCTGAGGAGTGGATGAAGACCGCCGGCCCATCGGGTTGCGCCAGATCACATAGACGCGCGCGAGCGTTGGCGTCCTGCGCAAGAAGCTGCTCACCTGATTGCCGAAGCTGCGACCAGGCCACCAGACCTGATTGGGCATAGCGGGTGAGCCCGCGTGGGTTGTCGTAGACCATGTGCTCAAGCGGCGCGCCACGCTCGCGCAGATCGAGCGCCTTATCAACCTGCTCCTGGTCGGCGGCAAGCACGTGCCGTACCCGCACGTTGCCCACCACATGCATGAGCTCATCGGGCGTTGCGTCGGGAAAAACCGGCATTGGGTAGGCACCCAGCGCACTGGCTGCCAGCATGCCCATGTACAGATTGGGTCTGTTGTCCCCCAGGATGAGAAGACCCTCGCCAGCCTGCAGCCCCAGCGACTGGAGGCCTGCCGCGCAGCACAACACCGTTTCATACATCTGCGCCCAGGTGGTCTCCTGCCAGATGCCGCGATCTTTCTCGCGCATGGCGATGCGATCTGGAATCTGGCGTGCATTACCCGCCAGCACGCGTATCAGTGTGGTTTCGGTATTGAAATCCCAGGTGGCGTCGGCGTCAATCGGCCGCATGAGCGCCTCCCAGGTAAGCCTTTACCACCCTGGGGTCGGCGATCACTTCGCGTGGAATGCCCGTGTCGATGACCTCGCCGTAGCTCAGGACCAGCATCCGGTCGCAGATGCCGGTGATGATGTCCATGTGATGCTCGATGATCAGAACCGTGACACCGCGCTCATCGCGTGCATCGAGGACGAAACGAGCCATGTACTCTTTTTCTTCCTGGTTCATGCCGGCCATCGGTTCGTCCAGGATTAAAAAGCTGGGCTCGGCAACTAGTGCGCGGGCAAGCTCGACGCGCTTTTTCAGGCCCAGCGGGAGCGAGTCAACCGGCTCATCGCGTACCCCCTCAAGCTGCATGAAATCGATGATTTCCTCGACCACCTCGCGGTTGGCAATCTCCTCGGACTGAGCCAGCCATGGATAGAGCGCGGTGCGCCACACCCCGGGCCGCATATGCACATGGCGGCCCAGCAGGATGTTGTCCAGAACGGTCATGCCATTGAACAGCGCCAGATTCTGGAAGGTGCGCGCCACACCCAGCCGGGCTACCTTATGGGGTGCCATGCCGGTGATGTCCTGTCCATGCAGAAAGATACGTCCCTTCTGCGGCGGGAAAAATCCCGTGATGGCGTTGGTCATGGTGGTCTTGCCGCTGCCATTGGGGCCAACCAGACCGAAGATCTCGCCGCGGTCTATATGAAAGCTCACACCCGTGACCGCGACCAACCCACCAAAGCGGCGCTCGACGCCGTGACATTCGAGTATTTTATCGATCTGTCTGGACTGCGCTGAGTTCAATCGACCCCCCGGAGCGAGCGTGATGACGCGCTCGCCAATACGATTACTCTGAACGGCAGATAGGCAGGAAAATACGACAATATGCGTCTAATCTTAGCCTCGAAAGTTAAGCCTTGCAAGACGTTCTCGCCATCCGGCCATGATTTTGCTGGGGCGCTCCCTCGAGATTTAAGATCAGGAATTAGCTTCGGGCTGGAATGAAGACGCACCATTGCCAAGCGTCGTGCTTTATTTATGTAAATATGTTGCATTAATTGGCGATACTTGCGCCGATTTGTTCGCTTACTTTCGCACTGGAGAGTCTACCCATGACACATATTTGCCGCCTGTTCTTCGCCGTTTGCGCGAGTCTGTTCTGGTCATGGTCGGTTGCGGCTGATGGCGCCCAGATTGAAGCGCTCAAGACGGTCGAGGCAATCGATACAGGTCGCTACATGGGGCGCTGGTATGAAGTCGCCAAATTTCCCAACTGGTTCCAGCGTCGTTGTGTATCTGACACGCGTGCTGAATACCGAATTGACGCTGAAGGCCAGGTCAGCGTATTGAATCGATGCCGCAACGAATCAGGCGAGTTTGATGAGGCGCTTGGGCAGGCGCGCCAGATCGGTGGCTCCAGCTCGCCACGGCTTAAAGTGCGCTTCGCGCCCGTCTGGCTCTCGTTTTTACCCTTCGTCTGGGGCGACTATTGGGTGATTGATCTGGATGCCGACTACCAGCTGGCCGCGGTGAGTGAGCCTAAGCGCGAGTACCTCTGGATTTTGTCAAGAACGCCACAGCCCAACGCGCAGCAGTACACAGCCCTGCTGGACAGACTCAGGGCCAAGGGCTTGGATGTGGGTCGACTTGAGCCCACCCGGCATGGTTTGTCCAAGTAGGCTTTAGAGTCAGGCCGCCCGGCGCGCGCAGCGTGAGGCTTGCGCAACCAGCGCTGGTACGGCCGGCCGAGCGGTCTGAGCATGACCGAATGATGTCAACCTGAATGGGGGCGACAATTGTTGCATCCCATCAGTCTTTGCGGGCCATGCCCAGCTTTTCGATCAGGGCGCGCTCGGCGCTGAAACTTTCGCGTGCGAAACGGGTGTACTGCTCGGTGTCCATGTAGATGACTGTCTGATCGTAGCGATCGAAGACGGCCATGACAGCTGGATCATCGAGGGTTTTTCGAAAGGCGTCCTGCAGGGTCTTGACCACGGCAGGATCCATACCCTTGGGTCCGCAGACGCCAAAGGGTGAGTCCGAGACTGTGCGGTAGCCCAGTTCATCCAGGGTGGGCACCTGAGGCCACCGCTTGGTTCGCTTGCTGCCGTATGTGGCCAGCAGGCGCAATCGGCCAGAATCGACATGCGGAGCCCAGCCCGTGGCATCGCTGGACGCCATGACGTGTCCACCGAGCACCGCCTGCATATTGTCGGCATTGCCTTTGAAGGGAACATGATTCAGAGAAATACCCGCCTTTTGCGCAAACTCCTCAACGGCCAGATGCGGACTGGTGCCGGTGCCCGTTGAGCCGTAAGTAAATTTGCCGGGGTTGGCACGTGCCCAGGTGACGATATCTGCAACCGACTTGAAGGGCGAGTCGACGGGCACCACAAGTCCAAATGTGTAGCCAGTCAGACAGGCGATCCAGGTGAAGTCGGTTAGCGGGTTGTAGGGCACCTTCTGCATGTGCGGAATGCGAAAGACACCCTGCGGGATTTGGGTAAGGGTGTATCCATCGGGCCGCGCTGAGAGCATCTCGACCGCGCCCAACATGCCACCCGCTCCGGGCTTGTTTTCGACCACCACGCTTTGTCCCAGAATTTTTGCGGCGCTCTCTGCGAGCGCACGTATGACGGCATCGGTTGACCCACCGGCCGGCCAGGGACAGATGTATTTGATGGGGCGAGTGGGAAAGCTTTGCGCGCGTGCGGCGGTCGGCTGCAATGAGACACCTACGGACAGTGCGGCGGTCGCGGAGAGAAATTGGCGGCGTGCTTGCATGGCTCGCTCCTTGAAAAAGGGCATTGATGACTACCCGGCATCAGTTGCGCGCCCAGACAGATCTTTACCGATGAATCATCGCAAGGTCTGGTCCAAGAACCTACGGGTGCGCTCCTCTGAGACGTGAGTTGCTTCCAAATTGAACCGAATCGGCCACTTTCCGATGGCGATGGTGTTGACGCCTGATTCCCACGCGTGGGTCGCGTTATTGTAAATATGCATTGTGAAGTTTGGGTGGTCTTTGTGCTTGAGGCAATAGCGCATCGGCGTCCAGTGATCGGCCTCACCCAGATGGACCAGGGTGGGAATCAGCGGTTTGCCGATGGATGATCCGATATACCCCTCCTCGCAATTCGGATAAAACGCCACGGCCGATCTAATGAGGCCAGCCGCCTCCTGATCGTTCGCTGCTGCCATGGCCACACTGCCCCCGTGGCTGTAGCCGATCAGGGAGATCCCCCCGGTGTGCCAGGCTTGCTTCATGATCCAGCGAGCGATTTGTCGGGTATCTTCAACGCGCAGCACGGGGGGAACCGGATTTCCATTGGTTGTGCGATCGCCGGTACAGACCTCGTCAGCAGCCCAGCCGCGCGGCGTGAACGCGTCGTACAAGACCACGTTGAAGTCATACCGATGGGCAATCAGGTTCGCCTTGTTTCGGTAGCCCCGGCCTTTGTCGTAGTAAAACCCATCGCAGCCATGAGCCATGATCACTGTTGGCGCGGGCGTTTGAGCTCCATGGGGGCGAATAACGACGTAGTTGCCAGGGTCGGTCTGCAGGGCGGTGCAAGCGCTGTTGGCCAAACCAAGCGACAGCAACAGTCCGAGCAAGAAATTTTTTGACCGCATACCTTCAAGTTAGCGCTTGGTACGCACCGGGGGGGATTGCGGACGCGACGCAGTGGCTGCTGTGGCAAAGCGTCCGGCCTGGGAATACACAGCTGTCATTGTTTTGAGAAAGCCGGCTGTCTCTCGCAGGATTCCGTCACGGCTGGCGACCCAGGACAAGTTGGGCACCAGAAACTCCTCCCGGATGCGTCTGTAGGCCAGACACGCAGCTTCGCCTTTGGCGCTTGTCTCATAATGCCGCTCGCGTCCGTCGGTAATCGCAATCACAAGGTCAGCAGCCATCAGCTTCTTAAGTGCGTACGCGACCAGATGGGTATCTTCAATATTCAGAACCATGCAGATTTCGCTCTGGCGGCGTCCGCGGGCCCGATGATTCACGGCGTGTAGAACAAGAATATCGGTCGATTTAAGCCCGCGCAGATCCGCCGCGTTCATGCAGGTCTCGACCCAGGTCTGAAAACCATACATCAGCGTAAAAAACGCAAACTCCATATCGCTCAAATCTCGGCTGAGCGGACTCGGAACAAATTCGTCGGGCTTGGCCAGTCGATTCTTCGACTCGGAACCCGTCACAGGCTTGGCGCGTGTGGTGCTGGATCTGGACATGGCGATGGCAGCTTGGGCTTATTCAGCGGTGATCTTGGGCATATCGGCACCGTAGTCGCGAGCGGCTGCCTCAACAGACACAAGGCCCTCGCGCACATCGCGCGCGAGGGCGTCGCGGTCACGCCTGCGAGGATCGCCATACCCGCCGCCCCCGGCCTCCAGGGTAGTGAGACGGTCACCCGGATTCAGGATGTAGCGCCCCTTTGGATGCACGGGTCGTCCGTTAATATGAATTTCGCGCAACCTCCCATCCTTACCCCCCATCGCTCCGCGCGGCGCGAACTCTGTACGCCCAGCCAGGCAAGAGATTTGGATGTCTGCTCCGCTGTCATTGATGAACTCAATGCGCTGACCCAACCCGCCACGGAACTCGCCAGGCCCACCACTATCAGTAAGGAGCGCTTTGGATTCGATCAGCATGCCAGTCAGGTTTTCCCAGACCTCGATCGAACTGCCCGTCATGTTGGACGGCGACGGTGTTGTTGAAGCCCCGTCAAGCCCATGTAGCGCACCGAAGCCTCCCGAGGCAAAAAAGATGCTGGCCACCGGGCGGCCGTCCCGGGTTGTGCCATTCACATTAATCAGATTGAGCATGCCAGAGTCAGCCTGAACCTCGGCCGGGACCACATCAGCGAGCGCTCCGAACATGAGCGGTACGATGAAGTGCCCCACGATATGGCGCCCCCCGGTTGGCGAGGGCGGCAGCGCATTCAGAAGGCATCCTTCGGGGGCTGTGACGGTAATGGGCTTTACACTTCCCTCGTTGTTTGGAATATAAGGTGTTGTCAGGCACTTGATTGCGTAGCAGGCCATAGCGCGGGTGTAGCACATGGGCACATTGATCGCAGAGCGGATCGCAGCGCTCGTGCCAGTCAGATCGACCCGAACCTCATCGCCCGCGATTACGACCTCGCAGGCGAGCACCAAAGCTTGATCGGTGCCCTCGATCTCGATACGGTTTCGGTAGGTGCCGTCCGGTAGTTTGGAGATGGCACTGCGGATCGTTTGCTCAGAGCGCTGCAAGATTGCATCCGCCAGGGGGTCGATGCTATCGAGCCGGTACTCATCCATAAACTCGTTGAGCATTCGTCCGCCCACGGTTGTGCAGGCCATATTTGCCATCAGGTCGCCAATCGTCTGCTCTGGAACCCTGACGTTTGTGCGGATCAATTCAACAAGACCATCGTCGATCTGGCCCTTGCGCGCCAGCTTACAGATAGGCAGGCGCAGTCCCTCTTCATACACCTCTCGCGCGGTCGCCGAAAAACCGGCGCCACCAATGTCAGGCAAGTGAGTGATACTCATTGAGTAGCCCACGATGCGGTCACCGCGAAAAACGGGTTGCATCACACTGATGTCGAACAGATGGCCGGTTCCGATCCAGGGGTCGTTCGTCATGACGACATCGCCGGGGCGCAGAGTCTGAGGGGGGAACTTGCGCAGCATTGCGGCCAGCGTAGCAGGCGCTGTGCCCGTGAAAGAGGGTACGCTGTAGGAGCCTTGCGCGATAGCGCGCCCGCGGCTGTCAAACACGACGCAGGACAGGTCGTAGCTTTCGCGCACATTGGTCGAGAACGACGAGCGCACCAGCGAGTTGATGATCTCATCGCCAATCGAGATGAGTCGGTCCCACTGGACGCCAAGCGAGATGAGGTCGATAGTCACGAGGTGCTCCCGATATCAATCACGAGGTTGTAGCGGCTGTCGACGCGGGCCCTGTCTCCCGGTGCCAGTACACAGGTTGACTCCGGCTCCTCGATCAGGGCGGGGCCCTCGACCATATCGCCGGGCCGCAGGCCAAAGCGATCATAGACGCGGGTCTGCACAAAGCCGCCGTCATCGCCGAAATAAGCGGGGCGTTCGCCGCGTAACGCGACAGCGCCGCGACGACCGTCATCTCGCAGGTCATAGGGTTGTGCGGCGCCTGGAACTGGGCCGTGCATCTCGACCTTCCAGGCAACGATCTCGATTTCCTTGTCGTCAAAGCTCTGCCCGAACACCGTACGGTAAGCCTGTGCAAAGCCAGCAGCAAGACCTGCGAATGCGATTTTTAGATCGTCTTCTCGAACAAAGACTTCGACTTCGTATCCTTGTCCGATGTACCGCATGTCAAGCCTCAACTCGAAGCGTGCGTCGTCCAATCCGGCACCTGTCTGGGCCAACTGCGCTCGGACTCTCGATTGCAGATCGCTGACCAGTCGCGTGAAGCGATCGACATCGAGATCAGCAAGCGAAACCCGCAACGACTGCACCAGCTCAAAGCCAACTGGACTTGAAAGCAGGCCGAATGCGGACATCACCCCGGCCCCGGCTGGACAGATGACCTGCGGTACGCGCAGCTTGCGGGCGATACGGCAACCATGAACCGGGCCCGAGCCACCAAACACGACCATGCTGCAGCGTCGGTAGTCGACACCACGCTCGGACGCGTGAACTCGGAATGCCTTGGCAACGTCCTCGTTAATCACTTCGTGGATGCCCCATGCGGCGCGAATCGGCTCTGCGCCGAGGCTGGAACCGATTCGTGAGGCAACGGCACGTACGGCAGCCTCTCGATCAAGTTTCATCCGGCCGCCCAGGAACGAATCAGCATCGAGGTAGCCCAGCAGAAGGTTGGCATCGGTCAGGGTGGGTTCGGTGCCGCCGCGCGCATAGCAGGCCGGTCCGGGCACTGCGCCTGCGCTGCGGGGGCCCACGCGTAACACCCCCCGCGCATCGATGTCAGCCAGACTGCCGCCGCCAGCGCCGATTTCAATCATGTCGATCACAGGAATCTTGACGGGCAAACCACTGCCGCGCTTGAATTCGTGCACGCGCGCCACCTCGAACTCATAGCGTTTGAGGGGCGCCTGTCCGCGCACGACACACCCCTTGGCAGTCGTGCCACCCATGTCGAACGAAAGAATCTGCGACTTGTCCAGCCATGTGCTGTGTCGCGCTGACATCAGCGCACCCGCAGCCGGCCCGGATTCAAGCAGCCTGACTGGAAACTGTCGCGCCATGGCCGGTGTCAACGTGCTGCCACTGGAGCTCATGATGAGGAATTGACCTTTAAAGCCGGCGGCGGCCAGCCCCCCCTCGAGGCGCTTGACGTAGTCATCAACCAGCGGTTGCACGTAGGCGTTCAGACAGGTAGACGTCCAGCGCTGGTACTCCCGGGCAAAAGGAAAGACGTTGGCGGATGCGGACACGAACAGATCGGGAAATTCGCGCGCTATCCAGGTTGCCAACTCGCGCTCGTGGCTGTCGTTGATGTACGAGTGCAACAGGCAGATCGCCACGCTCTGAACACCATGGTCACGAATGGCGCTACGAATCGACGTCTGAATGTCGGATAGGTCGATTGGTATGCGCACAGATCCATCCCATCCCACGCGCTCTGTAACCTCGATGCGCAGATACCGCGGCACCAGAGGCTGCGGAAAGCGTATGCGCATGTCATAGAGGTCGTAGCGCTGCTCAAGCGCGATGTCCAGCACGTCACGAAATCCGCGCGTGACCAGCATCGCGGTCGGAGCGCCTCGACGCTCGATGGCTGCATTCGTCACCAGGGTGGTGCCGTGTACGACCATTTCGACCTCACGCAGAGAGACCCCTGCCAAATCACATAGAGCCTGCATTCCCTCGAGTACCGCTTCCTCAGGACGGGCAGGCGTCGTCAGGGCCTTGTGCGTGACCACTTC
>JBIKMC010000004.1:0-32697 GCA_044359405.1 Burkholderiaceae bacterium
CGCCAATGTCTATGCCGATACGGTAGGACATGAAAAATCCTCGAAAAGGAGAGCGCCGGTCGGTGCGGACTTTGGTCAGCCCGTGGCTAGAGCAACCCTCACCGCGGCGAGGGCCTGATCGATATCGACGTTCGTCACGCCTCGGTACAGCGCAAATCGAACGTGATGGGCATCCATTTGCAGCGCGAGTAGTCCCAGGGCTGCGCAGCGTTGCACAAAGTCGGCGGCACCCAAGGAGCCGCCCAGCCGCACCAGAACTAGGCTGGTGATGTTGAGTGGCGAGACGACGTTCAGACCCTGGGTTTGCAGCCCGGTTGCCAAGCGGCGCGCAAGCGCCTGAACCCCTGCCAGATGGGATAAATCGTCCAGGCCTGTCAGTGTGGCTGCGCAGCTTGGACCAACGGGCCGCAGGCCACCACCCAGCCGCTGGCGCAGGACAAGCGCGCGCGCGATATCGGAGCGACTGGCACCAAGGACGGCTGCCACTGGCGCTCCGAATGCCTTGTTCAGACTGACGGACACGGTATCGAAACCGTTTGCCAGTGTCGCCAGCGGAACGCCAAGCGCTGTGGCTGCCTGAAATAGCCGCGATCCATCGAGGTGGGCACGCGCGCCGCAGGTGTGCGCCAGCTCTGCGATCGCGTGGGTGGCTGCGACTGGCAAGGGTAGTCCACCGCCACGGTTGTGAGTGTTTTCCAGGGCGCACATGGCGACTCGGCTGCGCTGGGCATCAGCGGCTACCGACATCGCCTCACGCCAGGCCGTGATGGGTGGCAGTACTACATCTGCGGCTTCGTCATTGGATTGCGCAGTGACCACCTCTGGAATGACACCAGCCCAGGCCGCGGCAGCGCCAGCCTCCGACAGCATCATGTGGGCTTGCGGCTGAACCAGCAGACGTTCACCCGGCTGTGCCGATAACAGCACTGCAACCGTGTTAGCCATCGTGCAGGTTGGAAAAATCAGCGTGTCCTCGCAGCCCAGTAACTCGGCCATTCGTGCTTCGAGTTTTTGTTGCCACGGGTCTTCGCGAAGCCCGAAGAAAAGCGGGCCTCTTGCCGCACGGGCAGCGGCCTCTAACATCGCGTCGCTGGGGCGCGCAATAAAGTCGCTACGCAGATCGACCACTGAGCCCACTTTAGCCCTTCATGTGTGACACCAGCCACAGGGCGAGTGAAGGATAAAAATACAGAAGGAAGGTCAAGACACTGAGCATGACCGCATAGGGCAGAGATGCCCACGCAATCGTCTTCATCGGGACGTCGCCTGCGATCGATTGCACGGCGAACAAGTTAAGTCCGACTGGGGGGGAGAGCTGGGCGAGCTCGCTTTGAATGACCAGAATCACGCCGAACCAGACCGGATCCATACCCATCTTGGTAAGTGTTGGCAGGATGACCGGTACTGTGAGTAGCATCATCGAAATGCCATCGAGAAACGTACCCAGCAGCACATACAGCACGAAGAGCATCGAAAAAAACAGCAGCGGTGACAGTTGCAGATCGACCAGAAACTTGGCCAGCTCGCGAGCGATACCTGCCTGCACGACGGCGTACCCGAGAATCTGTCCCGCGATGATGATCAGGATCACGACACTGCTGACCGCGACCGAGGTGGTAAGAGCCTGGCGAGCCTTTGCCAGGTCGAGCTCACCGTAAAAATAGGCCAGGAGCAGGGAGAGCAGGCATCCGAATCCGGCCGCCTCGGTCGGTGTGACAACGCCCCAATACATGCCACCAATGATCGACAGAATCAGCACGACGACGGGAACACACTGCCAAAGCGCGAACAGGTAGTCGCGCGCGGTGTAGTGCGTGGCCTTGGGGGGCACCAGCGAGGGATCGCGTAGTGCACGCCATGCAACGTAGGCCATGAACATCACCACAGCAATCGCACCCGGCACGATGGTCGCTACGAACAGATCGATCACCGATTCCTGGACGACTGCTGCGTAGACGAGCAGAAAGATGCTCGGCGGAATCAGATTGCCCAGAGCGCCGCCGCCCGTGAGTGTTCCCAGCGTAAGCGAGTCTGCATAGCCGCGACGACGCATTTCGGGCAAGGCCACCGTACCGATGGTCAGCGCCGTGGCGGTAGATGATCCGGATATCGCTGAAAACAGAGCACACGCCGCAATATTTGCCTGTGCAAGGTTGCCTGGAAGACGATTGAGAAGGACCGATACGCCCTGATAAAACCGGCTTGAGGCGCCGCTGCGTAGAATGATTTCGCCCATTAAAACAAAGAGTGGAACCGCGCTTAAGGTGAATGAGTTCGCAGTGTTCCAGACGATGTCGCCCAGCGTTGGCCACAACAGCGTGCCTGACTGCACGGTGATACCGACCAGACCTACGAGCATCATCGCACCGACCACGGGGATCCCGATGGCGATAGCGCCGCCAAGCAGCGCGGCGTATAGAAGAAGGGCGCTCTGCCAGCTCACGAGATGGTCTCAGAGATCGTGTTCGAGCGGCGCGGCGTAAGGCCCATGGCCCGGCGTACCAGCTCTTCCAGGTAGGCGGCGCACAGCACTGCGTAGCCCAATGGCAGAACGGCCTGCGGCCAGACCAGTGGTGTTCGCGAGGGCTGAATGGACACAGTACCGAATTTCGCGCTCGCCAGCACCAGGGATGTAGTCGAGTACAAGAGCACAACGCAGATCGCCAGCCCGATGAGAGCGGCCACAAAACCAGCCGCGTGACGGCCAAATGGTCCGAGGCGATCGACGATGGCGGTCATACTCAGGTGTCGATCCGAACGCAGCAGATGCACCGCGCCCAACATCGTCATCCAGACCATCGCATAGCCGCCGTATTCGTCCGCAATCAGCGTTGAGCCGCCAAAACCGTAGCGAGCGACCACCTCAACGTTCGTCAGAACCAGCAACGCCACGAGCAGGACGCAGGCGAGCGCTTCCAGGGCGCGCTCGGCCGCGCCCATCGCACGGCCCAGAGCGTTCATGTACCGCAGGCTTTGCTGGCGCCCTCGAGCAGCTTTTGCGCCACAGGCCCATTGGCTTTTGCCCAATCTGCCCACATGGGCTGCATCAGATCCCGCGCCCGACGCTTGTCCTCAGCGCTAGGCTCCACAAGTGTCACTTTATTGGCGACGAGATTACGCCTGGCGGACTGATCGCCGTCCTCGGACATCTGTCGATATTTCGGCGTCCATTCCCGCATCTTCGCCTGCAGAATGTCGCGCACGTCAGCGGACAGCTTGCCGAGTTCAGCCGAGTTGACCAACATGACCTGGTGACCCATGGTCAGGTTGACCATATAGCCAGTCTTGACGATCTCAAATGCCTTCCAGTCGTTGGCCGAAAGGGCCGACGTGATGGCGCCGTCGATGACCTTGCGCTCAAGCGCGGGAATCACTTCAGCTGATGTGATTGACACGGCACTACCGCCAAGGCGCTTCATCATCTCAACCTGCTCGGGGTTCCAGGCGCGTACCTTCATCCCCTTCAGATCTTCCAGCTTTGTGACGGGGCGGTTCAGCCAGAGATTTTGCGGCGGCATGGTCCAGTGAATGCCAACGGTCAGACCGAACTTTCGTTTGAGCTCTGCTTCTGCCGTTGGTACCACGGCGGGCAGGGCCTTATCGAATTGTTCGTAAGTGGTGCACAAAAAAGGCAGCTGCAGCACGTTTAAGTCAGGCAGATCGCCAGCGACGAAGCCCAGCGCGACATCGGCCATTTGAACCTGATTGGTGGATACAACGCGGGGTACGTCAGGGGCCTTGAACGGAAGCTCCCCTGCTGCCAGCACCGTGATTTTGAGACGCCCTCCGGTGGCCTTGGCGACGTCTTCCGCAAATGCGCGGTTGAGTTGTGCAGGTTTGTCGTTCGTGGGGAAGTAGGTAAAGAAGCGCCACTCGACGGGGGCCTGCGCGTGTGCTGCCAGAGCCCAGGCTGAGGCAACACAGCTCAATAGGGCGCTTCGAAGTAATTTGATGCCAGTCATCACGAGTCTCCTTGGCTTTGGGTGGTTTGGCCAACTATAGGCTCCGGCCAAGCAAGACCGCAATACCAGAAATCGCTGGTAATTTCTGGGTCGTTGAGGGTTTCGAAGCTTTAGGCTTGCCGCCCAGCCTGAAATTGAAGTGGGTTCGCTCGTCGGCACAACAGTCTCGGAGCAAGAGGTCGATGGGCGAGCAAACTCCATCTGAGCACCGCAGGGAACTTGGAAGTGCCGCTTGACCAGCCCAAGGTGTCTGGCGTACCTGGGGGTGGGCGAGTTCGATTGCAATTAATAACGGTCAAACACGCCTAACCCATCATTTCACAGTGCTGGCGCTTTAGAACTAGCTGCGATGGGTCTATCCACTGCACTGATAGGTTGCTTTTTCCAGCCAAGCCGGGTTGATTTCGACACCCCATCCAGGCTCCTGAGGTATCTGCACCATACCGTCTTTTACCTGCAGAGGATTTCGGAGCAGCCCCTGCTCCCAAGGGTAGAAGTCGGCTCCCTCGATGGAAAACTCAAGGTAGGGGCCGGCATTCCTAATCGCTCCAAGAATGTGCAAGGTGAAGGTTGTGACTAGGGACTGGTTAGCCGCATGCGGTGTGACCAGCATGCCAAGTTCCTCGGCCATGCGGGCTACTTTTAGGAAGCGGTGTACTCCACCGATGTAGCAGACATCCGGTTGTGCGACATCCATGACTCGATTCTCTAACAGATAACGCCAGACGGTGAGATCACAGTCTTGCTCTCCGCCGGTCACGTCCAGCTCGAGCGCCTCTTTGACTTCTCGGGTCCAGGCGTGTTCCCAATAGGGGCACGGTTCTTCAAAATGAACGATGCCGTTATCCTGTAGCAGATGACCCACTTCGATGGCGCGCTTTGGTGTGAAGCCACTGTTCCCGTCAGCCAGAAGCCTGATTTCTGTCCCTAGACCTTTACGCAGGGTTGGGATAAGCATTTCCGTTCGCCCAGGCCATTCATCCTGGTCGTGTCCACATTGTCTACCGACACGAAATTTGAAAGCTGAGAAACCGTGCGTATCGCGTAAACGCTGAAAGCGAGCGAGTTCCTCCTCGGGCTTGATAGATCGCTGCATGCTGGAGCCGTAGACGGGAAAAGCTCTGGGAATACCCCCCAGAAGTTCGCAAACGCTTTTTCCCTCTAGTTTGCCGCGTAAGTCCCATAGAGCCGTATCTAAGCCCGAAATAGCTCGCAGTAACCATGAACCGGTGAATTTGTGCTCGAACTCTGGGAGCCGGTCGACCAGTCCGGCGATGTCGAGTGCATCAGCCCCGAGCGCATATCGCGCTACCTGGCGATGAAAGATCTGGGCGGTGATGTCGGACTGATAGTTTGATAACTGACCCCAACCTTCATGGCCGTCGTATGTCGTGACTCGGACAAAACCAGTGAATTGATCAGCAAAAGTTTCGAGGCGTTTGATCTTCATGGTTGGTCCATGGTTTGTATCGCGTAGTCAGCCCTTTACAGCGCCCGCCGCAAGGCCACGAATGAAATAGCGACTAAGAAACGAAAACATCAAAAAAAGCGGAACAGCAATCAGCGTTGAACCGGCCATCAGTTCTCCCCAACGCAACTCGTAAACGCCAACCATGGTTTCGAGGCCCACTGGCAGTGTCTTGTTAGCGTCATTACTGATCATGACAAAACCGAATATGTAGTCTGTCCATGAAAGCAGGAACGCAAAAATCGCCACTGTAACGATCCCTGGGAGGGTCAACGGTAGTACCACGCGCAGAAAAGCTCCGAGGCGCGAGCAACCGTCGACCATCGCTGCCTCTTCCACGTCAGGTGGTAGTTGTTTGAAAAAGCCCCAGAGTAGCCAGACGCCCAGGGGTAGTGCGATTGCAGTGTGCGCAACCACCAGGGCTATCAAAGAATCGTAAATCCCGATGGTGACGAACAGGGACGCGAGCGGTATTGCCAGAAGTAGCGGTGGAAACATGTAGGCATAGAGCATGGTGCCGACCACGAACGTTTTGCCCGGAAAATGAAGTCGGGTTACAGCGTATGCAATCAAGGTCGACAGGGATATCGTGATGACGACTGTGCCAAGCGCTACGATCATCGAGTTCCGAAACCAACCGGGATAGTCGGTGAGGCTCAGCAGCACCTGGTAGCTCTGTAAAGACCATGGACCGGGTAGAAGGTTAGCGCTGGTGTAGAGCGCAGAGGGATCGCGCAGACTCGTTATCACCATCCAGTAGATCGGAAACAGCGAGTAGAGCACCGTCGCCGCCAGAAGGAGAAAGAGCGCGCCTCTTTTGAGTAGATCAGCCCACATACACTCAATCCTTTTGATCGAGCGGGAAAAAGCGAAAATAGACGATGATTAGAGCCGATAAAATCAAGAATGAAATCGTCGAAACTGCTGCTCCTTTTCCAACATCGTATAACTCAAAAGCCAAACGGTAGGAAAGCACTGGAAGGTGCTCAGTGGCCCTTTGCGGCCCTCCCCGCGTCATCAACCAAATGATGTCGAATTTATTGAACATCCATATGGTTCGAAGTAAAAGCACCACCAGAATCACCGAACGAAGTTGTGGCAATGTGATATGCACAAAACGTTTCCAAGCACTCGCGCCATCGATTCGGGCAGCTTCGTACAGTTCGTCTGGAATTGCTTGCAGACCTGCCAGACAGGCCAGCGTGACGAACGGCGTCCATACCCAGACACTGATCACGATCACAGTCGCCATCGCGGCTGCTGGATGATCAGCCCACGCGACATGACCGTATCCCAATGCTGTTGACAGATGACTGGCTATACCGGTGGAGCCGTCAAGCATCCAACGGAACGTTAGGGCTACAACCACCGTTGGCAGTAGATAGGGCAGCACTGAGACACTACGAATCAGCGCAATGCCTGGCAGTTTCTGATCTAATAAAATGGCTAATCCAAGACCAATCCCCAGTTGCAGGGCGATGGAAAACCCAGCAAATATGACGCCTCGCCCCAGCGCTGACCAGAACTCAGGCATCTGGAGCACGTGTACGTAATTTGCGAACCCAACCCACTCAGGCGCTGAGATAAGGGACTTGCGCTGCTGGAAGCTCAGTTCGACCGCATGATAGGCGGGATAGAAAATCAGAATCGCCGTCAGCGTTAATGCAAGAAAGAAAATAGCGTAGACGACACGATCACTGCGCATCATGTTCGTCTCCCACCGATGAGGCTTCGTGGGCGTGGGGTAGCCCGGATTTGACTGCGGGCGCCCACGCGTCGCCTTCTGATATCACGCAATCACTTTCCGAAGCTTTTCGGCTGCTGCCTTAAGTGCCTCAGCCGATGACTTTCCGTTAAATACGCGATCCTGAAGCATTTCCGGCAGCGCGAACGAGCGGAACATTTTCCCCGCACGAATATCTGGCTCTGGTCCCTCAGTATCGATGGACCGAATTACAACATTCGGGTCCGTGAGGACCTGCTTTTGCATCGCGACGATATCGCTGAACGTCTCGAGGGCCGGGTGTGCAAGCCAGCGGGGATCTTTGTAGACGTCGAGTCGCGTTGGCTGATAGTGAATGGGGGACGAGTGTAGGAAATTGATGAAATGCTCGTCTGAGAACCACGTGAGAAACTTGATTGCCTCCTGAGCCATAGGTGTATCAAGAACGACCCAGCCGTCATAGCCGTGATTGACTGCAAACTTCTTACCGGACTTTGAGGGAAACAGGAATGACGATACGTTGGCCGCTTTAGCCGGCATGGTCATGTTCATCTGGTCAATCAGGCGGCCGGTTCCCGGAGTGTGCGAAACGATCTCGCCCTGAAAGTCACTAACCAGATTTGCCCAGCTGGCCTGGCGCGGCGAAGGTGGCATCAGCTTGCTCAGCTCAGCCATGAAGTCCAGGTATTCGATGACTCGCGGCGCCATCTCTGGTGAGTCGATCACTACCTTCCAATTGTCGTCGACGATGCGAACGTCGTTTGCCCAGAGGTAGCCGAACGCTGTGTAGTTGGTGGCATCGTCGCTTCCCATCGGGTGGACAACACCGTGTCGAAGCTGGCCGTCAGCCCGACCAGCGAGAGCCGTCAGATTTTGCAGGTATTCGGCCCAGTTGTTTGGAGCTTTGAGCCCTTTTTTACCGTAAAGATCTTTACGGTAGTTGATCCAGCACAGGTTGTAGTCGTAGGGATACCAGTAGTTGTTCCCGTTCATGGGAAAAAGGATGCGCGGACCCCAGTCATATTTTTTGATCAGGTCATTGAGCGGAACAATCTTTTTTTCACCAGCCAGCAGCAGAGCGTCCCCAGCAAAACTCAGCGTACCGATATCGTAGGGCTGTCCAGCCTGAATCGATGCCTGTAATTTCTGAAATGCCGCCCCCCCAGGCACCGAATCAATTCGGACCTGTACGCCCGTGACCCTTTCGTACTGTGCGGCGGCAACTCGGAGCGCGCGGACGCTGTCAGAACTTGGCTCTCCATTTAAAAACCGCACTACCTTAGTCTGCGTGTGGACCGCTGGTGCTGCAAGGCCAATCGCCATTCCTCCTGCGAGCGCGCCGACGCTCTTGAGCGCGTTGCGTCGACCGATACCCTCAACCGGATTCGGTCCATGATGTTTTTCGCTTGAATCACTCATCGCCATCTCCTCAAATCGAGTTATGTTGCTCTAAAGGTTGATTCAATCTTGGCCGAATAGAGCGTACGGCCACTTTCATGCTCAAAAATATGGATGCATCCGCTCGCCCATCGCATTGCGATGGAATCGCCTCGCTGTACGCTATCGCTTCTCGCAGTTAGGGCTCGAAGCCGCGTGTTGCCGCTTTGGCAGACGAGCACGGTCTGAGCTCCCATTTGCTCAACTAAATTTATTTCGCCTCGAAAGACGGTGTCGGAAGTGGATGTCAGGTCGCATGGGGCGAGTCCTTCTGGACGGATGCCAAGCACGATCAAACCCGGTTTAAGCCCCGTGAGGCGAGCCGAATCGGGAAGGACGAGGCTGAATCCGTCAACCCGAGCGACCCACTGATCGTTCTCAAGGTTTAAGTGGGCTTCAACGCGATTTATTTCAGGTGAACCGATGAAACCCGCGACAAACAGGTTTGCCGGACGGTCGTAGAGCTCGAGCGGTGCGCCGACTTGTTGCAGAACGCCTGACTTCATCACAGCAATCCGGTCGCCCAAGGTCATTGCCTCAACCTGGTCGTGAGTGACGTAGACCATGCTACGGCCCGTTTTTGCGTGCAGAGCACCAATTTCCTCTCTCATGCGCACCCGCAGTTGCGCGTCCAGGTTGCTCAGAGGTTCGTCGAGAAGGAAGGCGTCCGGCTCACGAACGAGCGCCCGGCCTAGAGCGACCCGCTGACGCTGACCTCCTGAGAGCTGTTTCGGCTTGCGGTCTAAAAGATCTGTGATGTCTAGGAGACGGGCAGCCTCCTTTACGCGGCGCTCGATTTCTGCCTTGGAAGTTCCCCGCATCTGCAAGCCAAACGCCAGGTTGCCAAAGACATCTTTGTGCGCGTAGAGCGCATAGTTCTGAAACACCATTGCGATATTGCGATCTTTAGGGTCAAGCTTGGTGACCTCTCGATCGCCTATCCAGATCTCACCGCCTGAACTCGGTTCAAGACCCGCAATCATGCGCAGGGTCGTCGATTTACCGCAGCCTGATGGGCCGACGAGTACCATGAATTCGCCGTCGGCAATCGCGAGGTCTATGTTATCGACCACAATGGATCCGCCGAAGCGCTTGCTGACCTGCTTAAGTGTGATTGACGCCATGCTCCGGCACTCGGGGTCCTTTGATCGCATTGATTGTGTGAAGCTTGACAGGCCAAGTCAAACGAAGTTTTATCGAGGTATGACCAAGATATTTTTAGCCTAAGATGACACTCAGATTACCGCCCCTCGGATGGATCCGCTCGTTTGAAGCAGCCGCACGCCTGGGCAGCTTCACCGCTGCTGCCAATGAGCTCAATTTGACGGCTACCGCAGTGAGCTATCAGATCCGTTCAATCGAACAGTTTCTGGGATATCCGCTTTTTGAGCGTCTCCCGCGAAGCGTGAGACTCACAGGAATGGGTGCAGCCTACCTGCCGGATGTCCGCCGTGCGCTCGAGCAACTCGCTGCGACCACTGTGAAACTGTTCGGCAAAGGGACTCGCGCCACCGTAACGGTCCGTGCGCCTCTCTCTTTCGTCTCACTCTTTCTGGCACCTCGTCTGCATCGTTTCCATGCTGAGTACCCCGACATCTCGATTCAGCTTTTCTCGCTCGTTTGGGCTGACGCGTTACCCGACGAATCTGCGGATATTGATATTCGCTTTGGCGCTGGGGTATGGACTGGGTACTCGGTTGAGATCCTGCTCAGAGAGCCGTCGGTGGTGGTCGTGCCATCACACCTCAATCAAGTGGCTGCTCAGGGTGAACACAAACTGTTCGCCGAGCTCGCGAGGCACCCTCTTATACACATCGTGGGGTACGAAGATCATTGGGCCGAAACCTTCCGCCTTATTGGTATGCAGCCACCTCCGGAAAAACGCTCAATCCGAGTTGATAATTCGCTGGCGGCCCTTATGTTGACGGCGAACGGATTGGGATCGACGATTGTGCTGAAGTTCTATGCGGATGCTGCCACGGCCATTTTGCCTGTGTGCGCGCCAACGGATTTCACGCTGCCGGTTGAGAACGCACATTATTTGCTGACCCCCCACACTCGGGTATCTGTCAAACCAGAAGCACTACTGTTTCGCTCCTGGCTGATGAGCGAAGCGATCCAGCATCAAACTCCGCAACTTTCAGAAAAAAATGATAAACGCATCAGCGGCGAGAAGCGCCGTCGATCCGTTTCGCGGCAAGCGAAGCCAACAGGATAACTGGCACGTTGATGTTACCGCTCAGAATATTTGGGAATGCGGACGCATCGACAACTCTCAAACCCTCCACACCGCGCACGCGTAGGTCGGGATCGAGGACACTGGCTTCCGGATTTGCGCCCATTGCGCAGGTGCCACAGGGGTGGTAGACGGTCGCGCTTCGCTGGCGTATATCGTGGCGCAACTGATCGTCGTCACTGTGACTTAAGTTGTGGCGCAGCTCCTCGCCTAAAATCGCCTGCATAGATCTGGTCTGTGACAGGCTGCGAACGAATTTTGCTGCCTCCACCATTTCGTTCAGGTCTGCCTCCTCAGCATAGGCATTCGGCGAGATGGAGGGGTAAGCGAGTGGGTCAGCGGTTTCGATCAGAATTGAACCTCTGCTGACTGGGTGGGTATTTGTCACCGCCAGGCAAAGAGCTGGAAGCGGGTCAGGCGTGAGCAAGGGCCTTGACCCCTTGGTCGCCTCGAGGGTGGTTAGAAGCTGCATATAAATTTGAATGTTCGGCCTTTCGCGTATTGGCGAGCTACGCAGAAAACCGCCAACCTGATTCACCGACATTGAGAGCGGACCGCGGCCTGTGAGTAAGTACTTCGCGCCATTCCATAGGCGGCGAACGATCGGGGCGAGTTCCTGATTCAGGGTGGGCACTCTAGAGCGGTAGCTGAAGCCGATTCCGAGATGATCCTGAAGATTCCTACCGACGTTCGGGTTGTCATATCGAACCTCGATACCGTGTCTTTGAAGCAGGGACGCTGGGCCAATTCCCGATAGCTGCAAAAGCTTCGGGGACTCGATTGCGCCAGCCGCAAGAATAACCTCGGCACGAGCCCTCAGGGTTTCGATCCGACCGTCGCGCAGGTAGCGCACACCGATACAGCGGGGGCCTTCGAAAACCAATCCGATGACCTGAGCGCGCGTCATCAGCGAGACGTTACCCCGCGCGAGAGCCGGGCGTAAGAATGCGTCAGCACAGGAGACACGTCTTCCGTGGCGAGTATTGACCTGATAGAGCCCTACGCCCTCTTGGGTGGCGCCATTGAAGTCGTCGTTTTGGGCTAAACCAAGCTCGGAGCATCCGTCGAGGAAAGCCCGTGTAAGGGGATGCGCGTCTCGTCGAATTGAATGAGCGGGAAACGGACCGTCCGCCCCTCGCCACTCATTACCCCCTTCGTCGAAGGTCTCTATGTGTCGCAGCTCGGCGGATATGCTCTCCGGGCCCCAACCGGGGTCCTTGGTTGCGCGTTCCCATTGGGAGTAGCCATACGCGTCGCCTCTGATGTACACCATCGCATTGATCGAACTGGAACCGCCGACGACGCGGCCGCGCGGCCAGTAATCTTCACGTCCGTTAAGCCCTGGGTCGGGTTGGGTCGCGTAGGCCCAGTTGTAGCGTCGGTCGTGGAAGAGCTTTCCGTAACCAAGTGGCATTCGAATCCAAAAAGAACGATCAGCTGGACCCGCCTCCAGTACGAGGATCCGATTCGCAGCTTGGCGTCCAAGGTTTTCCGCGACGACACAGCCGGCCGAACCCGCGCCCACAATCACGTAATCGACTTCCATTAAGCGCCTCAGGCAGCCATTTACAAGGCACATAGGTGCCAAAAAAGAAGCTCGGGGCATTGTCCACTGAAACCTTCAGCAAATTCAAACTAACCGATATAGGCGTGAGACCAAAGTTTTTTGAGGCTTAAATGCCCGATATTCAGCCATGCAGCTAAAGCTCGAAGGGCCACTCAATAGGTGGCCTTTCGAGCCTGGCCCATCGGGTTCGCGGCTGAGGCTTTCGTGTTCAAAGGCTGTGATGGCCAGATTCGAGGTTTGATCCGAGCTGGGCGTTCTTCACAACACACGGCCCGGATGACGCGCGCGGTACTGTGGCCAGAGCTGTAGTCAAATTGCTCCAGGGTGGCCGCCGACGTGCCGGTGGCGGTGAGCCCGCAAACTGCAACACCCTGGCCACGGACCCGGTGGACTTGACCAGTGGCACGAGCACATCGCTGCGCGAGCCTCCCCGAGCCTTCACAAGGCGTCAGCGACCGCCTCGGTCGCAACGCCATGGCCATCTACCAGGAGTTGGTCGACGCGTAAGGGTTTGTCAGCCGCTACAACTCTGTTAAACGGTTAGTGGCCAAGCTTCGGGTGCGCGAGCCGGAACTGTTCGACCGATTAAGTTTACTGGGCGCTTCAGCGGCCAGCAGCGCTGCAGGTGCAGGGTCTGCATCAGGTCGTTTGAGCTGAGAAGGCGCGGACCAGCAGATTTGAGTTTGCTTGATGCTGGCAGTCTCGATGTTGCAAGTCGCGAGTGCTGTTGCAGCAGTGCACGAACCGCTGAAGCGTCGCGAGTGCTTCGACGCTCGGGCACCGTGCGCAGATATGTCAGCTTCTGCTGGGGAAGCCTTGTTGGCTGCAGGATGGAATAAAAGTGGTGGCGCATCAGGGACTCGAACCCCGGACCTGCGGATTATGATTCCGTCGCTCTAACCAACTGAGCTAATGCGCCAGAACCGGTAATGATAGCGGGACGTTGCGACTGGTGTCAAAAAGAGGGAGTCGACTCAGATCGCTTACCGGCACCGGTCCATCACCTGGCTGCCATTGCCGTAGAAATAGCGCACCCATTTATCCGGTGCGAATTTGGCCAGCACGTCGCGCTCTCCGCCGATGTGGGATGCGCCCACCCACACCAGCGAGCCCTCGCCGTCAATCTGTTCGCGTTTGAGTCGAAAGGCGGAGCCGACCTCAGCATTGTCTGTCTTGAATACCTGGCGTATGGGGTCGTAGCTGACGGTGTAGGTCTTGTTGCCATGTTGGCAGCTCATGCGAAGCTCGCGCGGCGATTGGGCCGCAGCGCTTAAAGCGAGCGACATGACAAACGCGGAGCAGAGTATTGGCAGGTGCTGGCGCATGAGTGAAGCCGTGTTCAAGGTCAAGCCTGCCAGATTCAGTTGAGATCAACAAGGCGGGATGTGCGCCAGCCTATGTCCGCCGAATTCAATTGCAAGGAAGCGATACGAGTCCGCCGCCGGCTGAAAAAAATTGATTGACGTTGCCTCGTAGGCGAGCTTTACTCCGGGGACAACCAGCTTCACGATGACAAATCCCAAAAGGAGACAGGCATGATCAGTCGATTGGTGTTGGCGTCTGTGCTATCCGCAATCGGGTTCGGGTCAGGCGCTATGGCGCAGGACAAGGTCAGACTGCAGACGGATTGGATTCCTTCTGGTGAACATGCCATGCACTACGGTGCCTGGAGCAAAGGCATTTACGCCAAGCACGGAATCGATATCACCATCACGCGCGGTTACGGCTCGGGCGATACGGTTACCAAGCTGGCCGGAGGGGCGTCCGACTTTGGTATCGCGGACGTTTCGGCTGTTTTCACCGCGCGGGCTCGTACGAATGTCCCCGTCAAGAGCATTGCGGTGCTTTACAACCAGTCACCGCACTCGCTGTTTGTGCTCAAGAGCTCGGGTATTACCTCTTTCAAGGGCCTTGAGGGAAAAAAAATTGGCGTGACGCCGGGTAACAGCCATCGCTTTTATTTCCCCAAGGTGGCCGAGCGCTCGGGCACTGATCCGAGCAAGCTGGTCTGGACCAACATGGACGGCGCGGCGATGGCGGCACAGCTTATCGCCAAGAATATTGATGCGGCGCCCTTTTATTCCATTCACCACTACTATCAGAACAAGGCTGCGAAGCGGGCGGGTGAAGAAATCGTCGTGCTGCCCTTCGTTGAGGCGGGCTTTCGCATCTATGCAGCCTCAGTCATCACGTCTGACAAGATGATCGCTGAAAAGCCCGATCTGGTCAGGCGGTTTCTGGCTGCGATGCGTGAGTCCTTCGAATGGGCGCGCGACAACCCCCAGGAGTCCTGTACTCTTCACAACAAACGTTTCCCGGAAGTTGAGGTCGACGACTGCATGGGAAGCGTTAAAGCAGTTATGGCTTTTGTGTTCAATGAGCACACGCAGCAGTTCGGTTTCGGCCGCGAAGGTGAAGAGCGTCTCAAGTTCACCTGGGATGTGGTCGCGGAGTCCCAGGAACTGAAAAAGGACTGGAACTTCAAGCAGGCGATCAATACGTCGCTTTTGCCCAAGTAATCCGACGCCGATCGATGATTACCCTCGAAGGGATTTCACACGTCTATACGACGCCTGACGGTGATCGGGTTGAGGCGCTCAAAGACGTATCGCTCAGCGTCAGGCGAAACGAGTTCGTGGCTCTGGTGGGCCCCTCGGGGTGTGGTAAGTCGACCCTGCTCAGAGTCGTGGCCGGACTCATTCGCCCTAGCGGGGGGCGGGCTGCCATCAACGGCAGCCCCATTGTCGAACCTCGCCCTGAGACCGGAATCGTATTTCAGGCGCCCACGCTGCTGCCCTGGGCGAGTGTGCTCGAAAACGTCTTGTTCCCGCTTGAAATGATGGGGCGTTCTGCTGCTGGCGGTGAGCAGCAGGCCAGAGCCCTGCTCAAGCTCGTTGGGCTGACCGGTTTCGAGAAACGCGCGCCGCGGGAGCTTTCAGGTGGCATGCAGCAGCGTGTAGCGATCTGCCGCGCACTGGTCCACGACCCAGACATTCTGCTGATGGATGAGCCCTTCGGCGCCCTGGACGCGCTGACCCGCGAGGTAATGTCGCTTGAGTTGCTTCGTATCTGGAACGAGCGGCCCAAGACCGTGTTGTTCGTCACTCACTCGATTCCCGAGGCGGTTCTGCTGGCCGATCGTGTGGTCGTGATGTCCGCCCGTCCCGGACGAATCGCCCGAATTATCGAGATTGCAGTGCCTCGCCCGAGGAGCTTTGATCAGGAGGGTCGTACCGAGTTTCAACAGGCTACTCGAGAGATCCGCGAACTCATCTTTGGAAGCTCATATGTCAGCAGTCACGCCGAACACTGAAGACGCGGCCCGTCTATCGGCCGGAAAGCGCCGTCGCCGTGCCGCAGCTCTTTGGAGAGAGGTTGGTGTACCGATCGTAGTCACTTTATTGTTTTTCCTGATCTGGGAGCTGGCTTGCCGGGCTTTTGCGATACCTGAATATTTGCTGCCTTCGCCCAGCGAAATCTGGACAGGCACGGTCTCGATCGGTGGCGCCGTGGCGGTCCATAGCGCGGCTACGCTCAAGACGGTATTGCTTGGGTTTTTAGTGTCGATCGCGATCAGTCTGCCGCTTGCGGTTGCATTGACATCGTCGCCGTCGCTTGCGTCGGCGGTCTATCCTTTTCTCGTCTGGACTCAGTCCATTCCCAAAGTCGCGCTGGCGCCCATTCTGGTGGTCATGCTGGGTGCGAACGAATTGCCGCGCGTGGTCATCACGGTTTTGGTGGCTTTTTTTCCGCTAGTGATCTCGATCGCAACAGGGCTTATGTCTGTTCCGCCTGAGCTCATCGAGTTGGGTAGATCCTGCCGGGCGTCCAAGTGGCGCGAGCTCGTAAAGATCCGCCTGCCGTTCGCGGTTCCTTTCATTTTCGCCGGGCTTAAAGTGGCCATTGCGCTGGCTGTGGTGGGTGCGGTCGTCGCCGAGTTTGTCAATGCGGACGCTGGACTGGGTTTTCTGATCCAGACATCGACGGCATTTTTCAAGGTGCCTGTGGCGTTTGGAGCTTTGATCATTCTTTCGCTCATGGGCGTGATCCTTTTTCAGATCGTTGTGCTGGTTGAGCGCATCTTCTTTCCCTGGTCGAGCAGCAACGCGACGCCGGGTGCGTAAATCTCACCCGATCACCGCGGCTGACGCATATTCGTGAGGAGTTCGCAGATGGCATCCGTCAAGACAACAGTGATCCGCGGTGGCCGCCTTTTAGATTCACGGCGACGCACTGCCCCCAAGGCTGACATCATCATCCGCGGTGACACGATTGCCGAAATCGGCCGCCCTGGCATGCCTGCGCCCGCTGATGCCATCACGGTCGATGCACGCGGACGCCTGATGCACCCCGGCCTCATCAACGGCCATACCCACAGCCACGGCAATCTGGCTAAAGGGATGGGAGATCGCTGGACCCTTGAACTCTTGCTGACCGCGGGGCCCTGGATCAATGGCGGGCGAACGGTCGAAGATAAATATCTGTCCAGCGTAATCGGCGCGGCCGAGATGGTGCTTAAAGGATGCACGGCCGCGTACGATCTGGCATCCGAATTTCCGATGCCTTCAGCCGAGGGTTTGCAGGCGATTGGCCAGGCCTATGCGGATGTGGGCATGCGAGCCGTGCTGGCGCCCATGGTGGCTGATCTAAGTTTCTTCCAGGCGATTCCAGGGCTGATGCAGCGCCTACCCGAGGGGCTTAAGAAAGAAGTTGAGCGCTTCCAGTTGGCGCCCTATAAGGCTAGTGTCAAGCAGATGCGCAAGGCCTTGCAGGGGTGGAAGCTCGATCGTCACGGCGTAAGTCTGGCGGTTGCGCCCACCATTCCGCATCATTGCAGTCGCGAGTTTCTGATTGCTTGCCGGGACCTGGCGCGTGATTACGATACGGGGCTGCATACCCATGTATCTGAATCCAAGGTGCAGGTCATCGCCGGCTATGAGCTCTTTGGGTCTTCGCTGACCGCTTACATGGACTCGCTGGGTCTGGTGGGACCCAAGTTCACGGTGGCCCATGGCGTGTGGCTTGACGATGACGATATGCAATTGCTGGGCGATAAAGGCGCTTCGGTTTCGCATAATCCGGGCAGCAACATGCGCTTGGGTAACGGGCTTGCTGACATGCGCGCCATGCTCGACCGTAAGGTGAACGTCGGCATTGGCACCGATGGCGCCAATTGCTCAGACAATCAGAACATGTACGAAAACATGCGTCTGGCGTCCATGGTGTCCAAAGTGCAGGGGCCCGATTGGCAGCAGTGGGTCACTACGGATGAGGTTCTGCATGCGGCGACCGCTGGCAGTGCTCGTGCGCTCGGCATGGGTGAGCGTATCGGCCGTATCGAGCCTGGATACAAGGCCGACATCGTGTTTCTCGATCTCGAGCACGTGAACTGGATACCGTGCAACGATCCCATCAATCAATTGGTGCACACCGAGGACGGCACAGCGGTCCATTCAGTCATGATCGGCGGGCGAATGGTGGTTGAGAACCGTCGTTTGCTGACCATCGACATGGCCAGCATTGCGCGTCAGGCCGAGCAGGCGCGCGCCCGGCTTGAAAAGCACAACCGCGCGGGCAAGTCGCTGTACTTCAAGCTTGAGAGGATCGTCGGCACCTTTTGTCCGGGTCTGGCCAAACAGCCGCTGCATATTGATCGTTTCGGCGGTGGGCATTACCGGTATGGCCACCACTGCAAGGTCTGTCGACACTAGTATCGTCAGAAAAGTCGTGCGGCAAGGGGCAGCAGGATGGAGGCCATGACCACCTGAATGCCCAGCGCCAGTCCGGCATAGGCGCCGGCATCCGGGTGAACCTGCATGGCCCGCGCTGCGCCGATGCCGTGTGAGGCGGTGCCCAAGGCGAAACCGCGCACGGCCGGCTGGTGTATGCGCAGCCGGTCAAACAGGTACTTGGCACTCAGTGCTCCGATCATGCCCGTGATGACCGCGAACACTGCTGCCAGTGCCGGAATGCCGCTCATGCGCTCGGCAATGCCCATTGCCACCGGCGCGGTGACCGATTTGGGTGCGAGCGATCGCAACAACTCATCGGGAAGACCAAGCGCATAACCCAGAATAACAGCGCTCAGTGCCGCGGCTGCGCCACCCGCGCTGGCAGCAGCCAGCAGCGCGACGGCGCGCCTTCGCAACTCGGCGCGTCGTTCCCACAGGGGCCAGGCCAGCGCGACGACCGCCGGCCCCAGCAGAAAATGGATGAACTGTGCACCCGAGAAATAGGTTTGATACGGCGTGCCAGTGGCGTACAGCAAGACGGTGAGCGCAAGTACCGACCACAGAACCGGGTTGGCAACAGGCGACTGACCGAGTCGGGCGTAGATGCCATAGGCGATCAGGTATATCGATAGTGTCGCCGTCAATCCGAAGAGCGGCGTTGCCGATAGATAAATCCACAGTTCAACGAAGTCATTCATGACGATGCTCTCGGGTATTGGATGTCCAAAGCGCGCGAAGCACCAGTGCGGTCACGGCCATGCCAATCCAGGTGGATGTCACGATAACCAGTATCAGCACCCATCCTGACTGCGCAATCAGCTCGGTGTGGGCCAGCACGCCGACTCCGATTGGAACGAACAGCAGCGACAGGTGCGGCAAAAGGGCATGAGCTGCCTGCGACACCGGTTGTTGAAGCCCGCGCCATATGAGTGCCATCGCCAGCAAGAGCATGCCGATGACGGGGCCTGGCCAGAGTCGTCCCGTGAGCTGTGCCAGCACTTCGCCCAGGCATTGAAAGACGAGAAGCCATGTGAAGCCTTTAAGTGTCTGCATGTCGCTTGTCGCCGAGGGGGAGCCCCATTATGCTGGCTGAATGAATACCCTGACTGATCCCAATCTTGTGCCGCAGGGCCTGGCTGCCCTGAATGACCGCGTCGCCCGCGATCTCGACCTGATCAAGTACCCTGAGCCTCGCTGGGTTCCACCCCGTACCGGGCCTGACGGCGCGATAGCGCTCGATGTTCTGATCGTAGGAGCTGGCCAGTGCGGCCAGGCTGTGGCGACGCAATTGCTGCGAGAGCGGGTCGATAACATTCGGCTGATTGACGCTGCCGTGCGTGGCGAAGAGGGGCCCTGGAAGACCTTTGCCCGGATGCAGACCCTGCGCACCTGGAAAACGGTGACAGGCCCCGATCTGGCGCTGCCATCGCTGACCTTTCAGTCGTGGTTCGAAGCTCAGTTTGGTGCGGCTGCTTTCGCGGCCCTTAACAAAATACCCAAGGAACAATGGCAGGACTACCTGTTGTGGGTGCGCGATGTACTGCGCTTGCCAGTGTCCAATCGCACTCGTCTGCTGACGATCGAGCCCGCGCAGGATCTGATCGCAGCCCGGGTTATGGATGCCGATGGTCGTGAGCAGACGCTGTATGCGCGCAAGGTAGTGCTTGCGATGGGAATTGTGTCGTCCGGGCGTTGGTGGATGCCCGATCATGTGGCCGCACTACCCGCAAAGTTTCGGGCCCATGCCGCTGACCCGATTGATTTTGCGGCGCTGCGTGGCAAACGTGTCGCGGTGCTGGGTGCGGGTGCGTCAGCCTTCGATAATGCCGCAACCGCGCTGGAGGCTGGCGCAGAGCGCGTCGCTCTGTTCTGCCGTCGCGAACAACTGCAAAGAGTGCAGCCCTACAAAGCAATCTCGTTCCCCGGATTTCTGCGCCATATCGGTAGTGCCGACGATGCCACGCGCTGGCGCTTCATGAACCACCTGCTGTCGGTACGCGAGGCCTTACCTGTCGAAACCTGGAACCGGGTCACCCGGCATGGCAATTTCGAGCTTCATACGGGCAGCCCCTGGGATCGGGTCAGTGTTGTGGCAGATCAGGTGCGAATCGAGACGCCGCACGGTGTGCACGAGGCGGACTTCCTGATTACCGGCACGGGTTTCGCCCTGGATGTTCGTGACCGTCCCGAGTTCGGTACCTGGGGCACCGATATTGCCACCTGGGCCGATCGATATACGCCGCCAGCGCCCGAGGTCAATGAGCGGCTCGCGTTTTATCCCTACCTGGGGGCCGGGCAAGAGCTGCAGCCACGATTGGCAGGGCACGCCGACTTCCTGCGGAATATTCATTTGATGGATTTCGGTGCCACCATGAGCTTTGGGCCCAGTGGTTCCTCAATCAATGCCATGAAATTCGCGGTGCCGCGTGTGGTCGGTGCGATTACCCGCAACCTGTTTCTTGCGGATATCGAGCAGCACTATGAGACGCTGCTGCATTACGACACGCCCGAGTTTGCTCTGGTGTTTGCGCGCGATGCGCCCAAGTGATGAGCCGCCACTAGCGAAGACCGGGCAGCCAGAGGGCCAGTGCCGGAAAGGCGATCAGCGCTGCCAGGCGGATGAGATCCATCAGACAGAACCCGAGAACACCGCGGTAGGTATCCGCCATGGGCACGTCTTTGGCCATAGCGTTGATCAGGAAAAGATTCAGTCCGAAGGGCGGGCTGATCATGCCCACCTCAACGCTGACCAGCACCAGAATGCCAAACCACACTAGGACCGCTGCTTGGCTCATGCCGAAATCAAGGCCCAGCAGAACCGGTATAAATACGGGCAAGGTGAGGAGCACCATGGCCATGGATTCCATGAAGCAGCCCAGTAGCAGATAAATCGCGACGATGACCGCCATGACGAGCATGGGAGACGTTTCAAACGCAACGATCTTGCGCGACAGATCGGTGGGCATCTGGGACAAGGCCAGTGCTGCCGAAAACAATTCGGCGCCGAGCAGGATCAGAAACATCAGGGCGGTGGTTTCGGCAGTCGATAGAAGCGATTCCACAAAACCTTTCCAGCGCATACCGCCGTGGAAGACGGCCAGTAGACCGACGATGGCGGCGCCAATGGCAGCCGCTTCTGTTGGCGAGAACCAGCCGCGATAGATACCTACGATGACGACAAGAAAGGTGAGCGCGGAAGGCCAGACATGACGCGTGGCTTCCCAGCGTTCATGGGCCGATGCCTTGGGTAGACGGGGCGCAGCATCAGGGTACATTCGGGCGTAGATGTTGACGACCACCATGTATTGAACGGCGGCGATCAGGCCGGGGATGATGGCGGCCACAAACAAGGCGCCAATCGACTGTTCAACAAAGACGGCGTAAATGACCAGAATGATGGATGGCGGTATGAGAATGCCCAGGGTGCCGCCCGCGGCCAGCACGCCGGTGGTGAGTTGATTGGAATAACCCAGCTTGCGCATTTCGGGCAGGGCCACCTGCGACATGGTGGCGGCAGTAGCCAGCGACGACCCACAGATGGCGCCAAAAGCCGCGCAGCCGCCGATGGTGGCGATGGCCAGTCCGCCTCGCCAGTGCCCGAACCAGGCGCGTCCTGCGCGGTAAAGCGCCGACGACAAGCCGCCCTTGCCGGCGAATTCGCCCATGAGTAAAAACAGGGGGATGACCGACAGCGTGTAGTTGGAAAACTTGCTGTACGTCATCGACTTGAGGTTTGCAAGCAGGGGCCCCCAGCCGTTGATGGCGGCATAACCCAGGCCGCCCGCCAGTAGCATGGCGGCGCCCACCGGCACCCGCAGTCCAATCAGGAGCAGTGCCCCCATGAACATCCACAGACCGATCTGAAACTTATCCATGGCGTGTCAGGGAGAGGCGGGCTTTATCCCAGGCCGTGCGCATGCACACCAGCACCCAGAGCACGCAGGCGGTGGAGGCCAGGCCGTAGCCCCACCAGACTGGAATCTTGAGAAACATGGATACCCGCTCACGTTCATACTGAGTGAAAGCGCCGTCGATCAGACGCCAGGTGAGAACCGCCGCGACGAGGGCAAATACCCCGTAGGCCAGCGCATCGAGCGCGCTGGTGGCTCTGGGTGGAAGTCTCATGGTGAAAAAATCAACGATGACGTTGGCACCGCGTACCTGACACCAGGGTAGAAACGCGGCGACCGCGACTCCGACCAGCGCTTCGACAATCTCGGTATCGCCCAGGATGGGTTTACCGAACAGGCCGTTGGTCACCACCGACGCCACCGTGGTCAGCATGGCCACCATAAGCAGCAGGCCACCGAAAATGGCGACCTGCCGTGCAAGCCTGTATACCGCTGACCCGGGCGGGGCGTCTGAAACAGCCATCTTGCGCCGCGCCGCCTTACTTGCGACCGTACTTGGCGGTAATGGCCTTGAGGTCGTCGAACATCTGCTGGCCGTTGCGACCCAGTTTGTTCATCTCGCCAATCCAGACCTGATACACGGGTTCGGCTGCCGCCTTCCAGCGCGCGAGCTCCTCGGGAGGGAGCTCGAAGATGTTGTTTTTATTGTTACGGGTTGCCTCGATGGCTGGCGCTGTCGTGGTGTCCCACACGGCCCCGATGTACTTGGCGTACTCGATGCCTGAGTTGTTATCGATAACCTTTTTCAGCTCGGGCGACAGCTTGTCATAGCTCTTTTGACTCATCAGCGTGAGCAGGGTGCCCTGGAAGAGCGCGTTATTGGTGTGGTGCTTGGTGACCTCGTAGAAGCGATAGGGCTGAGTGATCGCCCAGTTGATCAGCATGGCGTCAACCTGTCCACGCTCAAGTGCCTCATAGACGCCGCCCAGGGGGATGCCCACAGGCGTGCCGCCGTAGGCTTTGACCATCTCGCCGATGAACCGGCCCGCCACACGAACCTTTTGTCCCTTCCAGTCCTCGAGCGTTTTAAAGGGCTTGCCCTTGGAGTGCAGAATGGCGGCGTCGGTGGTGTGAATGCTGATGATCTTGATGCCCTTGAGCTCATTGTTGAGCAGGTGCTTTTGGGCGTATTCCATGACCGCCGGGCTTTGCGTAGCCGATAAGCCGGTATTCATGAAGGGCAGCTCAACACCCTCGAGGCCCGGGAATCGACCTGGGGTGAAACCGGCGATCGTCCAGATGATGTCGACCACGCCGTCTTCAAGCTGCTGCGGAAGATCCGATGGTTTGCCGCCCAGCTGCATATTGGGGTAGACCTCGACCTTGAGCTTGCCACCCGACTCTTTCATGACCTTTTCGGCCCACGGATTAAGGTGCTTTGTCTGATCAAGTGCCTGGGGTGCGCTGAAAGAGTGAATGCGCAGGGTGGTTTGCGCATGGGCGGCCAAGCCAGCTCCAAGCAGGGCTGCGGCAAGTGCAAGTTTGCGGATCATGGTGGTGTTCTCCCTAGGGTGTTCGGACGTGCCCGCGCGAAGCGCTGTTTATCGTGATATTAGCCTTTGACGCGCGTCGTATCGTGTACAGACACTTCGTTCGCGGTCAAGCCTTAAATGCACGCTGTAACGGCTCCGCTTATTGAGGATGTGGCCTCAGGCGGCGAGCCATCCGCCCTCAACAGGCAGGACGGTGCCAGTGATGAAGCTTGCCTCGTCGCTGGCCAGAAAAGTGATGGCGGCGGCGATTTCGTCGGGGGTGCCCAGGCGTCCCATGGCATGGCGTGATTCGGACCTGGCCTGCGCCGCGGCAGGATCGGCCGCGCGAGCGAAGGAACGCCTGAGCAGCGGAGTGTCAGTGGCACCCGGAGCAACGGCGTTGACGCGGATGCCGTCAGCCACGTAGTCGAGCGCCATGGTGCGCGTCAATGACATGATCGCGCCCTTGGCGGCTACATAGGCGACATTGCCGCGTCCTCCCGCGATGGCCAGTTGTGACGCCAACGTAATGATGACGCCCTGACGGGCCTTTTGCATGGATGGAAGCAGTGCGCGCGCCCATAGCCAGGTGCCGTCGACGTTGATACGAAAGGTTCGGCTCCAGTCGTCCAGCGATATGGTGGTGGCAATACCGCCACTGGACCAACCAGCGCTTGCGACTAGCACGTCGGCGCCGCCCCAGGCGGCTAGGATGCTGGCGGCATCGCACTCGACGTGGACGGGGTCACTGACGTCAGAAATGCAGGCCAGTACCTCGACGCCCTGACCGCGAAGCGTCTGCGCAAGGGCCTGGGTCGCTGCTTCGTCCCGATCAACGATGGCCAGTCGAGCACCCTCACGGGCAAAGGCCTGCGAGGCTGCCAAACCGATGCCTGATGCAGCGCCTGTGATGACGACGCGGCGACCCTTGAATCTGAGTTGTGTATTCATGGTTTCGGCGTTGATGAAAACCATCCAGGATGGGTTTTCGCCCAGGTGTCCAGATGGGCCACCGATTCGGCCAATCCGAAGCGCGCCTTGAAAGATAGTTCGTGGGCGAGTCTGTGCACGGAAAGATCAGCCCTGTCACGAGGGCCCTGCGGATCAACGTTGGGTCGCTCATCGGCGGCTGCCAGACGGCACACCCAGCCCGGGCGTCGGGCAGCCAGGGCTTCGCCCCACGCCAGTGCGCTGAAGCGCTGTCCACTGCTGACGTGAAAAATGCGATGCGGTGCCTGAGCGCGACGCTCGATGATCAGAGCAACTGCGGCGGCGACATCGGGCGCATAGACCCAGTCGCGAAAGCAGGGGCGCTGGAGCAGGGCGGGCTCGTGGCGTTCAGCCAGAGCCATTAATTGCATGAAAGGACTGGGCGTGTCACGCGCGCCGGTGAGTCGTTCCCAGGGGCCGAAGACAGCCGACAGCCTGACCGTGGTGACAGTTTGTCCGGTGAGTTCAGCGAAGCGGGCGCACAGACGTTCACCGGCAAACTTGGACAGGGCATACAGGCTGCGTGGATCAGTGGGGTCGTCCTCAAGAAGGGCGCGTTCGCCAAAGGCTGCGTCGCCAAAACTGGCCACTGATCCCAGGTTGACCACCTGTTCGACGCTTCGCTGCCTTGCGAGTTTGAGCGCGCGCGCAAGTCCAACCAGATTGACATCGAGAATCGTATCGGGCTCAAGCGCGTCACGCTGGGCGTCAGCAGTCAGTGCGGCCCCCCAGATGAGGACCTTGATCTCGGGTGTGATGATGGACGACAGGAACTCGCTGTCGCGCACGTCACCCAGGGCCCAGCGCGCATTGCCCAGCGCGGTGCGCACAGCCTCGGGCGGCGCCTGACGATCGGCCAGCACCAGCCGGTAACCGCGAGCGGCGAGGGCTTGGGCCACATTGACCCCGATGAAGCCACCCGCGCCGATGATCAGTGCGGTGCTGCCTGGGGAAGCGGTTACCTGCGTGATGGTGGTCTCCAGGATCTGTAGTCGAATGGATTTGTGCTTACTTTACGCCGATAATCGAAACACAAAAATCGCAATCATGCGACTTCGCAGATGCGTTTGCCGATACAAGCCTCATGACCACCATCGCCAATGCACGTATGTACAGCGCCACGCCCGAGTTACGTGGGCATTGGAAAACACTGCTTGCCTGGGTACTTCGGCATGCCAGGCTCGACTGGGAACTGCTCGACTATGAGGCTCCGGCGCCGCTGGCGCAGCTGTGGGCGCGCGATGATCTGGGCGCTGTCCTGATGTGTGGTCTGCCGTTCTCGCGGCACTACCCGCGCGCGCAGCCGGTGGCGGCGCCTATTCCGAGTCCGGCCCATTATGGTGGACGTGCGGTTTACTTCACCGATATCGTGGTGCCCGCTGGCTCGGCGGCGCGTGAGCTCGCCGATACCTTCGGGGGGCGGGTTGGTATCACGGTGCCGGACTCCCTGTCGGGTGCGGTGGCTTTGGCCGAGCACCTGCAACCCTACAGGAAGGCGATGGGCCGGCCCCTGTATTCGGCTGTCGTGGGCGGGCTTATTCACGCACGAGGCGTGATCCAATCACTGAGCGATGGACGCATCGATGTGGGTCCACTGGATAGCTACTACCACGATCTGTTGCGAGCCGCTGATCCGCAGTTTGCGTCTCGTGTGCGGGTGGTTGCCCGAACGGTGCCGCGACCCCTGCCCCTGTTTGTGGCAACTGCGCCACTGTCTGCCGCGGTGATGACAAGCTTGCGCGACGCTTTTGCAGCCAGTGCCGAAACGCCGCAGCTGGCGACACAGCGGGCAGCGCTGCTGCTCAAGGGTTTCGCGTTCCCCGGGGCGCACGATTACGAATCGCTGCGTGAGCTGCCCGAGCGACTGGAGAGTCCGAATGATGCATTCTGAGTCGTCGACCGCCACCTCGAACCAGGCTACGCCCTCGGGTCGCGCTGGTGCCCGCTTGTCGGGGCAGTCAGTCCGCTTACGTATTCTGCGCACCATGTATCGGTGGGACGGACCAACCTGGCTGGTGGTTTTCGTTCTGTACGGCAGCTGGGCTTTGCTGATCGCTCTGCACGAGCAGATTGCCTGGTGGGTGATGGCACCGTTGGGAGGCTATCTGGTTGCCTGGCATTTTTCGCTGCAGCATGAGGCGATCCACTCATTTCGATCAGCGCCCGTCTGGTTGCGCTGGGCGGTGGTGATGCCGCCCATCGGTCTATGGCTGCCGTTTCCGCTGTACTTCGCATCTCATCGACAGCATCACCGCAATGTGTACCTGACTGAGCCCGGGGTGGATACCGAATCGGTTTACTGGCGGGCCAGCGACTGGGCGGCGCTATCGGCGACGCGCCGATCGCTGCTCATGATGAATCAGACCCTGGCAGGTCGTGTGCTGCTGGGCCCGGTGTTGCGCCTGGAGAAACTTGTGCTGCGCGAAACAGAGCGCCTGCGCCGTGGTGATTTTCTGCACGTGAAACACTGGACGGTGCATATTGCCCTGGTGGCGCTGTTGTTCGTCTACATCAGCGGTGTTTGCGGCATGCCCTGGTGGCACTACGTCTTGATGTTTGCGTGGCCGGGTTTTTGTCTTGGATGGGTACGGCCGTTTATTGAGCATCGATATGGCGAGCTTGCCGAGCAACGAACGGCCATCATCGAGTCCAATGCGTTCTGGTCCTTACTGTTTTTGAACAATAACTATCACGCGATTCATCATCGTCATCCCCGATTGGCCTGGTGGCGCATCCCAGGTTACTGGCGGCGGCACCATGAGCGGGTTCTGCGCGACAACGGCGGTTTTCACTTTCCGGGCTATGCGCAGGTGGCCCGTCGATGGCTATTTAAGCCCGTGTTCAGACCGGTGCATCCGCCGTCGCTCAAGCCCTGACTTCAGCGGGGCGGGTCAATATCGGCCCCAATCGCTCGGCGCCACAGCCAGTCAAGCGCCTGGCCGATCGGTACGTCACCCCGGCCGCCGACCGCCTGTGGCACGACGGGTGCCAGAGCCGAGCCGCGCCGAGCCACCGCGAACGAGAATACGTAGGCAGGCTCCTGGCCCATGCGCAGATCAGTGGCTCGGATGAGCCCCTGCCGCTCGTCGACACGCATGAATCCGTCGCTGAAAACGTACAGGGTACGTACCGGTTCAAGCCCGCTGGCTTCGTCACGTAGGGCGACGTCGATCGGATGCCGGCTGAACCGAATCGGACGAGCGCCATCAAGCAGCGAATAAAAACCCTCTTCGTAGCGATCGTCGCGCATGACCAAGATACGCCATAGCAGCGTATTGAAGGCGGTCGGCGTGACCAGCAGATCGCTGCGCTCGACAGGGCTATCCTGGGCACTGAGCTCAGCCCTGACATGATGACTGACGTAAATCTGTGCGACCGCACTCCAGCCCAGATAAAGGCAGGATAGTGCAAGGCCCCAGGCGTTGGCGCGAAGCCCGCGCGGACTCTTTGACAGCAGCGCGACGGAAAGGCCGATCAGCAGGGGTAGGGTATACAGCGGATCGATGATGAAGATGCTGCCCAGCCCATAAGCTTCGCGAGTCAGTGGCAGCAGAAGCTGGGTTCCGTAAACGGTGAAGCCATCGAGCAGGGCATGGGTGGTGAGCGCAAGCCACACCATCAAACACCAGTGTCTGAAGCGGGCGCCCGGAGAATGCGGGCGTGCGAATTTTTGCCGGTCGAGCGCTCCGGATAGCAGCATCAGAATCGAGGCAATGAAGGGTGTGGCCAGCGTCTGCCAAATCAGGGCATGGGTCTGGGCGCGGTGCAACACCATATTGCTCAGCGCATCGCCGTGGTCAATGAGGGCATCCAGGTCAGGCAAAGTGCCGCACAAGCCGCCCCATAGCGCCGCCCGGGCAACCGGCATGCGCCGGCGCATCACGGCAACGCCAACGGCCGCGCCCAGCGCAAATTGAGATACAGAGTCCATAAATTGCCGGGAAAGACTGAGGCCGCAGATTCTTGGCCGATCAGAGTAGTTCGTCGATCAACTTGCGAAACTTAACCGTAAAACGGGAACCCGTGCCGGCACCGCGGTGTTTATCCCACAGCAGACCGTCGCTCACCTGAACGACGGCGCCATGCTGCACAGCGATTTCAAAGACGATTGAGAGGCCCAGGCCGCTACCTTCGACGTTGGTTCCGAGCACGCGATAAAAACGGTCGAAGATTTGAGGTCTGTCATCGGGAGGAATGCCAACACCGTCGTCTTCGACCACAAGTTCGACTTCACCAGGGGTGTTGGTGCGTACCTCTACGCAAACATGCCCGCCCCTGGGGCTGTAGCGGATGGCATTGTCAAGCAGATTAGCAATAAGCTCGCGCAGCAAAATCGGATGGCCCGCGACTGGAGCGGGCATGTCATCGGCGTCATAGCTCAGCTCAATGCCGCGCTCACTGGAGATCTCATAAAAATCGACCATCACGCTGCGCACGAGTGGCGCAAGATCGAGGGCCTCCAGTCGAGTGGCCTCGCGCAGATGCTCCATGCGCGTCAGTGCAAGCAACTGGCTCACCATATGCGCACTGCGGATGGCACTGTCGGCGATCTGCTCGAGTGAGCGGCGCAGGTCTTGCGGGTCGGTTGCCCGTAAAGCCAGTTCGGCTTGCGTACGAAGACCGGCCAGCGGCGTCTTCAACTGATGGGCGGCGTCGGCAATAAAGCGCTTTTGGGACTGCAGGCTCTTGGACTGTCGGTTGAGCAAATCGTTAAAGGCGTCCACCAGTGGTGCCAGCTCTTCGGGGGCGCTGCGGGTATCGATGGGAGACAGATCGTCCTGCCCGCGCTGACGGATACCCTCCTGCAAGGATTTCAAGGGCGACAGACCGCGGCTGAGACCGAACCAAACCAGCCCTATCGCCAGGGGCAGGATCAGAAACTGCGGAAAAAGAACACCACGGATGATCTCGTTGGCCAGTCGCGCCCGCGTATCGAGGGTTTCCGCCACCTGGATCAGGGCGGCCTGATCGTCGGGTGCGGCGCTCTCGGCGCTGGCATACGTATAGGCAATTCGGACCTCGTCGCCCCGCCAGACCGCATTGCGCAGTCGCGTCCGGCCGGGGGTCGGAAAATCGTAAATGCCTGGCCGTGGCAGCTCGAAGTCTCCTGCGAGCACTTCGCCTGAACCCGAGACGACTTGAACGACAACTGTTTCGCCCTCATTGAGCTTGAGCAGCTTCTCCACCAGCTGCGGCAGACGCGGATTTCCGCCGGGTTCCATGACGAGCAGCTGCTCACGAAGAACGGCGGTGCGGTCGATCAACGCCTGGTCAAAGGGTGCATCGGCCAGCGAACGGGCGACAACGAAGGTGATCGCCACCGATAAGGGCCATAGCAGCATGAGCGGGGCGAACATCCAGTCGAGGATTTCGCCGAAGAGCGAGCGCTGCTCATGCGCCGTCGCCGCTCGCCGCTGCGGGCGCGACGACCATCCGGAGGGGCCCACCCGCGCTGGGCGTTTGAGTTCACTGCGAGCAGGCGACTCGCGTGTTGCCAGCAGATCGGCCAGTACCGAGTTTGAGCGGGCCGGATCGCTCACGGGCTCGCATCGCGTGTATGCAGTTGCAGGCTATAGCCCAGGCCGCGGACTGTGGCGACACGCACGTCACCGCCTTCAAGCTTTCGGCGCAGGCGGTGCACGTAAACCTCAATGGCATTATGACTGACCTCTTCGCCCCATTCACACAGATGCTCGACAATCTGCTCCTTGCTGACCAGACGACCCGGGCGCTTGAGAAGAATTTCCAGCAGACCCAGTTCGCGGGCTGAAAGGTCAAGCGCCTCGCCGTCAAGCCAGGCGAGCCTGCCGACTTGATCGTAGTTAAGCGCTCCGAGCTTGAGATGATTACTGGCCGCGCCCATACCGCGCCTGACTAGGGCCCGAACTCTTGCCTCGAGCTCGGATAGTGCGAAAGGTTTGGCCATGAAGTCATCGGCACCGAGGTCGAGTCCGCGCACGCGCTGTTCAACCGAATCGGCTGCCGTGAGAATCAGGACAGGTGTTGTATTACCGCGTGCGCGCAGCCGCTTGAGCACATCGATACCCTGCAGACGCGGCAGCCCCAGGTCAAGTATGAGCAGATCGAAGCCCTGCGTGGTGAGGGCGCTGTCAGCCGCGCTGCCATCGATGACATGGTCAACCGCATAGCCGGCCGCACGCAGAGCACGGCACAGCCCATCAGCCAGAACCCGGTCGTCTTCCGCGATGAGCACGCGCACGATGTCGCCTCAGTCTCCGGCGGCGCGCGTCTGTCGGTGCCGTGCTTGTGCCTGACGGATCGCGTCGCGGGTGTGCCGCGCCGCCTGGGCCGCCTGTTCGGCAAAATCGGCGCCACTGCCAGCGTACAGAATGGCTCGGGAGGAATTGATCATCATGCCGTAACCAGCGGGCGCCAGACCGGCTGCCACCGTTGCGTCGACGTCGCCGCCCTGGGCACCGATACCAGGCACCAGAAGTGGTAAGTCGCCCACCAGCGCGCGTACCCGTTCAAGCTCGGCAGGGTAGGTGGCACCCACCACCAGACCGAGCTGACCATTGCGGTTCCAGGGCCCGCTGACCAGTCGGGCGACCTGCTCGTACAGTTTGCCGTGACCGACATCGAGCGCCTGCAGGTCGCTGCCGCCCGCATTGGATGTGCGGCACAGCACGATGACCCCGCGGCCTTCCCAGGCCAGGTAGGGTTCGACCGAGTCAAAACCCATATACGGACTGACAGTGACTGCATCGGCGCCGTAACGGCCGAACACCTCGCGCGCATACTGTTCGGCGGTTGAACCGATATCGCCCCGCTTGGCGTCAAGCACGACGGGTACCGAGGGCCAGCGCTGATGAATATGAGTGATCAGGGCCTCCAGCTGCGCCTCAGCTCCCAGGGCGGCGAAATAGGCAATCTGTGGCTTGAAAGCACACACGTAAGGCGCTGTGGCATCAACAATGGCACGACAGAAATTGAATACCGCCTCGCTGCCCGAGCCCACCCCCTGTGGCAGACGTGAAGGATCAGGGTCAAGGCCCACGCAGAGCATCGAATCGGCCTGCTGCCAGGCGGTCTGCAAAGACTTCCGGAAATCCACATCGACTCCTTGGGCGTAATTGCCCACAATGATGCTCTGCTTGGGGTAGACCTTGGGGTAACCGACGGGTCATACCCCTCTCAGCTCGACTGATTCTAGCGCGGGAGACCTCTTGAGCAATGCTGATCGCCCTGCCGGGCGTGAACTGATCTGGCTGGCCCTGGTGACGGTGATCTGGGGCATGAACTGGTCGATGATGAAGCTGGGTGTGTCGGATATTCCGCCCATGACTTTTCGTGCCCTCACCATGACCGTGGGTCTGCCGGTACTGTGGTTGATCATCCGGGTCAATGGCGAAAGCGTCGCCGTACCGCGTGAGCACTGGGGTGAGCTCACCGTTATCGCGTTGACCAATATGACGGTCTGGTACATCTGCGTCATGTATGGCGTCATGCTTCTGCCCTCGGGGCGTGCCGCCATCCTGGGTTACACCATGCCGATCTGGGTCGCGCTTCTCGGAGTGCTTCTGTTTGGTGACCGGCCAGAGCGTCGCCTGCTGTTGGGTGTGGCGGCGGCGGCGGCGGGCGTGAGCCTGCTGCTGGCGGGTGAATTCTCAGCGATCAGCGGCAGCCCGCTGGGTTCGCTGCTGATTCTGGGTGCTGCGGTGACCTGGGGATATGGAACGCATCGTATGCGTAGACGGCGACAGCCAACCTCAGCCCTGGTGGTTACCTTTTGGGCGCTGTTGCAGTCCTGGCTGGCCTGTGCCTGTCTGGCACTGCTGACCGAGCGTGGTCAATGGGACGGGCAGGCGAGTATGGCCGCCTGGGTGGCAGTCTTTTACAACGGCGTGCTGATTTTCGCCTTCACACAGGTACTCTGGTTTCGCCTGGCATCGACCCTGCCGCCCATGGCTAGCAGCCTGTCGGTCATGCTGATTCCGGTGATTGGCGTATTTGCGGGGACGCTGTGGCTGGGCGAGCCGATCGCATGGCAGGACTGGGCTGCGTTGGGCTGTATTGTGCTGGCCATTGCCTCGGTACTGCTGCCGCGCTCACTGCGGCGCTGACCGCCTGCCGTGGTTGGGTGCGCCAGGCCCCACCGGGTCTACGGTAGGGCCCGCGCATGCGCCGCTTAGCCCAGGTGTTTCTTCCAAAAGGCCAGCATGCGCTCCCAGGCGAGCC
>JBIKMC010000296.1:0-4445 GCA_044359405.1 Burkholderiaceae bacterium
AGACCGAGCTCGACATCCTGCAGGTTGAGAAGCGCATCCGCGGCCGCGTTAAGCGGCAAATGGAAAAGAGCCAGCGCGAGTACTACCTGAACGAACAGGTCAAGGCTATCCAGAAGGAACTCGGCGAAGGCGAGGAGGGCGCTGATCTTGAAGAGCTCGAGAAAAAGATTCGGGCAGCCAAGATGTCCAAAGAGGCACTTAAGAAGGCTGAAGCTGAGTTTCGCAAGCTGAAGCTGATGTCGCCCATGTCGGCTGAGGCAACCGTTGTCCGTAATTACATCGATACGCTGACGAATCTGCCCTGGCGCAAAAAGAGCAAGATCAATAACGATCTCGCTTACGCGCAGAAGGTGCTCGACGACGACCACTTTGGTCTTGAGAAGGTTAAAGAGCGCATTCTGGAATACCTCGCGGTCCAGCAGCGCGTTGACAAGGTTAAAGCTCCCATTCTGTGTCTGGTGGGCCCCCCGGGGGTCGGCAAAACGTCGCTAGGCCAGTCGATTGCGCGCGCAACCAACCGAAAGTTCATTCGCATGGCGCTTGGCGGCGTCAGGGATGAAGCTGAAATTCGCGGTCACCGCCGCACCTACATCGGCTCAATGCCCGGCAAGATTCTTCAGAATCTGTCTCGTGTGGGTGTACGCAATCCGCTGTTTCTTCTCGACGAAGTCGACAAGATGGGGATGGACTTTCGCGGTGATCCGGCATCGGCCCTGCTGGAGGTGCTCGACCCTGAGCAGAACGCCACTTTCGTCGACCATTACGTTGAGGTTGAGTACGACCTGTCTGACGTGATGTTCGTCGCCACGGCCAATACGCTCAACATTCCGCCGGCGCTGCTTGATCGACTCGAAGTCATCCGGTTGTCGGGGTACACCGAGGACGAAAAGGTCAGCATCGCGCAGCGCTATCTGCTTCCCAAGCAGATGAAAAACACGGGCCTCAAGCAAAGTGAGCTTGTCGTGGCCGAGAGCGCCTTGCGCGACATCATCCGTTACTACACCCGGGAAGCGGGCGTACGCTCGCTTGAGCGCGAAATCAGCAAGATCTGCCGCAAGGTGGTGAAGATGCTGCTGTTGAAGAAGCAGGAACGCAAGATTCAGGTTGCGGCCAAGAACCTGGACAAGTTCCTGGGTGTCCGTCGCTTCACGTTTGGCATGGCTGAGAAAGAAAACCAGGTTGGGCAGGTGACGGGGCTGGCCTGGACCGAGGTCGGTGGTGAATTGCTGACCATTGAATCGGTCTCAGTGCCTGGCAAGGGAAAAACCACCTTCACCGGCAAGTTGGGCGACGTCATGCAGGAGTCCATCAAGGCGGCCATGACCGTGGTACGCCGACGTGCGCGGCGCCTCGGCATCAAGGATGATTTTCACGAGAAGCGCGACATTCACATTCACGTACCCGAAGGCGCCACGCCCAAGGACGGCCCCAGTGCGGGTATCGCGATGACGACGGCGCTGGTGTCGGTACTCACCGGTATTCCTGTTCGGGCGGATGTCGCGATGACGGGTGAGATCACCTTGCGCGGCGAAGTGCTCGCGATCGGAGGCCTTAAAGAAAAGCTGCTGGCAGCGCATCGTGGCGGTATCAAGACGGTGCTGATTCCAGAGGAAAACGTTAAGGATCTCGCCGACATTCCCGACAACGTTAAGAACCGCCTCGAGATCGTACCGGTCAAGTGGATAGACCGTGTACTTGAATTGGCCCTCGAGCGCATGCCCGATGCTCTTCCAGAAGATGAGGTGGCAGAGTCTGGCAGTGCATCCGTTGCTGCGACGCCAAGCACTGATTCGGGCTCTGAGGTCGTCACGCATTAATCGAATCCTGCGCTGCACGCTTGCCCGTCAGGTTGACAGGATCAACGTGCAGCGCTTTAATTCGTGTCCCATTCGCCAGAGGGTTGATCAGCCGATCTTCGCTTCGCGGCATACGGCCTAAACAGCGCACCTGATGGTGCAATCAAAATCAACAACGTAATCACTCGCACCTAGGGGGCATACGTGAATAAGACCGAACTCATTGATCACATCGCCAAGCACGCTGACATCTCCAAAGCGGCAGCTGGCCGTTCGCTCGAAGCGCTGATTGGCGCGGTCCGCACTACACTGAAAAAAGGCGGGTCAGTGACGCTCGTTGGGTTCGGAACCTTCGTTGTGGGCAAGCGTGCCGCGCGCACCGGGCGTAATCCTCGCACCGGCGCAGCCATCAAAATCAAGTCGGCGAAAGTGCCCAAGTTTCGTCCTGGCAAGGGACTCAAAGACGCCATCAACTAATTTGCAGACGCAACGAGTTTCAGGCTATAATTTTCGGCTGTCAGGCATCGCGCAATTGAGGGGTGCTTAGCTCAGTTGGTAGAGCGGCGCCCTTACAAGGCGTAGGTCGGCGGTTCGAACCCGTCAGCACCCACCACCGATTAAATGGGACAGCATTTAAAGCGGTGGGCCTGGCGGATGTTAGGTGTTGTTGCAAGAAGAGTTTCAAGTTCAGGAGTGGTAGTTCAGTCGGTTAGAATACCGGCCTGTCACGCCGGGGGTCGCGGGTTCGAGTCCCGTCCACTCCGCCAAACATCAGGGCGAACGAAAGTTCGCCCTTTTTTTCGTCCGTGCCCGCACGGGTGCGCCAGCGTCAAGTTTCACCGGTGAGTCGCGACTATGTTTGATTCCATTCGCAAGCACCAACGGATTCTGCTGTTTGTGCTGGTGGTGCTGATCTTCCCGGCATTTGCATTTTTCGGTATCCAGGGCTACGACCGCTTTTTATCCGACGGTGACTCAATCGCCAAGGTGGGCGGGCAGTCAATCACTCGCCAGGAGTTTGATCAGGCACAGCGCGAGCGCATCGATCGGATCCGCCAGATGCTGGGCGATGGTGTTGACATGCGCATGTTTGAGACGCCGGCGATGCGCTCTGAAATCCTCGAGGGTCTGATCGTTCAGCGCGCGCTCGCGGTCAACGCCGACGGCCAGAAGCTTGTGGTGACCGACGCTCGCCTGCGTGAGGCGATCCGTGCCATTCCGGGCTTGACGCGTCCTGACGGAAGCTTCGACCTTGAACGCTACCGGGGGCTGGTCAATGCACAGGGTCGAAGTGAAGCGGCTTTCGAGTTTGAGTTCCGACGCGATCTTGCCGTGCAGGCCTTACCTGAGTCTCTGTCGACCAGTGTCGTGGTGCCGGCGCAGTTGATTGACCGAGTCGCACAACTGGTTGAACAGAGCCGGGAGGTTCGAGAGCTCAAGTTTTCGCCCAAAGATCATGTGGCTTCAGTCAAACCCGATGAAGCGGCATTGCGACGGTATTACGACGAGAACTCTGCACGTTTCCAAACGCCCGAAAGTATGACGGTTGAGTATCTTGTCCTTGACGCCGAGTCGATCGGCAAAAGCATTCAGCCCTCTGAAGATGAGGTGCGCAGCTTCTTCGAACAGAACCGGCGTCAATATGCCACTCAGGAAGAACGTCAGGCCAGTCACGTACTGATCAAGCTGGCGCCTGATGCTGATTCGGGTACGCGCGCACAGGTCCGCGCCAAGGCTGAAGGCTTGCTGCAGCAGTTGCAGCGCGGCGCTGATTTTGCAGCGGTAGCGCGTGAACATTCACAAGATCCGGGGTCCGCACGCGAGGGTGGCAATCTTGGGTTTTTTGGTCGGGAGATGATGGTCAAGCCCTTTGCGGACGCGGTGTTCGGCATGAAGGACGGAGAATTATCGGGCCTGGTTGAGACCGAGTTTGGGATTCATATCATCAAGCTGACTGGTATCAGACCAGCGCGTGAGCGCAGTTTGGGTGAAGTTCGCGCCGACATCGAGCGACAGATTCGTCAGCAGCTGGCAACGCGCCGCTATGCGGAGGATGCGGAGGCCTTTGGCAACCTGGTTTACGAGCAGCCTGACTCCCTGCAGGCTGCTGCCGACCGCTTCAAGCTAAGCATTCAGTCTGAAAAGAGCGTTCAGCGTTCAGGCGTGTCAGCGTTGCCTCGCGAGCACCCGTTGAATCAGCAGGCAGTGCTCTCGGCGCTCTTTGCGCCAGATGCCATCGGCAGTCGACGCAATATTGAAGCGCTGGACCTTGGCGCGAACCGTATGGTTTCGGCGCGAGTTGTCGAGCACCGACCGGCCGCAGCGCGTCCCTTCGAGGCGGTCGAGTCCGAGATCCGCGAGGCCCTGGTCCGTGAGCAGGCCCTTAAGCGTGCAGTGGATGCGGGGCGTGAACGCCTGAAGGCCTTGCAGTCCGGTGGACCGACTGAGGGCCTATCCGCGCCGAGGGCGGTGATTCGTTCCGCTAAAGAGCCAGCCCTGCCGCCCGCTGCGCTTGAGGCGGTATTTCGTGCACCTGAGTCGCCCTTGCCGAGCCTGATCGGGGTTGATCTGGGCGAGGATGGCTTTGCTATCTATCAGCTGGTTAAGGTCAGCACACCCGACGTCGCCTCGTTGACCGATCGCCGCGAT
>JBIKMC010000055.1:0-14966 GCA_044359405.1 Burkholderiaceae bacterium
CCCAGCTGCACCGGGCGGCCCGAGGGCCAGGCGGGCCACGTACGCGCTTCGGCGGGCTCGGCCAACACGATCACGGTTGAACCCAGCAGAAAGCTGCCCATCTCCTCGCCCTGAGCCAGATGTATCGGCTTGTCGTCGTAGCGCCACTGGCGAGATCGCCCGGGTCGAGGAGGGTTGACCACGCCGTGCCAGACTGTGGCCATGCTGCCGACAATCGTGGCGCCCACCAGCACCAGCACGAAGCATCGCCCCTCGTCATCGTCGAATTCGCAGATAACACGCTCATTGCGTGCGAACAATCCGGGCACCCCCGCAGCAGTGACCGGATTAACCGAGTACAGGGTGCCGGGCACGTGGGTCATCGACCGCAGCCGACCAGCCCTGGGCATATGAATACGGTGATAGTCACGCGGGCTCAGGTACAGGGTGGCGAACGCACCACCATTAAAGCGCGCAGCAAGGGCTTCATCGCCCGCGAGCAGGGCGGACACCGTGTAGTGGTGCTGCTTGGCCTGGACGATGAGATCGCGTTCAATCGGCCCACATTGACTCACCGCGCCATCAACCGGGCAGACCCAGGCAGCATCCGCCAGAGGCCTCGCGCCCGAGCGTAGGGGGCGCGTAAAAAACGCGTTGAAGCTCAAATAAGCCTCTGGCCGGGGATCTGCCGCCTCTGTCATTTCGACCCGGTAACGCCGAATAAAGCGCCGAATCGCCCAATGCGTGAGCGCACCCGCTTCACGCGCAGCCAACCATCCCATAGCCTGGGTCAGCGCACGCTTGGGCAGAACATGTTGAAGAGTCAGAAAAAGCCAGTCAGGCATCTTGGAGGCGAACCAGTTGATTCAAACTGTGCACTTTACGGCATCACACGGTGGGTCGAGGTAACCTTATGGCTTTGCCAGACCTTTCACCGCACGGATCACCATGATGCGATCAGTCCCGAAGTCCTCAAGCCGCACCGCAGCCCACGGTGCCTTTCAGTCATGAGTCGCGCCGTCGGTGTCATCGGCCTGGGCGCCATGGGCATGGGCGTCGCACGCTCGCTGCTGCGCGCCGGCTTCAAGGTGCATGCCTGCGATGTGCGGGCCGAGCCCCTGCAGGCCCTGGCCGCCGAGGGGGCCACCACCCATCGCTCTGCCGCCGAGTTGGCCACACAGGTTGAAGCCCTGGTCGTGCTGGTGGTCAACGCCGCGCAGACCGAAGCGGTTTTGTTCGGTGAGCAGGGCGCAGCCCCTGCACTGAGGCGCGGGGCTGTGGTCATCGCCTCAAGCACCGTGCCGCCGCGCTTCGCTCAGACCCTGGGTGAGCGGCTCGCCGCCCTGGGCCTTTTGCATCTGGACGCTCCCGTGTCGGGCGGCGCTGCGCGTGCGGCTAAAGGCGAAATGACCATCATGGCCTCCGGCAGCCCGCAGGCGTTTGCCGGCGTCGAAGACGTGCTGGCCGCCATCGCCAGCAAGGTGTATCGCCTGGGTGATCAGTCCGGTATGGGCTCCAAGGTCAAAATGATCAACCAACTGCTGGCCGGCGTTCATATCGCGGCCGCCACTGAGGCCATGGCACTGGGCATTCGTGCGGGCATCGATCCGGCTAACCTGTACGAAGTGATCTCCAACAGCGCGGGTGCCAGCTGGATGTTTCAGAATCGCGTGCCGCACATTCTGGCCGGTGACTACACGCCCCTGTCGGCGGTAAACATTTTCGTCAAAGACCTGGGCATCGTGCTCGACTCTGCGCGCGACTTTACCTTTCCGCTGCCGCTGACATCCGCCGCTCATCAGATGTATCTGGCCACCAGTGCGGCGGGCCTGGGCGGAGAAGATGACTCAGCCGTCATCAAAATGTTTCAGAAACTCACCGGCATCGAACTGCCGGGTGACGACAGGACCTGAGCCATGCTGCTGGGATGTATTGCCGATGACTTCACCGGGGCCACCGATCTGGCCAACATGCTGGTCCGCGGCGGCATGCGCACGGTTCAGACCATTGGCCTGCCACCAACGGGGCAGACCATTGATGCCGATGCCGTCGTGGTCGCCTTGAAGTCGCGCACCATCGAGCCCACGACGGCGGTGGCTGAGTCATTGGCGGCATGCCGTTGGCTGCGCGCGGCGGGCGCCAGGCAGATCTTCTTCAAGTACTGCTCCACCTTCGATTCGACTGAGCGCGGCAATATCGGTCCAGTGGCCGAGGCGCTCATGGACGAGCTCGGCACCCGATTCACCATCGCCTGCCCGGCCTTCCCCGAAAATGGCCGTAGCATTTTTCGTGGCCATTTGTTCGTGGCTGATGCACTGCTGTCCGAATCAGGCATGGAGAAGCATCCGCTCACACCCATGACCGACGCCAATCTCGTCCGGGTGCTTCAGACACAGTCCAAGCGCAAAGTCGGCCTGGCACGTTATGACACTGTGTCGAAAGGCGCGGACGCACTCGCCGTGCGTTTCACGCAACTGCAGGCTGAAGGGGTGGGCATGGCCATCGTCGATGCGCTGTCGGACGCCGACCTGCGCACCATCGGGCAAGCCTGCGCAGACTTTGATCTCATCACCGGTGGCTCAGGGGTGGCTATTGGGCTGCCTGACAATTTCTCGCGACGCGGACTACTTCAGCAGGCCAGTGCCGCGTCGGCGCTGAAACACCCCGCGGGTCTCAGCCTGGTTGTATCGGGCAGCTGCTCGCGCGCCACGCAGGCACAGGTGGCGCACTGGCAGCGCACACGCCCGGCGTTTCGGGTTGACCCCCTGTCACTGGCAGCGGGTGAGTCGATCGTCGAGCGCGCGACACAATGGCTGGTTGAGCACATTGCGCAGGGACCCGTACTCATTTACGCCACCAGCAGCCCCGAAGAGGTGCAGCGTGTTCAAGCCGCGCTGGGGGTGGCGCACGCCGGTCATCTGGTCGAGCAGGCGCTTGCAGCCATCGCGCAGGCAGGCATCCGGCAGGGCGTACGGCGTCTGGTCGTGGCTGGTGGTGAAACCTCGGGCGCGGTGGTTCAGGCACTGGGCATAGCCCGCCTGCGGATCGGCGCGCAGATCGACCCCGGCGTCCCCTGGACGCTGGCCGAAGGCGATGGCGCACCCGCCATCAGCCTGGCGCTCAAGTCGGGCAACTTCGGCACCGAAGACTTCTTCACCAAGGCTCTGGCCATGTTGCCGGCCTGACCAAACGGGTTTTTTCGATGAGTGCACAAGCCAAGGCGCGCGAGGCGCTGTGTGAAACCGGCCGGTCTTTGCATGCGCGTGGCCTCACCCACGGGTCGACGGGCAATCTCAGCGTGCGACTGGACGACGGATTTCTGATGACGCCGACCGGAGCAAGCCTGGGCAGCCTCGACCCAGCCCGTCTATCACGGCTGGACTCCGAAGGACGGCTCATCGACGGTGACGCACCCACCAAAGAACATTTTCTGCACCGCGCGGTCTACGACGAGCGCGCCGATGCTCACGCGGTCGTGCACCTGCACTCGGGCTACGCTACCGCAGTGTCGGTGCTGGAAGACGTCAACGCGGACGACGTGCTACCGGCGCTTACCGCTTACTACGTGATGCGTATCGGCACCCTGCCGCTGGTGCCCTACTACGCGCCTGGCGATCTTGCGCTGGCCGATGCCGTGCGCGCACGCGCACGCCAACACCATGCCATGCTGCTGGCCAATCATGGGCCAGTGGTGGCGGGTGCATCGCTGGCCTCAGCCACCGACGCGGTGGAAGAGCTCGAGGCGACCGCCCGACTTCATCTGACGGTGCACGGAATGCGCTGCCGATGCCTGAGCCCTGATCAGGTGGCTGAACTGCGCCAGCGCTTCGGTGCCAAACCCTGACCGGGTGCCCGCTCTCATTAAAACCGAGGCGCCGCCCCGGCAAGACCCGGCCTACGCGTAGCGACGGGAAATTGACTCGGCAATGCAGACGGGGCGTTCACTGCCCTCGCGTTCGACCGTGAGTTCAATCGTGATCTGCCAGCCCTGATCAGACAGACGTTCAGCCGCCAGCAGGCGAATTCGGCCACGCAGACGGCTGTCAACTGGCACGGGCGCCGTGAAGCGGACCCGGTTAAGCCCGTAGTTGATACCCATGCGCGCATCCGAGAACTGAATGGACGACTCGACAAAGACGGGCAACAGCGAGAGCGTGAGAAATCCATGCGCGATCGTGGTTCCGAAGGGTCCCTGGCCCGCACGCTGCGGATCGACGTGAATCCACTGATGATCGCCGGTGGCCTGAGCAAACTGGTCAATGCGTGATTGCGGCACGTTTACCCAATCACTCAGGGCCAGCTCCTGGCCGATAAGTTCGGGTAGTTCCTGAAGTTTGATCACACGCATGAGCGTCTCCTGAAGCGGTCTGGGACAAGACCGTGGGCGGCATTATGCGCAGCTTCTTGCGGCCATGCAGACGCGCTGGCGGCCTGGATCAAATCATTACGACTGAACACCCCGAACATGCAAGGCCCGCCGTAATCGTCTCTGATGCCCTGATGACGCCCAAACCTGAGGCCTGCCTGCTCGACGCCAGCCGCAGCGCGCTCCTGACCGATCTGTATCAGCTCACCATGATGCAGGCCTACCAGGCCTCGCACATGAGCGAGATCGCCTCATTCGAGTTCTTTTTCCGTCGTCTGCCGCCGGGCCGAAGTTTCCTGCTATCCGCCGGCCTGGAGCCACTGCTGGATTGGCTGGAGGGACTGGCATTTACCGCGGAAGAAATCGATTGGCTGCGCAGTCTGAACCGCTTCGACCCTGAGTTCCTGGAGACGCTGACGGGCCTTCGATTTCGCGGCGAGGTGAGCGCAGTCCCCGAAGGGACCGTTCTGTTTGCCAATGAGCCCATGGTGCGCGTGACAGCGCCCATCATGCAGGCTCAACTGGTCGAGACACGGCTGATCAATCTGCTGCACTATCAAACCCTGGTGGCCACCAAAGCAGCCCGATGCGTATTGGCCGCGCAACGCGTCCCCGTCGTTGACTTCGGGCTACGTCGTGCGCCTGGCGCGGAGGCGGGGATGCTGGCGGCGCGCGCCGCGTGGATTGCCGGCTTCGACGCCAGCTCGAATATGCTGGCCGGCATGCGGTTTGGCATTCCGCTGGCGGGTACGATGGCACACGCCTATGTTCAGGCCCACGAGGCCGAGGCTCTGGCCTTTGAGTCATTTGCGCACGCCAACCCGGCGCACGCAGTATTGCTGATCGATACCTATGACACCGAGCAGGGGGCACACCGGGCAGTAGCCGTTGCGCAGACTCTGGCACGGCACGGCATCGAGCTTCAGGGCGTACGCATCGACAGCGGCGATCTGGCGCCGATGACCCGCCGCGTCAGAAAAATCCTGAATGACGCTGGGCTGAGTCAGGTGCGCATCCTGGTCAGTGGCAATTTGGATGAGTGGCAGATTGCTGCCCTGAATGCGGTGAGAGCGCCCATCGACGTTTACTGCGTTGGCACCGCCCTCACCACCTCCCTGGATGCGCCCGCGCTGGATTGCGCGTGCAAACTGGTGGAATACGCCGGGCGACCCAGAGACAAACGCTCAATCGGCAAGCAGACGCTGCCGGGCTGCAAACAGGTCTGGCGTCGACTGGACGCCCACGCCTGTATTGCCGAAGATCTGATCAGCCTGAGCGATGAGGCCTTTGAACCGAGCCGGATAGCTACCGATCCACGACAACTGAGCCTGAGCGGTTTCAGCTGCGCCTCGACAACACCACGCCCGCTGCTTCAGGTGGTAATGCGCGAGGGTATACGCACACGCCCCGCACCAACCTTGGCACAACTGCGCGACTATGCCGCCAGTGAGCTCGCCAGCCTACCTGCGGCAAGCCGCGAGCTTGACGGCAACACGCCGCCGCCAGTGCGGCTGTCAAAGGGTCTGCAGGCGCTTGTCAAGCCACTCGACCCAGTGACGAACAGGGGTCGAGGTACCGGCCTGCAAATGACTGATACAGCCGATATTGGCTGACAGAATGACCTCGGGCTCCTGAGCCTGAAGATACCCGAGCTTGCGCTCACGCAACTGCCCGGACAGCTTGGGCTGCAGCACCGAATACGTACCGGCAGACCCACAGCACAGATGAGACTCGGCTACCGGCAACACCCGCGCGCCCAGACTCGTCAACAGTTTCTCAACCGCACCTCGAACCCTTTGACCGTGCTGCAGGGTGCAGGGCGGGTGAAAGACCACGCGCTCAGAGGCATCCGCAGGCTTGGCTCCACCGTCTGCGAGCGCACGTTCGAGCTCTGCGGGCAACCACTCGGCCAGATCGCGCGTCAACTGCACCACGCGGGCCGCCCGCTCTGCATAGTGGGCATCTGATGCGAGTAGATGAGCGTAGTCCTTGATCATGGCCCCGCAGCCGGACGCGTTGATCAGAATCGCTTCAACCCCGGCTTCAACGGCTGGCCACCACGCATCGATGTTGCGGCGAGCATCCTCCATCGCCCCCACCCTGTCATTCAAGTGATGACGAATCGCACCACAACAACCGCCCGCATCCGGCACCACCCCCTGCACGCCCAGCGCATCCAGCACGCGCGCCGTGGCCGCATCAATCGCAGGGATCATGGCCGGCTGCACGCAACCTTCGGGCAACAACACCTTGCGCGCGTGATGGCGCTGCGGTCGTGTCCCGGCGTCGCGACGCTCAGGCACCTTGGCCTTGAGGGTCTGGGGCAGCAAGGGCCGCAGGGATTGACCCAGGCGCATAGCCGGATCGAACAACCAGCGCCGAGTGAGCCCTTCACGCAGCGCGGTCCGCAACAGGCGATCAGAGCCACGACGCGGCACCTGATCCTCGACAAGCTTACGTCCGATATCCACCAGGTGCCCGTAGTCGACCCCCGATGGGCAGGTGGTTTCACAATTACGGCAAGTCAGACAGCGATCCAGATGCTGACGCGTTGACTCGGTCGGCGTCTGTCCCTCGACCACCTGCTTGATCAGGTAAATGCGCCCGCGCGGGCCGTCGAGCTCATCACCCAACAACTGATACGTTGGACACGTTGCTGTGCAAAAGCCGCAGTGCACGCACTTACGCAAAATTGCTTCGGCCTCAACTCCCTCGGGAGTTGCCTTTAGCCAGTCGGCGAGATGGGTTTCCATGAATAGTCTGCCTACAGTCCGACGACGAGGCGTCCGGGGTTGAAGATTCCGGCGGGATCAAATTCCGCCTTCAGACGCCGATGAAGAGCCAACAGTGCGTCACCCAATGGATGAAACACGCCTGCTGACCGATCCCCGCCACGGAACAGGCTGGCCGTACCGCCCAGGCGAGCCGCCCGCTCGCGAATCTGTGCTGCGGGCTCGTCGCTGCGCAGCCAACGCAGGGCGCCCCCCCACTCGATGAGCGATGCATCATCCAGCGCATCAACACACGCAGCCGTGCTGGGTACCGACAGGCGCCACAGTGGCTTAACACCTTGAAAGAATGGGTGACTCTGCTCGCGCACCGCAGACCAGAAAATCTGCGACTCATCGTCGGCCATCGTGCTCAGACCAGCCTCGCGCGCCAGGCGTTCACTGGCCGCCCGAACTGCGGCCTGGGCTCCCGACAGCCGGATGCGCAACTGCCCGTCATGCCATGCACTTGCCGACAGTGGCAGGGGCTGGCCCCCCCACTGATTGAGCCACTCAACGGCCTGCGCGGCCGGACAAGCCATCCTCATGCTGGCCTCGGCCGCCGGCACCGGCAGCACCTTGAGCGACACCTGAGTGATCACGCCCAAAATGCCCATAGAGCCCGCCAGCAGGCGCGATACGTCATAGCCGGCGACATTCTTCATCACCTGTCCGCCAAAATGCAGATGGCGACCCGAACCGTCAAGCAGCGACGCCCCAAGCACGAAGTCGCGCACACCGCCCGCCCAGGCACGCCGCGGACCTGAAAGGCCTGCTGCGATCACGCCGCCCAGCGTGGCCTGCGCTGCAAATGCAGGCGGCTCGAACGCCAACATCTGACCGGCCTGCGCCAGTGCGGCCTGAACCTCAGCCAGCGGTGTGCCGCAGTAGGCTGTGATGACCAGCTCGCTGGGCTCATAGCTGATGATGCCGCGCAGCGTGCTCACATCCAGTACCGCGCCGCCAGCCGGCTCGCCATAAAAATCCTTGCTGCCACCGCCACGGATACGCAGCGCCTGTCGCTGCCGCGCCGCCTGCAGCACCGCCTGCCGCAAGGACTCAATCACGGATTCTGCACTCATCTCAGAACCTCGGCAGATCGGCGAAAGGTAGTTGGCCGCGATGCACATGCATCTTGCCGTATTCGGCACATCGCGCTCGTGTCGGTACAGCTTTGCCCGGATTGAGCAGCCCGGCTGGATCGAAGGCCCGTTTGACCGAAAAAAAACTGTCGCGCTCCTCCGGTGAAAACTGCACACACATGGACGAAAGCTTCTCCACGCCAACGCCATGCTCACCCGTCACCGTGCCACCGAACTCGACGCACAGCTCGAGAATTTCGGCGCCAAACAACTCGGCGCGGTGCCAGCTGTCCGGGTCATTGGCATCAAACAGAATCAATGGATGCAGATTGCCATCGCCCGCGTGAAAGACATTCATGCAGCCCAGGCCATATTTTTTCTCCATGGCCGCAATCGCCTCCAGCATGCGTCCGAGCATGCGACGCGGGATGGTTCCATCCATGCAGTAGTAGTCGGGCGAGATGCGGCCAGCGGCCGGAAAAGCATTCTTGCGGCCCGACCAGAAAGCCAGACGCTCGGCCTCGTTCTGGGATACCCGTACACCGGTGCATCCACATCGCGCCAGAACAGCATCGATACGGGCAATTTCTTCTTCGACCTCCTCAGGCGTACCGTCCGACTCGACAATCAGAATGGCCGCCGCCTGCAGGTCGTAGCCGGCCTTTACAAAGGGTTCAACCGCCTCAGTCGTTTTGCGGTCCATCATCTCCATGCCGGCCGGGATGATGCCCTCAGCAATGATGGCGGCCACGGCGTCACCGGCTTTCACGATGTCGTCAAACGAGGCCAGCACGGCCCGCGCCAGAATGGGCCTTGGCAGCAGTTTGACCGTGACCTCGGTCACCACCGCCAGCATGCCCTCCGAGCCAATGATGAGCGACAACAGATCAAGGCCAGGCGTATCCAGCGCGGAAGAACCCAGCTCGAGCACCGCGCCCTCGATGGTGATGGCCCGAACACGTAGCACGTTGTGCACAGTCAGTCCGTATTTCAGGCAATGCACGCCACCCGAATTCTCGGCGATGTTGCCGCCAATCGAGCAGGCGATCTGCGACGACGGATCGGGCGCGTAGTAAAGCCCCAACGGTGCCACAGCCTCGGAGATAGCCAGGTTGCGTACGCCCGGTTGCACCCTGGCCGTGCGCGCCAGCGCGTCGATATCGACGATGCGGTTGAATTTGGCCATTGAAAGGACAAGGCCGGACGCATGGGGCATTGAGCCGCCGGACAGACTGGTGCCAGCACCGCGCGCCACGACGGGTACGTCAAGTTCGCGGCAGGCCTTCAGGACGGCGATCACCTGGGACTCGGTTTCAGGCAAAGCGACCGCGAAGGGAATCTGCCGGAATGCGGACAGCGCATCACACTCATACGGCCGTTTATCCTCGGCGCGATGCAGCAGGCAGTGGGGCGGCAGGATGGCGGACAGGCGGGCAATGGCCTGAGCCGCGCGCTCGGGCGCGAGGGTCGCAGCGGTGTCGGCATAACGCAGTTCGAGCGGTGCATTCATGATGGCGGACGTCTTTGTCGTGACAGGCGCGCACCTTACTGGCTTCGCGGCGCTTCGCAAAGTCCGGTCTACGCAAAAAGATTGTCGACTTGAGCCGGTGCCCGTTGGGCGATACCCTCCCGGGCTATGAGGCCTTACCCCGGTTCTGAGCGCTTGCCCCATCCCCGTCGAACCCTGTGAACGCATCCCACGCTTCGGCGACCCGCTGGCTCGGTTACGCGTTGCTGTTCGCCGGCATGACGGTCACCGGCAGCTACGTCGCCCTGTCCAAGCCCCTCACCGAGGCGTTTCCTATTTTTCTACTCGCCTGGATGCGTTTTGCCATCGCCGCACTCGCAGGTCTGGCCTGGCTCAGGCCGCGCCCGGGCGACCAGGGGCTTGATCGTCAGGTCTGGCAAACCCTGTTCGCACAATCGTTTTTTGGAAACTTCCTGTTTTCAATTCTCATGCTGAGCGGACTGGCACTGACCTCAGCCAGCGCCGCCGGCGTGGTGCTCGCCGGCCTGCCGGCGGTGGTGGCACTGTTTTCGTGGTGGTGGTTGGGCGAAACCCTGCACCGTCGAACACTCATCGCCATCGCCCTGGCCGCCATGGGCATCGCCCTGCTATCCCCGGCAGGCGGCTCCAATGCGGGCGGCGCCTCGCTGCTCGGCAACCTGCTGGTTTTCGGCTGCGCCTGCTGCGAGGCGGTCTATGTCATTCTGGGAAAGCGGCTTACCGGGCGCCTGTCCGCGCGGCGCATCTCGGCGCTCATCAATTTGGTGGGTCTCGCGCTCACCACCCCTCTGGGCTTATGGCAGGCGTTGAGCTTCAATTTCGCCACGGTCACACCCGGTCTGTGGCTGCTGCTGGTCTTTTATGCCGTTGCGGCCAGCATGATCTCGACCTGGTTGTGGCTGTCGGGCCTGAAGCATGTACCCGCCAGTGATAGCGGCGTCTTCACCATCGCTTTGCCACTGTCATCGACGGCCGTCGGCGTGTGGGTGCTGGGCGAATCCTTCAGTCCCTATCACGCCATAGCACTCGCACTCGCCATTACCGGCATCGTTCTGGTCAGCTGGCCAAGACCGTCCAAAGCTTGATCTTGCGCACCATCAGGACCCTGGGCGCCTCGGCTTTTGGAGTGGCAATTGGGCTCATCACGTTTGACAGTGCCAAGGGCTTTTGGCACAGTCGCTACGCCGAATGAACCCCCGCGGGAGAGACCCGCGGCTGATCTGCGCTCATGTCATCAGGGCTTTCAAGGTTTGCCCGGTACAGACGCTCAGCCGCGTGGCGCCGAAGGTGTATCGCCCCGAAAACTCTCAGGCAAAAGGACTGCGGAGGATCCGGCACTCTGGAGAGAAGGCCCACGGGCGCAAAGGCGCCGAGCGGCCTCGCCGAAGGAAACACGCCCGCTCGCCAGCAGCGCACGGGCTGAATGTCTCAGGCAAACGGACAGAGGGGGCTCCCTGCAACCGTTGACCGCATGGCGCGGCCAACTGAACCGGAGCCTTCGCCGTGAGCAACCCTGCAGATCTCAAGTACGCCGAAACCCACGAGTGGCTACGCCGTGAAGCGGATGGCACCTACGTCATGGGCATCACCACCCATGCCCAGGATGCACTGGGCGAGTTAGTCTACGTCGAACTGCCTGCCGTCGGCCGCAAGCTTTCGCGCGGAGAGGCCTGTGCCGTGGTCGAGTCAACCAAGGCCGCTTCTGATGTTTACGCCCCGGTCGATGCCGAGGTCCTTGCCGTCAACGAAGCCCTCGCCGAGGCTCCGCAGACGGTCAACGAGTCACCCTACGACAAAGGCTGGTTGCTACGTCTCAAGCTCGCTGACCCTGCGCAAGTCGACTCGCTGATGTCAGCCCAGGCCTATGAGGCCGGGCCTGGCGCGAACTGAGGGGGCTGCCATGGTCGCCCGCGAGAACCTTGCCAACAGTGTCATGGCCCTGATGGGGAACGACGAGTTTCATGCCCGCCACATCGGCCCGGATGTCGAGTCAGAGCGCGCCATGCTGACCCTGCTGGGCCACACCACGCGCGAGGCGCTGGTGGCAGCTACGGTACCGGCGGCCATCCGTCTTAAAAAGCCGCTGACCCTGCCCGAGCCGGTCACCGAGGCCTCAGCCCTGGCTGAGCTGCGCGACATCGCCGCGCAGAACCAGGTGTTCCGAAACTATATCGGAGCGGGCTACCATGACACGCTCACCCCAGAGCCCATCCGCCGTAATGTGCTCGAGAACCCGGGTTGGTATACCGCCTACACGCCCTACCAGGCCGAGGTCGCCCAGGGAAGGCTCGAAGCGCTGCTTAACTTTCAGCAGATGATCTGCGATCTCACTGGTCTGCCGGTGGCGAACGCATCACTGCTTGATGAAGCCACCGCCGCCGCCGAGGCCATGGCCCTGGCCCGGCGTGCCAGCAAGTCCCCGGCGCAGCGTTTTCTGGTGGATGCCGGCACCCACCCACAGGTCGTGTCGGTCATTCGAACCCGGGCACGTTGGATGGGTATCGAGGTCGACGTCGCAGACGCACGCGCCCTGATCGCGCACGATGCCTCGCGCTGGTTCGGCGCCCATCTGCAAAACCCCGATACGCGTGGCGGCCTGCACGACTTTACCGATTCCATCGCCGCCTTACACAAGGCCGGTGCGATCGTCTGCATGGGCTGTGACCCGCTGTCTCTGCTGCTTGTTAAATCTCCCGGCGCCATGGGGGCTGACATCGCCATCGGCTCGGCTCAACGCTTCGGTATTCCCATGGGCTATGGCGGCCCGCATGCGGCTTTCATGTCGGTGCGAGAGCCTTTGGTACGCATGATGCCGGGCCGCCTCATTGGCGTCTCCAAAGACGCATCGGGGCGACGCGCGCTGCGCATGGCACTGCAGACCCGCGAACAGCATATCCGTCGCGATAAGGCCACCAGCAATATCTGCACGGCCCAGGCTTTACTGGCCAACATGGCGTCGTTCTACGCGGTTTATCATGGCCCGCAGGGCCTGTTACGCATCGCACTACGAGCCAACGCCATGGCCCGCACGCTGGCTGCTGCGCTTGCACCAAGGATCGCACCAGAGTCTTCAGACTTCTTCGACACGCTGGTGTTCGCGCTGGGCCCCGACGCCCAAAACGCCCTGATGCGGGCACAGTCGCGCCGAATGAATCTGCGTGACTTTGCAGCCGAGGGCACGGCGGGGTTGGTCGGGGTTGCACTGGACGAAACGACTGGTCTGGCCGATGTCGCGGATCTGGTCTGGGCCATCAGTGGCCGAGCCTGCAGCATTGAAGACATCAGCAGCATCGCAGCGGGCCTGGGTGTCGAACCCACATCCATCCCGGCCGCGCAGCGCCGCGCCGACGCGGTGCTTACGCACCCCGTCTTCAACCGCTATCACAGCGAAACCGAGTTTGTGCGTTATCTAAAACGCCTCGAAAATCGCGACATCTCGCTGGTGCATTCCATGATTCCGCTGGGCTCATGCACCATGAAGCTCAACGCAGCTGCAGAGATGGCGCCGGTCAGCTGGCCCGAGTTTGCGGCTCTACATCCGTTCGCCCCCCCCGCGCAGGCCGCGGGCTACGGGCGCATGCTTGAGCAACTGGGCGCGTGGCTGGCTGAAATCACCGGCTTCTCGGCGGTGTCGTTTCAGCCCAACTCGGGCGCTCAGGGCGAATACGCCGGACTGCTCGCCATCCGACGCTACCTGGCCTCCATCGGCGAGGGTGCTCGCGATGTCTGCCTCATTCCATCGTCCGCACACGGCACCAATCCGGCCACCGCCCAGATGATGGGACTGCGCATCGTCGTCGTCGCCTGCGATGCTCACGGCAATGTTGACCTCACCGATCTCGATACCAAACTGACCCAGTACGCCGGCCAGGTCGCCGCGCTCATGGTCACTTACCCCTCCACGCACGGCGTGTTCGAATCCGCCATCGCCGACATCTGCGCCAAGGTACACGCCGCCGGTGGTCAGGTTTACATGGACGGAGCCAATCTCAATGCGCAGGCCGGCCTCACCCAGCCGGGTCTCATCGGCGCCGATGTCTGCCACATGAACCTTCACAAGACCTTCTGCATTCCGCACGGAGGTGGCGGTCCGGGCATGGGGCCGATAGCCGTTGCTTCACATCTGGCGCCCTGGCTGCCAACCAGCCCGATGCCCCTGGCTGGCAATGCGTCAGACGCCTCAGTGTCAGCAGCGCCTTATGGCAGCGCTCTGATTACCACCATTTCCTGGATGTACATCCGCATGATGGGGGGCGAGGGTATTCGCCGTGCCACCGAAGCGGCCATTCTCAATGCCAACTACATCGCGGCGCGCCTGCGCAACTACTTTCCAGTGCTGTACACCGGCGAGCAGGGCCAGGTCGCGCACGAGTGCATTCTTGATCTGCGATCACTCAAGACTACACATGGCATCACGGCCGAAGATGTGGCCAAGCGTCTCATGGACTACGGCTTTCATGCGCCGACCCTGTCGTTTCCGGTGGCCGACACTCTCATGATCGAGCCTACTGAGTCGGAGTCCAGAGCTGAACTCGACCGCTTTTGCGAGGCCATGATTGCAATCCATGGCGAGCTCGACCGTATTGCCAGCGGCCAGTGGGACCGCATCGACAATCCGCTCAAGCAGGCACCGCACACGGCGCAGGAAGTGGCGGGCGACTGGACGCATGGCTACACGCGTGAAGAGGCCGTGTACCCCCTGCCCTGGATACGCGAGTCCAAGTTCTGGCCCTCGGTCAAGCGTGTGGACAACGCGGCCGGCGACCGGCAGCTGGTGTGCACATGTCCCCCGATGGAAGACTATGCCTGAGTCGTATTCACCCAGAACCGAGGTCTGCCGTGAGCACTGAACCGTCTATCGCCCGACAACTGCCCCTGGACGCCCTGCACCGCGCTCTGGGCGCCCGCATGGCGCCGTTTGCCGGCTACGAGATGCCCATTCAATACCCGATGGGCCTCAAGGCTGAGCATCTACACACACGCGAAGCTGCCGGTCTATTTGACGTGTCTCACATGGGGCAGTTGCGCATCCAAGCCCGTGACGCACAGTTGTCCACGCTGGCGCAGGCCCTCGAGCAGGCCTTGCCCGTTGACCTGAGCGACTGGCCCAGCGGCCAACAGCGTTACTCGATGCTGCTCAATGACGCCGGCGGCATCGAAGACGATCTGATGCTGGTGCTTCTGCACGGGCCGGCTGGGGCTGAAATCCGCATGGTGGTCAATGCTGGTAACCGTGACGCTGACTTCGCCCGGCTGACAGCGCT
>JBIKMC010000297.1:0-4444 GCA_044359405.1 Burkholderiaceae bacterium
AGAAGACCTTTGAAGGTTCGTCACTGGAGACCATTCGCCACATGGTCGCCTCAGGCATCGGCATCACAGTACTGCCGCGGTCGGCGGCGCCCCGTACGGGCGAAGACGGCCTGCTGCGCTATATTCCCTTCGCCAATCCGGTGCCTATGCGCCGGGTTACCCTGGCGTGGCGCAAGAGCTATTCGCGCCTGGCCGCTATCAATGCGCTTCGCCAGGCCGTGCTTAAGGTAGAGATTCCGGGCATCGTGATGCTGCCCGACGAGCGGCCGGTGCCCCACTGATGATGATGGGTGTCGGGCCTTTACCCACTGGCTGCGCGCATGAGTAGCGCGGCCGGTGACGCTGCAGCCCAACGTTTACGCGGCATCTTGTTCGTCGTTGCGGCCAGTGCCTGTTTTGCCGCCCTCGACTCGATCGCAAAATTGCTGGCCGAGCGCTATTCGCCGCTGATGGTGGCCTGGGCTCGCTACTTCTTTCATATTGCGGTTATGGTGGTGTTTCTGGCCCCAAGCTATGGGCGCGCTCTCATGCGCACGCGACGGCCCGCTGCCCAGATTGCCCGAGGTAGTCTGCTGGCCTTTTCGTCCATTGTGTTCTTCAACGCGCTGGCCCTGCTTCCTCAAGCTGAAGCGACCGCCATCATCAGTATCTCGCCCATGCTGGTCACTCTGGGCGCGGTTTACTGGCTCAAAGAGCGCGCTCCGCCGGGTAGCGGTTGGGCTCTGGCCCTGAGCTTTGCCGGCGTGCTGCTCATTGTGCGGCCAGGTGGTGAGGTTTTCGGCTGGGGCGCGTTACTGGCGGTGATGGCATCGATTTTCGCCACAGGCTATTCATTGCTCACCCGCATGCTGGCAGCCAGTGATGACACCATCGCCACGCTATTCATTGGCGGCATCGTGGCTACGGCCATTCTGTCGCTGTTGCTGCCCTTCGTGTTTGAATGGCCGCATTCGTGGTTTGACCTGCTTTTGATGATCACCACGGGCTGCTTCGGAGCGTTCGGACATCTGCTGCTCTTGCGAGGATATGCGCTGGCCACAGCCAGTACCCTCGCTCCCTACACCTACTCGCACGCGGTCTTCGCGCTGATCACGGGTGTGATCGTGTTCAGGGCCTTCCCCGACTTCATTGCGCTGCTGGGCATGGCGCTGATCGTGACCACAGGGGTGGTCATGACCTTGCGCCGACACTGATGACCCCGGCGCCGTGGACGCCCTAGGTCGCCCAGCTCGGTTTGCGTTTATCGATAAAGGCCTGCACACCCTCCAGGGCGGCCTCGTCCATCATGTTGCAGGCCATGGTCTGTCCGGCCAGCTGGTAGGCGGCATCGACGCCCATTTCGAGTTGGCGATAAAACAGCGACTTCCCCATGGCGATGGCCACTGACGGTTTGGCACAGATGAGGTCAGCGAGCTGCGTAATGCTGTCGTCCAGTGAATCGTCAGGCGCCACCTGATTGATCAATCCCCGCGCCTGCGCCTGCTGGGCATCGATAAAGCCCCCGGTCACCAGCATTTCGAAAGCCTGTTTGCGGTTGAGATTCCGCGATAGGGCTACCGATGGCGTGGAGCAGAACAACCCCAAGTTGACTCCGGAGACCGCGAAGCGCGCTGATGCTGAGGCCACAGCCAGATCGCAGCTGGCCACCAGCTGGCAGCCCGCAGCTGTCGCAATGCCGTGCACGCGCGCGATGACGGGTTGCGGCAGTTTTTGAAGGGTGCGCATCATGCGGGTGCACTGCGCGAAGAGCTCGCGATAAAACTGTTCGCTGGGGCTTGCTCTCATCTCGCGTAGATCGTGTCCGGCGCAGAAGGCTTTGCCAGCCCCGGCCAGTACAACGACCCGCACTGACTCATCGGTGGCCGCCGCATCGAGCGCAGCCTGCAGGGCGCTCATCAAAGCCGAAGACAGCGCGTTGAACTGATCAGGCCGGTTTAGCGTGAGGGTCAACACGCCCTGGCGATGGTCTTGCAGCACCAGGGTCTGGGCATCGGGATCTGTCGACGCGGCTGTTGATGTCATGGGCCGCTCTGCGCTCAGCGAGGTGCCATACGGATGGCACCATCCAGACGAATCGTCTCGCCGTTGAGCATGACGTTGTCGAAGATATGGCGCACCATCTGAGCATACTCATGCGGCTTGCCCAGGCGCGACGGGAAGGGCACCTGCTTACCCAAAGACTCCTGAGCGGCCGGTGGCAGACTTTGCAGCAGCGGCGTCAGGAACAGGCCTGGTGCGATGGTCATCACGCGGATGCCGTCACGCGCCAGGTCGCGCGCTATGGGCAGGGTCATGCCCACGATACCGCCCTTGGAGGCCGCATAAGCGGCCTGTCCGACTTGGCCGTCGAAGGCCGCGACCGATGCGGTGTTGATGATGACGCCACGCTCGCCCTCGGCATTGGGCGTGTTGCCCATCATGGCGGCAGCGGCCAGTCTCAGCATATTGAAGCTGCCGATCAGGTTGATGTTGATGACGCGGGCGAACAGGTCGAGTGGGTGTGGGCCGTCTTTGCCCACCGTCTTGGCCGGCGGACCAATACCGGCGCAGTTCACCAGCCCAATCAGGCTGCCCAGCTCGAGTGCGGCTGCCACGGCGGCCTTGGCATCGGCTTCCGAGGTGACATCGCAGCGAATGAATCGGACCGCAGCACCCAGCCGCGTGGCCATGCTCTGACCCAGATCCGCGTTGACATCGGCGATCAGTACCCGAGCGCCCGCCGCGACCAGCATCTCAGTCGTGGCACCGCCCAGACCCGATGCGCCGCCAGTGACGATGACCGAATTGCCTTTGAGTTCCATGCTCGACTCCTATGAGATGAGCTGCCAAAAACACAACGGGCGGCCCTGGGGCCGCCCGCGCTGCTCAGCGTGAACGAGACGATTCAGAAACGGGAATCGTCCGTTTCGCGCTAGACATGATCAGCTCCACATCGTCGCCATCAGGGGCACCATGAGCAGGGCCACGATGTTGATGATCTTGATGAGCGGATTGACGGCCGGGCCAGCGGTGTCTTTGTAGGGGTCGCCCACGGTATCACCCGTGACGGCCGCCTTGTGCGCGTCGGAACCCTTGCCGCCGTGGTGGCCTTCCTCAATGTACTTCTTGGCGTTATCCCAGGCGCCGCCACCGGTACACATGGAGATGGCGACAAACAGGCCAGTGACGATGGTGCCCATCAGCAGACCACCCAGTGCTGCCGGTCCGAGAACCAGGCCAACCACCACCGGAACGATGACCGGTAGCAGCGACGGGATGAGCATCTCTTTGATGGCCGCGGAGGTCAGCAGATCAACCGCGCGCGAGTAATCGGGCTTGGCCGTGCCTTCCATGATGCCCTTGATTTCGCGGAATTGACGGCGAACCTCTTCAACCACCGCGCCTGCCGAGCGACCGACCGCTTCCATGGCCATTGCGCCGAACAGGAAGGGAATCAGACCACCAATGAACAGACCGACGATGACCATGTGGTTGGACAGGTCGAACGTGGCCGAGATGTTGGCCGACTCAAGTGCATGCGTGTAGTCGGCAAACAGCACCAGCGCTGCAAGTCCGGCTGATCCGATGGCGTAGCCCTTGGTTACCGCTTTGGTGGTGTTGCCCACCGCATCGAGCGGATCGGTGATATTGCGAACCGACTCGGGAAGCTCAGCCATTTCGGCGATGCCACCGGCGTTGTCGGTGATCGGACCATAGGCATCAAGCGCAACGATGATACCGGCCATGGACAGCATGGCAGTGGCCGCAGTGGCGATGCCGTAAAGCCCGCCAAGCCAGTACGACACGATGATGGCCGCACACACCATCAGCACCGGCCAGGCCGTGGACTTCATGGAGACGGCAATGCCCGCGATGATGTTGGTTGCATGGCCTGTGGTGGAGGCCTGCGCGACGTATCGCACCGGAGCGTACTGCGTGCCGGTGTAGTACTCGGTGACCCAGACAATAAGGCCAGTGAGCACCATGCCGACGACCACACACAGCCAGAGCTTGTTGGCCGAGGTGCCCGCCTTGGATAGATCGGCATCGCCGAACATCCAGGTGGTGATGGGATAGGACGCAATGGTGGCAATGACGCCCGCCACGATCAGACCGCGGTAGAGCGCGGGCATCACGTTGGTCTGACCTTCTTTGGCCTTGACCGCCATGGCGCCGATGATCGAGGCAATGATGGACAGTCCACCCAGCGCCAGGGGATATACCACCGCCTGAGCCTCGGCGCCGGTGACCATCAGGGCGCCCAGCAGCATGGTGGCGATGAGGGTGACCGCGTAGGTTTCGAACAGGTCGGCCGCCATGCCGGCGCAGTCACCGACGTTGTCGCCCACGTTGTCGGCAATGACGGCCGGGTTGCGAGGATCATCCTCGGGGATGCCGGCTTCCACCTTACCCACAAGATCAGCGCCGACGTCAGCACCCTTGGTGAAGATGCCGCCGCCCAGAC
>JBIKMC010000298.1:0-4422 GCA_044359405.1 Burkholderiaceae bacterium
AACGCTCAAGGGCGATCGTATCGCCGAGGAGTTCCAGACCATCGTTGAGAACTACGTACAGCGCCGTTACGCGAGGAACTCCTCATTGTGAGCACCGATCGGCTGCAGGCGGTCAAGGGCATGAACGATGTACTGCCCGAGGATGAACCGCTCTGGCGTCGCCTCGAGGACACCGTGGCCCAGACCATGCGCGCGTACGGCTATCGCCGCATTCGAACGCCGATCGTCGAGCCAACTCGTCTCTTTGTGCGTGGAATTGGCGAGGTGACCGACATTGTCGAGAAGGAAATGTACTCCTTCACCGACTCACTGAACGGCGAGCAGCTCACGCTTCGCCCCGAGAATACCGCTGGAGTGGTGAGAGCCGTCATTCAGCACAATCTGCTGCATGAAGGCCCCAAACGACTTTGGTACACCGGCCCCATGTTCCGCCATGAGCGTCCACAGAAAGGGCGATACCGACAGTTTCACCAGGTCGGGGCTGAGGTACTGGGATTGCCAGGTCCCGACACTGATGTTGAGGTCATTCTGCTTTGTCAGCGCCTTTGGGACGACCTGGGTCTGCGTGGTATCCACCTTGAAATCAATTCGCTGGGCGCCGCTCAAGAGCGTGCCGCGCATCGACAGGCACTGGTTGAGTACTTTGAAGCACATCGTGGTCAGCTCGATGCTGATGCGCAGCGGCGGCTGCATTCCAATCCGCTGCGTATCCTCGACACCAAGAATCCCGCTATGCAGTCCCTTGTCGAGAAGGCTCCACACCTGGTTGATTTTTTGGGGGAGGCATCGCGCGCCCACTTTGCGCGCCTGCAGGCCCTGCTGGCCGAGCAGGGTGTCATCTTTCGATTGAACCCCCGCCTGGTGCGAGGTCTTGATTACTACAACCTCACCGTGTTTGAATGGATTGCCCCCTTGGGTGGAACCCCGCTCACCGTGTGTGGTGGTGGCCGATACGACCCGCTGGTTGAAATGCTCGGCGGCAAGCCCGCGCCGGGCTGTGGTTTTGCCCTGGGCGTCGAGCGCATTCTTGAGTTGATGCGTGAGCAGGCGGTGGAGGCTGATGCATCCCAGTGCGATGTGTACATCGTGCACTCTGGAGACGAGACCCTGGCGGCGGCTGTCAACGCGGCTGAACGGCTGCGGGACGCGGGCCTGGACGTGCTGATGCATGCGGGCGGGGGAAGCTTCAAGTCGCAGTTTAAGCGGGCCGACGCCAGTGGCGCAGGTTGGGCCGTCATCGTTGGCGAAGATGAGCTCGCCCGCGGCGAGGTCTCGGTCAAGTGGCTGCGTGATCCCGATGCGACGGGCGGCGGCGGGCGCCAGACCAGCGTTCGACTTGAGACGCTCGGCGATTATATGGTTGACGCCATAACGGCGGACGATGAACCCAACTGAGCCCCGCAGGCTTAGGACAGGAATGATTGACGATGGCTTACGACCTTCAAGAACAAGAGCAGATTGATGAACTCAAAGCGTTCTGGAAGCGCTATGGCAATTTCCTGCTGACCGTTATCACGTTGATTCTTCTGGCCATTGCGGGCTGGCGGGGCTGGGGCTGGTGGCAGGCACGGCAGGCTGCCGAAGCGGCCGCAATCTATGACCAGTTGCGTGCCGCGGTCACCGCCAAAGACTCAGTCCGGGTCCGAGAGACGGCCGGCGCCATTTTTGAGAAGTACGGCTCTACGGTTTACGGCCAGATGGCCGCCATGCTGGCGGCACGTGCCTATCTTGAGGCTGGCGACGGCAAGGCGGCCCGGGTGCCGCTGCAGTGGGCGATCGATCATGCGGCGGATGATTCATTCCGACACATTGCCCGCGTTCGGCTTGCTGGTGTGCTCCTGGACGAGAAGGCGCTTGACCAGGCGCTTGGCGTCCTGGCTGTGAGTCCGCCCGAGCGCTTTCAGGGGCTTTACGCTGATCGGCGCGGCGACATTTTGATCATGCAGAGCAAGCTCAATGAGGCGCGTGCTGAATATCGCAAGGCGCTTGAAAAGCTCGCCCTGGACAGCCCTTTGCGCTCTGTGGTGCAGATGAAGCTTGACGCCCTGGGCGTGCCGGAGGGCGCATGAGACAGCTTTCGGCCCTGCAATCGTCCGAAGTGATGATGATCTCCACGGCTCGACGTGTGATGTTGGGTGGGGCGAGTCTGGGCGCCCTGCTCAGCTCGGGTTGTTCGGGCTGGTTTAGCAATTCAAAGCCCGCCCTTGCGCCATTGGTCGCGCCGTCAGGTGGTGCCACGCTGCAGATCGATTGGCAGCGCTCGCTGCCTGGTTCTGCGAGCCTGGTTCCCTCTTTGACTGAGCAGACCGTGATGGCTGCTGGTCGCGACGGTACTGTCGTCGCTTGGGACCTGGCTTCTGGCGCAGAGCGTTGGCGCGTCAAGGCCCCGACTGAACTGGTGGCCGGTGTTGGGGCCGGCAGCGACGTGGCCGTGGTCGGTGGTCGTAACGGGGTGCTCTACGCCTACGCCACTGGAGGGCGCACGGCCTGGTCGGCGCGGGTCGGCGCTGAGCTGGTTTCTCAACCACTGGTGCGTGAGGGAATGGTGTTTGTCCGGGGCAGCGACAATCGTGTCACGGCATTCGAGCTGGCCAGTGGTCAGCGCCGCTGGTCCTTCGTGCGTCAGGGGCCCGCTTTGGTGCTGCGCCAGATGACGGCTCTGGCGGCTGATCGTGAGTCAGTCTATGTCGGCTTGCCGGGTGGGCGTCTGGTTGCGCTTGCGCTGACTTCCGGAGCCCTGCGATGGGAGGCCGCTGTCGCATCGCCTCGGGGTTCCAACGAGATCGAGCGAATCGCAGATATTGTCGGCGCCCCCGTTCTGGCCGGCGGTGAGGTCTGCGCCTCGGCCTATCAGGGACGCGTGGGTTGCTTTGAGGCGTCTTCGGGTCGGGTGTCCTGGGCTCGAGAGCTCAACGCGTCCGGCGGTACCGATGTCGACGCCCGTTTGTTGGTCGCCTGCGATGACAAGGGGCATGTTCACGCCTTCGCCCGCAGTGGCGCAAGCCTCTGGCGGCAGGAGCAACTAGCCGGACGCGTGCTCTGCGGGCCTGCACTGAGCCCTGCACACGTGGTGGTGGGAGACGCTCAGGGTCTGCTGCATGTGCTGTCCCGGGACGACGGTGTCGTTCAGGCTCGGCTTTCGCTTGATGGCAGTGCGATCACGGCAGCTCCCCGCGTTCGTGGCAAACGCATCGTGGTGCAGACGCAGGCGGGTACGCTCGCCGCCCTGACCCTTCAATAAAGCGACTATTTTGGCGCGATTACCTGTTCTGGCACTGGTGGGCCGTCCTAACGTGGGCAAGTCCACGTTATTCAATCGGCTGACTCGCAGTCGAGATGCGCTGGTAGCAGACTTTCCGGGCCTCACCCGAGACCGTCAGTACGGTCGCGGCAGAAGCGGTGAGCGCGAGTTCATCATTATCGACAGCGGTGGTTTTGAACCCGTGGCGCGTGAGGGTCTGGTGGCCGAGATGGCGCGGCAGACTCGCCAGGCTGTTCTAGAGGCCGACGTTGTGCTTTTTATTGTGGATGCGCGGCAGGGACTTACCTCACAAGACCAGCGTATCGCGGCCGAAATCCGCAAGTCGGCGCCCCGTATCTGGCTTGTGGTGAACAAGGCCGAAGGCATGCGTCGTGAGGTGGTGTCGGCCGAGTTCCATGAGCTGGGGCTGGGCGAGCCCTGGCCGATCTCGGCTTCACATGGTGATGGTGTGGGCGACCTGGTTGATGCGGCGCTCGAGCCGTGGGCTGCGCCCGAGCCAGAGCCGGACGAAGAGGTCTTTGAGACTGCTTCTGAGGATGTCGAGGACCAGGAGGAGGCTTCTGGGCCGGACGCCATCGGTAGCGCAACACCTCGGCGCGTGCGGGTGGCTGTCATTGGTCGACCGAATGTTGGTAAATCGACCCTGATCAATACCCTGTTGGGCGAAGAGCGCCTCATCGCATTTGATCAGCCGGGTACGACCCGTGACTCGGTGGCTATCGACTTCAGTCGGGGAGGGCGGCCGTACACCCTGGTTGATACCGCGGGGCTGCGCAGGCGAGGCAAGGTCACCGAGACCATTGAGAAGTTCTCGGCGGTCAAAACGCTGCAGGCGATTGAGGATGCCCATGTCTGTGTTCTGTTGCTCGACGCGACTGACTCAATTTCCGATCAGGATGCGGCCGTATCGGGCTTTGTGCTTGAGGCGGGGCGTGCTCTGGTGATCGCGGTCAACAAGTGGGATGCTGCTTCGGCTGAGCAGCGTGATGCGGTGAGACGCGACCTTGACCGAAAGCTGCACTTTTTGCGCTTTGCGCGACTTCACTTCATCTCCGCGCGCACCGGTAGCGGTATCGCGGCCGTGCTGAAGTCGGTCGATCAAGCTTATGCCGCGGCGATGTCGCGTCTGCCTACTCCCAAGCTGACCCGAGCACTGCGCG
>JBIKMC010000056.1:0-14895 GCA_044359405.1 Burkholderiaceae bacterium
AAACCCTTGTGTTCTGGCGTCAGCTGCTTGCATGACAAAACCTGGAAAGCGCCGCGCCAGATCAGCCCGAAGAGCCGCTTCATCGTCGCCCATAAGCACTGCCACCACACCCGCAAGCTGCGCGGCGACCAGCATGCCGCCCAGACGCGTCTGCGAGAAATGACACTGCAGCGCCTGAGTTGTGTTGGTCGCATTGCTGCGCGCGCTCGCGCGAGCACTTTGGCGTGCCCTGGCGGGGGGGCTGATCTCTGTCATAAAGGCTGCGGCACCGTTTAATTCAACAGCATGGTCGGCACGGGTCGTCGATACTATCGTTTTTGTCGTCTGTTGTCTGATCCCTCGTCGTTTGTGAGGAGAGTGTGATTGAGCCTACCGAATTCAGCCGCGCGATTTCAGTTTCAACAGCTCAGGGTTCCTGTCATCCAGGCACCTATGGCCGGTGGCGTCAACACCCCCGCCCTGGCCGCCGCCGTGGCCAATGCAGGGGGCGTAGGAAGTTTTGGCTTTGCCTATAGCAGCCCAGCCCGTATCGATGCCGATTTGCGCGCAGCCCGGTCGCTCACGCGAGGCGTGCTGAATGCCAATTTTTTTCTCTTCAGCCCCGTTGCGGCACCAACGGATGAGCAGTTTGCAGAGGTCATGGCCGCCTTGCGGTCCCTGCCAGGTGCGGACGGCCTTGATCTACCCGAGCCACGTGAGCCCTGGTTTGCAGACCTTGCCCCGATGCTGGAGCCTGTCTGGGTCTTGAAGCCGCACATTCTCACTTTTCATTTTGGTTCGCCTTCTGCCGAGTTGGTGCAAAGGGCGCATCAGTCTGGTATTTCGGTCGGAGCAACGGCCACCTGTTTGTCGGAAGCTCGGCAGATCGAAGCATCAGGCGCTGATTTTGTGGTCGCACAGGGCATTGAGGCAGGTGGGCATCGCGGCTGTTTTGATGCCCGGCGGGATGACTCGAGCGATGACAATCTGGCCACCTATGACCTGACCAGACAGCTTTGCCGCTACCTCGCCATACCGGTGGTTAGCGCAGGAGGCATCATGGATGGCCATGATGTGCGGCGTGCGCTGGAGGCCGGCGCGATGGCGGCTCAGATGGGGACCGCCTTTCTGGCGTGTGACGAATCCGGAGCGAGCCCTGCTCACAAGCGGCTGCTCCGCGAGCCTGATCGGAGTACGGTGTTGACTCGCGTGTTCTCGGGCCGGCGCGCACGGGGTCTGCGCAACGCATTCATCGATGGCTATGGGGCAAGGACGGTTTTGCCGTTCCCCATTCAGAACACGCTCACGGGTCCCCTTCGGGCTGCAGCGGTCAGCCGCGATGATGGCGAGTACCAGAGCCTATGGGCTGGCTCGGGTTATGCGCGGGCCAAACCCGGTGCTGCGGCCGACCTGATGGCGGACCTGGCACGAGATCTGTCCCGTTGACGTGTTCAGGCCTCAGGTTTAAAGCCTGAAGCCTTTACCCAGGATTCCCACTGTCGGTGTTCGGCTCGCTGAATGTCGGTGAGAGCTTCAGGGCTGCTGGGCGCTGATCTGAGCCCGCTGCGCGCAAATAAATCGGTCAGTGCCGCGGACGGTTGAGCTATGGCGCGGCTGAGTTCGCGCTGTGTCTGGGGGTTGATGCCCGCTGGCGCATAAACGCCATACCAACCATCCATGACCAGATCAACGCCCGCCTCGCGTAGGGTGGGTACGCCCGCGACGGACTCGGCCCGCTGTTGCCCGGTGGTCGCAAGGATACGAATCTTGCCTGACCGATGATGCTCGACCGCGTCAGCCAACGGCGAGCTGGACAGTGATACTGCTCCGCCGATCAGGTCGATCATGCCCGGTGCGCTGCCCTTGTAATGGACATGGGCCAGGTTGAGACCAGCCTTCTGAGCGAACCCTTCGGCGATAAAGTGCGGCACCGTGCCGGCGCCCGGCGTCGCGCACGATGGTTTGGCTGCGGGTTTGCGGGCCCAGGCAAGGTACTCGGCCAGAGTGCTGGCACCCGAGGCCGGTCCGGTGCTGATGGCGTAGTCAACGATACACAGCCGGCCGATAGGCGCGAAATCTTGAAAGGGGTCATAGCGCAGTTGCTGGTGAATCCATGGAAATAGCGTCATCGGTCCATGCGGCACCAGCATCAACGTCTCGCCGTCAGGTTTGGCCTGTCGAACGGCCTCGGGTGCAAGCCGTCCGGCTGCACCAGGGCGATTTTCAACCACCACGGGTCTTCCCAGCTGGGCGCGCATGGCATCGGCCAGCGCTCGTGCGGTGAGATCGACTGAGCCACCGGGAGCAAAGCCGACCAGCAGTTTGATGGGGGCCGTGGCCTGCGCGCGAACAGCGGTACCTGGCAGGGCCAGTGCGCTGAGTCCGGCTGCTAGGCCGTGCGTGAACTGTCGGCGATTGGTCATCATGGTCTCCTTCGCAGTGCGGTGGTTTAGGTCGAGAGGGTCCGATACGACGGCGCCGTCGAATTTGCAAGCTTATTCTCGATAGCGTGTCGGGCCTTACCGATCTGCGCCAGCAGCGCCGGTTGCTCGGCCTGGCGAAATTGTCTGACTGTTCCGACCAGGGCCAGTGCGGCCAGTGTCTCGCCCTGGGCGTTGTGCAGTGGAACGGCCAGACCGCCGATGCCTCGCTCGAGTTCACCGTGTGATTGGTAATAGCCCTGTCGCCGGATGGTCGCCACGCTGGCTCGGAATTCGGCCCAGGTCGAGCCCAGGCCGCTGGCCTCGATCTCATGCGCGCAGTCGCGATAAATTCGTACCAGCTGTGCCCTGGGCAGGCCCGCCAGGAGCACCTTGGGCGCACTTGACCGGAACGCCGGGCGTGGTCGGCCACGTCCGTAGCTGAGCTTCAGGCGCGAGCTGGCGGCGGCCCGATATATGTCGACGACACGAGGCCCCGGAAACATCATGCTCAAGACGGCATCAAAACCGGTGTGCTGCGCCAGGCGCTCCATGACGCTCTGTGAGGCCAGCAGTATCGGGTCGCTCTGACGCAACTGATAATCGAGTTCGATAATGCGCGGGCCCAGACTGTAAAGGCCGGGCTCGAGGCGATGCAGCAGGCCCGCCGTGACCAGCGCTTTGACGTAGCGATAGCCGGTCGGACGCGAATATCCCAGGGCGGCATTAATGGCGTCTGGCTGCCAGACCGGCCGCTCGCCTGAAAAAAGACCCAGGATGGCCAGGGTGCGGTCGGGGCTGCTCATGTCACGGTGGGGTCCGCATCGGTCAGCCCCATGAGCCTTGCCATGCGTTGTCGCCAGGCCGCTCGTGGCTCAAATCCGGCAAGGCTGCGCGCGTGGGCCTCAAGCATTTTAAACAGTTGCCCATCATCGATATCAAGGTCGATAGGTTCGCGCAGTGGCTGCGCGACATACCAGGGAAGATCAACAAATATTTCCAGCCGGTTGCCCTCAGGGTCACGGCAGTAAATGGAGGCTGCATTGCCGTGTGTGACCGTAATCAGTTCGCTCGCTCCGGCGCCTGGAAGGCTGGACTTGAACGCACGCAGCATACTGAGGCTGCTAGTTTTGAGAGAGATCTGGTTGATGGGATTGAACTCCAGATGTACGGGCCGGCCGGTGGCCAGGACGATTTGGTGGTGTTCATCGGGATCACGACTTAAAAAGACCAGATCGAACGGACCGTTGGGTCCGTTGAGCGAGCCGCGATCGGTGACCGTAAAGCCCAATGCTTGCGTGTAGAAGGTTTCCATGAGCGCAAGATTGCAGACAAACATACCGAAGTGGCTAAAGCGCAGATCGCTGATCACTGGATGGCCTTGTTTGACATCGCTGAGAATTGTCATTTAATCTCAAAAGTTGAGATTTATCAAAATTTATCAGGAGAAACTTGAGTGAAACTGATCAGCTACGAGCACTCCGGTCGTGCAAGCTTCGGCGTGGTGGTCGATGAGGGAGTCATCGATCTGAAGCGCGCATTGTCCAATCGTTACGCCGATCTGCGATCGCTGCTGGCGGCAGACGCGGTCGGGGAGGCCGCCCGTGTTGTGGGGCAGGGCGATGTCGACCATTCACTGTCGGCGGTTCGCCTGCTGCCCGTCATTCCGAACCCGGGAAAAATCTGGTGCTGTGGTCTGAATTACATGGAACACGTTCGAGAAACTCAGCGCGAGCTGACTGAGCAACCTACGTTCTTTCTGCGATTTGCCGACTCGCAAGTGGGGCACGACCAGCCCATGCTGTGCCCCCCTGAATCAACCCAGCTCGACTATGAGGCCGAAATCGCGGTGGTTATCGGCAAGCCCGGCCGGCGCATACGCGAGGCTGATGCCTGGTCGCACATCGCCGGTTACGCCTGCTACAACGATGGCAGTGTCCGAGACTGGCAGCGTCACACCAGCCAGTTTGCACCCGGAAAAAACTTTTTCCGCACCGGAGGCTTTGGGCCCTGGATGGTGACGGCCGACGAAATCCCACCCGGTACCGTCATGACATTGAGCAGTCGTCTCAACGGCAAGGAGATGCAGCGAGCCACCACCGAGATGATGATTCACGGTATCGCGCGACAGATCGCGTACACCTCGACCGTAGCGCCTCTTGAGGCCGGTGACGTCATTGTCACTGGGACGCCGGGCGGTGTGGGTTCACGACGCAGCCCACCGGTGTGGATGAAGGCCGGCGATGTGATTGAAATCGAGGTTGACCGTATCGGCATTCTGCGCAATGTTGTCGCCGATGACGTCTGAATCCAGACGGGTCGCCTGCCATGACTGAGCCGACTGGCGTCATGGCTGCAGGGTCTGGGCCCAGTGATCTTCAAACCGATGCCGGCCAGCTTCGATCTTCTGACACTGAGGTCGATGTCGCGATCATCGGCCTGGGCCCGGTAGGCGCAACGCTGGCGGGTCTGCTTGCGGTTTGTGGCCTCACCGTAGCGGTCATCGAGCGAGACCCCGAAATTTATCGTCTGCCAAGAGCCGTACACTTTGACGGCGAGTGCATGCGTATTTTTCAATCTCTGGGTATAGCCAAACGCCTGGTAGACCGACTGATCGTCTCGCCCGGAATGAAATTTGTCGATGCCGATGGTCGTCTGCTGATCGATTGGTCGCGCCCTCAGCAGATTGGCCCGCAGGGCTGGTATCCCAGCTACCGGTTTCACCAGCCTGACCTTGAGCACTGCCTGCGTACGCATCTCCATGAGCAAGCTGGCGTGAGTCAGTTTCTGCGCTGCGAGGTTTTCAATCTGCGAGAGCATACGGATCACGTCGAAGTCTGTTTTGAGGCTTTGGCCAGCGGCGAGCTACGTTCGTTGCGGGCAGCGTTCGTCGTGGGTTGTGACGGTGCACGATCGCTGGTGCGTCGATTCATCGGTAGTGAACTTTTTGATCTGCATTCGCATGAGCGCTGGCTGGTACTTGACCTGCTGCTCAAGCGCGATCGACCTGATCTCGGTGATCACAGCATCCAGTTTTGTGATCCAAAGCGGCCAGCAACCTACGTGCGCGGGGTGGGTAATCGCCGCCGCTGGGAATTCATGTGGATGCCGGATGATGATCCTCAACAGCTGACCGACCCACAAAGCATCTGGGGTCTGTTGGCGCCCTGGCTGTCGCCCGACGATGCCAGCATCGAGCGTCAGGCGCTGTACACGTTTCATGCGGCGATCGCTCGACAGTGGCGACGTGGACGACTGCTGATCGCGGGTGATGCCGCACATCAGACGCCACCCTTCATGGGACAGGGTATGTGTGCCGGCATTCGAGATGCCGCAAACCTGGCTTGGAAAATCGCCGCTGTACTGAAGAGTGGGGCGTCGGCGGACCTGCTGGACACCTATGAGTCTGAGCGACTCCCCCACGTAAAGGTCTTCGTGGAAACAGCCGTTCGGCTGGGGCATATCATTCAGGCCACTGATACGCAGGCGGTGCGCGATCGCGACGAACGTATGTCCGCTAACCCAAGCTTTTTTGCAACACCCAACCCGCCACTCGGTGCCGGTGCCCATCAGGCTGGTAAGTGGGGTGGACGTCTATCTCAGCAGCCGGTACTCGCCGATAAGCGTCGCTTCGACGACCTCGTGGGTTATCACTTTGCGCTGCTGCACGACTCGACGCTATACCCCGGCGGAGCCCCGAACAGGAACCGTGATACCCAATTCGTATGTGCTGACGAGGATGCCTTGTCACAGACCCTCGGTACGCTGGACGCGCGCGCCGCCCTCATACGACCAGACCGCTATATCGCTGGCACGGCCGATAGCGTTGGCGAAGTTGAGCAGCTGTTGGTGCGTTATGCCCCGAATGGAGCCCGTGCGGGCTGACGTCGCCTGGACGGAGATTTTTGACTCAAACGGCCGGTCTGGCGTAGATTCGACCCATCGGCCACATTGACGAACACGATTGGCCTCCGTTGTAACTGCGGCGCACCGTTCGTCGGGATACGCCATCGGCACAGGAGACCGCATATGCCCAGCACATCAGTGCCCCAGCAGACGTTCGAGCAATTCACACAGCAGGCAGCCGAGCAGGGGTTTGATCAGACCCTGATCAGAGAGTGGGATGCTCATCATGTCACCGAGCTTCATCAGCATCCCTTCGACACCTCCGCGCTGGTCGTGCACGGCGAGTTCTGGTTAACCGTGGATGGAAAGACGACGCATTTGAAGGCGGGCGACCGCTTTGCCTTGGGCCGGCATACTGAGCATTCAGAGCGATATGGGGCCGAAGGGGCAACCTTCTGGGCGGCTCGTCGCAACTGAGCAGGCAGTTATTTCTTGTGCTCGACCCAAGGGAACCAGTCACCATTAAAGAGTGAGCGGGTGTCCAGGTCAGAGTGGCGAAACCCGTCCTCTTCGAGCCACATCGCCACATAGCGGTCCGGAACGCTCAGCAGCCCAGATACGGAGCGCTTCGGGCTCGGTCTTACCCGAGAGGAACACGATGTCGTGATACGGGGCGAAGGTGTGCTCCGCTTCGTCATAGTGATGCTCGAGTTCAAGGCTGATCTTGCGGGCCATGTCGCCCTCGGCGGGCACCAGTCGAAAGGCATCGTCAGGGTGTGGGTAGAGGTTTCCAGCTTGCCAGACAGTCTTCCGCTGACAAGATCTCCCGGGCTCTACTGTCAGCGCTGATGTACACGTAGGGGTCGCAGGATTCCATCTGAGCTATCCGTAGCAAAGCATCGACCAATTACTGGTGACCGCCATGGGGAATCAGATTTCCAGCCAACACGACCGCGCGACGGGCGCGCAGATGGTTTCGCCGGACGCGAAAGGCTCAGGGAACCTGTACTCCCGGACCACTGCGCTGGCCTTCCAGGCCCCGCCGCATCATGAGTCGGGCAAGATGCTTGCCTTTACCGGTCACGTTGCACACTGTCAGTCATAAGAGCCGCTATCGTAAACTCGCTTGCGTGAAACCCGCTATCGTCCTCGTCACGCCGGCAGCGGCTGGCGCCAACAATGGAAACTGGCGAACCGCCCAGCGCTGGAGGCGCTTATTGTCGGAGCGCTATAGCGTGACTGTCTGTCAGGGCTGGGCGCGGCCAGATGATGCCCCGCGCGCGCGCCTGATGATTGCCCTGCACGCGAGGCGTTCCGCGGACTCCATCGCAGCCTGGGCGAGGCAACGGCCTGATCGAGGGCTTATCGTGGTCTTGACGGGCACCGATTTGTACGGAGCCCTTCAGGCCGACGCGATCAGCCTGCAGTCCTTGCGCAGTGCGCATCGCATCGTGGCCTTACAGTCCGCCGCACGTGACGATATCCCCGCTGACCTGTTGCCGAAGCTGGCCGTGATCTATCAGTCGAGCACACCACGTCAGACCCTATCGAAGACGCGCCGTTATCTTCGTCTGGTCGTGGTCGGCCACCTGCGTGCCGAGAAAGCGCCCCAAACAGTCTTTGAGTTGGCGCGCCGGCTGCGAACTGAAACGGCCATTCGAATCGATCACATCGGTCGTGCGCTTGACGATAAGCTCGGCGAGCAGGCTCGTGATCTCAGCGCGACCTCGTCGGTTTACCGCTGGCTGGGGGAGTGTTCTTACCCGGTCACGCGACAAAGGATTCAGCGTGCTCACCTGCTGTTGCATCCCAGCCGGATCGAAGGTGGCGCTCACGTGATCATGGAAGCGGTTTGTAGCGGCACGCCAGTACTTGCCTCGCGTATTGCGGGCAATGTGGGAATGCTTGGTAGCGATTACCCGGGCTATTTCGCGGTCGATGATGGCGATGCACTTGCAGGGCTGGTACTGCGCTGCCGAGACACGATGGCCGAACCGCAGCCCTGGTTGGATGAGCTCGGGCATTACTGCCAACGCCGGGCCGCGCAATTTTCACCCGAGCTCGAGCGCGAGGCCTTGTTGTCGCTGGTGGGTGAACTGCTTTGAAGTGTGGCACTGCCGGGTGAGATGCCCGGAGGTGGGGCAGCCGCTGCGCCTATGCTCGGCGGGTCTCAGGTGGGCCGCTGGACTTCAATCGCGCCTGGTCGGTCAGCAGTACCGTAGAGCGCCTGCAGCAGATGCCGACCATCGGGGTATCGCGAAGCCTGCTGTTTTTCGTCACGTCGCTGCCGTAGTCTCTGCCAGAGGTAGCCCTCGGCGATTCGCTGTCTGAGATACCGCGGCCAGGTACGCAGGGCTTTGCCACGAGCGAGTGCGTGATCGCAATTAAAGGATGCGCGCGCCGCGGTACTGTCGGCGGGGGCAAGCACAACGCGCAGATTGTCGTGCTCGGTGAAGTTATCAGCCAGTACCTCGAAGCCGGCTGCCTGGGCGGTCTGTACCAGCGACTGGGACGTGAAGTAGAGGGTGTGGGCTCTGAAAAATGCGTTGGCCGGCGAGCACATGGCCGCCATATCAGGTACTTCCAGGTACACGCGACCTCGATCTGACAGATGCTCACGGATTCGTTTCAGGCTCTGAACCGGGTCGGGCAAGTGTTCCAGCACATGAAAGAGGCTGATGAGGTCAAACCGGCCAAGTGGAAATTCAGCCAGGCGTTCGTGCAGCGTTCCTGTTGTGATGTCCAGGCCCAGATGCTCACGCGCGTGGGCCGAGTAGCCATGATGGGGTTCAAGCCCCTGCGCCTCGATGGCACGGCTCTTGAGCAGGTAGACGAATTCGCCGCTCGAGGCGCCAATATCCAGCGAGCGGGACGGCGATAAATAACCCTGCTGCCCTGTCAGCCAGTTCCAGCGCTGCAGCGCCAGTCGGCCCGCCCGTAAGACGTGGGTCAGACGTGGTGCTGTGGCGGCCTTGTAGTCTTCCCGGTAACGCTCCCTGTACCACTGTTGCAGGCTTTCGATGCTGGGCATGGGGTCGATACGCCCCAGCCCGCAGCTGGCGCACTGCACGACGTGCAGAGGCTCGCCGGTCTTGTCATCGCGTTGTGCGATCGTCGTAGATTGCGAGGTCCCGCAGACGGGGCACGGGGTCAGGGCTGAGACAAGGGTCATGATCAGTTGGGGTGTGGATTACATTGGACCAGCAACAATCGATGAACGGGATTAAGGCGCGCTTAAGGGCTATGAGCTAGTCTGTGCGGCATGCGAATTCTGCTTGTCGAAGACGATGCGCCGCTTGGCGAGGCTTTGTCCGCCGGGTTGCGCGGTTGCGATTATGCCGTGGACTGGGTCCAAAGCGGAGATTCGGCCGATACGGCTCTGCGTCTGACCCAATACGATGCCGTGCTGCTTGATCAGGGACTGCCGGACACCGATGGTCTTCGCTGGCTGGCCCGCTGGCGCGCCCAGTCGCTGCAGATTCCCGTACTCATACTCACCGCCCGCGATGCCTTGCCGCAGCGGGTCGCAGGGCTGGATGCCGGGGCGGATGACTATCTGGTCAAGCCCGTGCAGCTTGAGGAGCTTGCCGCACGCCTGCGTGCGGCCCTGCGACGGGCGTCGGGTCGTGCGCAGGCGATCTGGCGCCACGGGGCACTGGTTTTTGATCCGGCGGCGCGCCGGGTCGATTGGCGTGGCGCGCCACTCGAGCTGACCGCTCGCGAAATTTCCATACTTGAGGTTCTTCTGCAAAACCCAGGGCGCATTCTGTCCAAGGGGCAATTGGCCGAAAAGCTATTCGGCTGGGACGCTGCTGAGTCTGTGGGCAACGCACTCGAAGTCCATATCCATCACTTTAGACGCAAGATCGCGCCGGCGGTGGTTCGAACGGTGCGTGGCGTGGGCTACGCGCTGGGTACCGAACAAGAACTGTCATGAGTATTCGAGCCCGACTACTGCTGTATCTCCTGGTGTGCACGCCCCTGGTCTGGGGCGCTGCCGTACTGATCGCAGCCGACCGGGCGCGTCAGGAAGTTAATGAACTGTTCGATACTGAGTTGATTCGGCTTGCGCGGCAGGTGCAGAGCACCCTGCCGGCCGGTGCAGTGCTGCAGCCCTCGCTACTCCAGGTGATCAGTTCCAGAGGGGAGGCTGATCTTGAGGATCTGGCGATCGCCGTCTGGGACCGCCACGGGGTTCCCATCATGCTGGATCGCGAGGGGGCACAGCTGCCCTTCATGCCCGGGGTTGCCGGTTTTATCGATACGGCGATCCGTGAGCAGGCCTGGCGAATCTTTTACCTGCATTCCCCTGATGGAGAGCGGCTCGTCGCGGCGGGGCAACGACTTCATGAGCGCGACGAGCTGGTGTTCAGTCTGGTGGCCAGCCAGCTCGTGCCCTGGCTGCTGGTGCTGCCGGCCTTGGTCTTGGCCATCGTCTGGAGCGTCGGGCGGGCCATGCGTCCAGTTGATGGACTCAGTCGTCAGCTTGCGGCACGTCATGCCGATGATTTGCGACCGTTACAGTCATTAGCCATACCCCGCGAGCTTGAGCCGCTGATCTCAGCCATGAATGAGCTGATGGGTCGGTTCGCGGGCGTGCTTGCTCGCGAGCGGCAGTTCACCGCAGATGCCGCCCACGAGCTCCGAACGCCACTGGCGGCTCTGGCGGCCCAGTGGGATGTGGTTCGTCTTGCACAAACCAATGCGCAGCGAGAGCAGGCTGGAATGCAGCTCGGTGAGGGGCTCGCTCGAATGAGTCGGCTGGTCACGCAGATGCTCGAGCTGTCGCGGCTGGAGGCGACGGGCAAACTGCCCAGCCGACAGCCTATTAACTGGCAGGAGGTAATTCGGCATGTCATGAGCGACTGCATGCCCTTGGCTGATCGCCGGCGAATCCAGATGAGTTGCGAGTGGGCTTCAGCGCCGGCTGATGCCTGGCGCCTGCAGGGAGATCCAGACATGATTACCGCGATGCTGCGCAATCTGATCGATAACGCGGTTCGATATGCAAGGTCTGGTACCGAAGTGACAGTCCACGTAGGTACGCATGATTTGAGCATTGAAAACGCGGGGTCGACCCAGGCTGCCTCCATCCGGGAGGTTCTCGGTCAGCGATTTCGCAGGGGAGAAGGCTCGAGCGAAACGGGCAGTGGCCTGGGTCTGTCTATCGTCTTGCGAATCGCCCGTCTTCATGCGTTAACGGTCAGCGTGGACGACCGCGCGGGAGGCGGTTTGCGGGTGCGAGTGCAGCCGCTGAGTGCGTGACCGCTCGACCGGCGCGTTCAGGGTCAGGGAATCAGCAGTAGCAGCCAGGTTAGGCCACAGATCACGAGACTGACCAACACGGCCGCACTGCCGGTGTCCTTGGCAAGCCCAAGCAGGGGGTGATGATCGGTGCTGATCGAGTCGCATATCGCCTCGATGGCGGTATTGACCAATTCAACCAGCCAGACCAGTAAAACCGAAGCGATCATCAGCGCCAGTGCGGTGCGGTGGGGTGCAAGCCACGGGGCCGCAAGCAACATCAGCAAACCCAGTATGACTTCCTGACGAAAGGCGATTTCGGTACGCCAGGCGGCCTTGAGTCCCTTGAGCGAGTATTGAAGCGCCTCAAGGGCGTGAAGCGAGCCGCCGCGTCCTTTCATGGGAGCATTCATGGTTTTGTTGTCGCTCGTTCGGCGTCGCGCGGCTGGCTCGGGGCGAAGGGGGCGGACGGGCGGCGGCACAGCGCGGCCAGGTCGAGTGAGGCTTCGTGAATGCTGCTACGTAGATCGGCAAGACCCATCAGGGTATGAAACAGGTGATCATGTGCCAGCGATTTTTCGCCTGACCGCGCGCGCAGGCAGCCCAGATCGACGCCCGTGCTGGCGTCGGCAAAGCGGGAAAACCAAAGAATCATGGGCACTCTCGTTTGCACCTCGGGGGCGATTGCCCAGGGCATGCCGTGTAGAAAAAGACCTCGCTCGCCCAGCGATTCACCGTGATCCGAGACGTAGACCAGGACAGAGTCGACCTGATCTTCGTGGCGGACCAACTCGTCGATCAGACGAGCGAGCAGGTGGTCGGTATACAAGATGGCATTGTCGTAGGCATTGACAATTTCGTCACGGGTGCAGGCAGACAGGTCGTCCTTACGGCAGGCGGGTTTGAATCGTTCGAAGGCGGGCGGGTAACGGCGCCAGTAGGATGGCCCATGATTGCCGAGCATGTGCAGCACGAGCAGTGACTGCGCCTGCGCAGCCCGCATGAAGCCTGGTACCCCATCAAGCAGTACCTCATCAAGGCAGCGCCCCCTGTCGCAGAGTCCTCGTCCCAGCGGATCAGTCGCCTGCACATAAGGCAAGTCCTGGCAGACTCCCTTGCAGCCTGACTGATTGTCATGCCAACTGACGCTCCAGCCGGCTCGGGCAAAGACGTGCAGCAGCGATTCGCTTGCGCGAATGGTACTTTCATCGTAATTGCGTTGCCCCACCGGTGCGAACATACAGGGCACCGAGATTTCGGTGTTGGTGCCGCAGCTGCTTACGTCATTGAAGTTGATGGGTTGGTGCCGTGCGAGTTCAGGCGTGGTGTTGCGCGAGTAACCGTTCAGACCCCAGTTCTGTGCCCGAACGGTTTCGCCGACCACCACGATGATGCGCAGTGGTCGCTGCCGCTGCGTGGCCATTGGCCCTGGACTGACGTCCAGTCCAATCGCTCGCAAAGGCCGGCCCTGTTCCCGGGCCTGTCCGGCTATCGCTTTACCGGTGGACCAGATCAGGTTCGACGGGGTGATCAGGTACCGAAGATCGCGATGCATGCGCATGAGCGACGACAGGGGCTGGCTGATCCAGAGTACAGCCGATACCAGCGTCAGGATCGCGGCCAGCACGCAACCCAGCCGGACCAGACTGGCCTTGCGCCAGGCACGTGGGGCCGGCCATAAGCGCCATAAAACGACAGCGGGAACGAGTCCAAACAGTGCAAGATCGAGCGCCAGCGACAAAGTGATGAGCTCGCGAGCTTCTGCCACATCGGTCTTGAGTGTGTTGCGCAGCATCTCTGGGTCGATAAAGACGCCGTAGCGCCCGATGAAGTGAGCCGCCACGGCGCCAATCATCAACAGCGACGCCAAGAACCAGCGGCCCGGCTTATGCACCACGAGGACGAGCAGGATGAGCCAGTTGAGCGCGAACAGGGCGATGATGAGGCCGGTGATCAAGCGCAGGCTGTCGCCACCGCCCGCAATCGAGGCTTCAAAACTGCTGATCAGAAAGAAGCGATTCGATGAGGCAAGCCAAAACAGGCTGACCAGGGCCAGCCAGAATTCGGGGTGGGACGCGAGCCTTCGGGGAAATGAACGATAAGCCGGCACCTGGTCAGAGTGCACGGTGGAGCCTGTGGACAGGTTGCGCATTGGGGCTTGCTCAGCTTTGACGCGAGGTATCAGGCTCTGCAGGCCAGGATGGGAGCAAAGTTTTGAAGATCGGCTGCAAAGTGTGCCCAATAGACGCGCGCAATGAACGACTCGATATCCAGACGCTGCGGGTCGTTGACCGGGTGCAGCGTCAGGGTCAACCCAGGCTTTGAGGCTTTGTGCATGGGGTGCCATGCTGAAGGTGCTGGCTTAAGACACCCTTAAGCGCGTGGCGCGGTATGCTGTGGGCGTTATCGAAGGGAACCATTTCGGGCTAGGAGTGTTTTTGCCATGTCAGAGCATGATCAGGTGCGGGCCGCATCCATCGGTCTGGCCCGCAGAGTTCAGAGCAATCGTCTTACCCGGCGGGATACCCTTTGGCTGTTTTCAGCCAGTGTCGGGGCCAGTTTGATTCAGGGCTGCGCCCGCTCGCCCGTTACGGGTGAGCGCATCCTGGTGGGCATGAGCCAGGCCGATGAGCGTCGCATCGATGCCAGTTACTCACCGCATCAGTTTTCCCAGGATCTGGGTGCTGTACAGGATACGGCCGTCAACGACTACGTGACGGAGGTGGGCCGCAAGGTACAGGCGGGCGTACAGCGCAAGGACATGCCCTATAACTATCGCGTTCTCAATGCCAACTATGTGAATGCGTACACTTTTCCGGCTGGCGCTATGGGTTTGACGCGTGGCATCGTGGTCGACCTGCGCGATGAGGCTGAGCTGGCCGCTCTGCTGGGCCATGAGCTTGGGCATGTGAACGCCCGGCACGCGGCGCAACAGCAGGGGATGGCCTTGGTGGCGGGCGTTGCACTGATGGGTCTTGCAGTGGCCACTCGTGATTCGGACTGGGCGCCGCTCATCGGCCTGGGTGCTGAGATTGGTGCCAGTGCGCTGCTGGCCAGTTACTCGCGCGATGATGAACGGCAGGCCGATGCCCTGGGTCAGCAATACCTGGTGCAGGCGGGCTATCCCGCTGCAGGCATGGTGGGGCTGCATCAGCTGCTGGTCAGCGAGGAGGAGCGCGAGCCGAGCATGCTTGAGACCATGTTTTCGTCGCACCCGATGAGCAAGGAGCGTCTGGAGAGCGCCAAGCGTGCAGCCGAAACCAGCTATGCAAGCAGCGCTGGAGCGCCAGCGCAGCGCGAGCGCTTTATGGATAGAACCGCCTCCTTGCGCAAGAAAAAGCCCACGATCGAGGCCTGTCAGCGTGGCGAGACGGCCTTGTCCAAGAAGGCACTGGTCGATGCCGAG
>JBIKMC010000299.1:0-4405 GCA_044359405.1 Burkholderiaceae bacterium
AGCGACAGCCCCGCTCGCGCATCAAGAAGTTGTCGGCGGCCAATCTGCATCGTAACTGGGTGATGATTCCGCATGTCACCAATCACGATGACGCGGACATCACTGAGCTTGAGGCCTTTCGTGTCAGGCTGAACGAAGAGCATGCCAAAGCCGGCGCCAAGGTGACCATGCTGGCCTTTCTTATCAAGGCCTGCGTGTCGGCGCTTAAGAAGTTTCCCGAATTTAATGCCTCGCTTGACGGTGACGATCTGGTGCTCAAGCGCCACTATCACATCGGCTTCGCGGCCGATACACCCAACGGTTTGGTGGTGCCGGTCATTCGCGACGCTGATCAGAAGGGCATTCTGCAGCTGGCCCGCGAAAGCGCCGAGCTGGCGGCCAAGGCACGTGATGGCAAGCTCTCGCCCGCGGACATGCAGGGTGGCACTTTCTCGATCTCCAGCTTGGGCGGTATTGGGGGCACGTATTTCACGCCCATCATCAATGCGCCTGAGGTTGCCATCCTGGGCGTGTGTCGCTCCAGTACGCGGCCCGTCTGGAACGGCCAGTCATTTGAGCCCCGCCTGATACTGCCGCTGTCGCTGTCGTGGGATCACCGGGTGATCGATGGCGCGGCCGCTGCGCGCTTTAACGTGTATCTCGCCCAGCTGCTTGCCGACTTTCGGCGCGTGATGTTGTGATCGCCAACATCCACAAGGATTGAGCATGAGTCAGACCATCGAAGTGCCGGTGCCCGACATTGGCGATTTCAGCGACGTCGAAGTGATTGAGTTGTTGGTCAAGCCGGGCGATACCGTGCGTGCCGAGCAAAGCATTGTCACCGTGGAATCCGACAAGGCGTCCATGGAAATTCCGTCGCCATCGGCCGGCGTGGTGCGCACCTTGCACGTGAAGCTGGGCGACAAGGTTTCAAAAGGGGCTCCCATGATGGTGCTGGAGGTGGGCGAGAGCGTTACCTCGGCCCCTGCTTCAGCGCCTGAGGCGGGATCCGCTTCGGCGGCCGCTCCTGCTGTGGCTGCACCTGCGCCTGCTGCACCTGCGCCTGCTGCACCTGCACCGGCCTCGTCCTATCAGGGCCCGGTTGATGTGCAATGCCAGATGCTGGTGCTGGGCGCCGGGCCGGGTGGTTATTCAGCGGCCTTCCGGGCGGCCGACCTGGGCATGGACACGGTTCTGGTCGAGCGCTTCGGGACGCTGGGCGGGGTGTGCCTCAACGTGGGCTGCATTCCCTCCAAGGCGTTGCTGCATGTGGCCGCTGTCATCGATGAAACACAGCACTTTGCAGCCCTGGGTGTGAGCTTCAGCAAGCCGTCCATCGACATCAACAAACTGCGGGCTCACAAGCAGTCGGTCATCGGCAAACTCACGGGCGGACTGGCCAGCATGGCCAAGGCGCGCAAGGTGAATGTGGTGCGCGGTGAAGGGCGCTTCATCGATGCCCATCACCTGGAAGTCGACGGCACCGAGGGCGCCGGTCGCAAGACCAATGGCCACAAGAAGATCATTCGTTTCGAGCAGGCTGTGATCGCAGCCGGGTCGACGCCGGTGCGCCTACCCTTCCTGCCCGAAGATCCGCGTGTGGTTGATTCAACGGGCGCGCTCGAGCTGGCGGCTGTGCCTAAGCGCATGCTGGTCATCGGTGGCGGCATTATTGGCCTTGAGATGGCCACGGTCTACTCCACGCTGGGTGCCCGCATTGAGGTCGTCGAGATGATGGACGGGCTCATGGCGGGCGCTGACCGTGACCTGGTCAAGGTCTGGCAAAAGTACAACGAGCCGCGCTTTGACAAAGTCATGTTGAAGACCAAGACGGTGCGCGCCGAGGCGGCCGCCGAGGGTATTCGCGTCTGGTTTGAAGGTGAGCAGGCTCCAGCCGAGCCCCAACTCTACGACCTCGTGCTGTCAGCGGTGGGGCGCAGCCCCAACGGCCGGCTGATTGCGGCCGAGCGTGCGGGCGTTGCGGTCTCTGACCGTGGTTTCATCGCCGTCGACCAGCAAATGCGCACCAACGTGCCGCACATCTTTGCCATCGGCGATGTCGTCGGGCAGCCCATGCTGGCGCACAAGGCGGTGCATGAGGCGCATGTGGCCGCCGAGGCTGCTGCCGGTCAAAAAAGTTTCTTTGATGCGCGTGTCATTCCGTCGGTGGCCTACACCGATCCTGAAGTGGCCTGGGTTGGTCTCACCGAAGACGAGGCGCGTCGACAGGGCATCAAGGTGGGCAAGGCGGTGTTTCCGTGGGCTGCGTCGGGGCGGGCGATTGCCAATGGTCGCGACGAGGGATTTACCAAGCTGCTGTTCGATGAAGAAACGCATCGCTGCGTGGGCGGCGGCATTGTCGGCACCCATGCAGGCGACATGATCGGTGAAGTTGCGCTGGCGATTGAGATGGGCGCAGACCCCGTCGATATTGGGCGCACCATACATCCGCATCCGACGCTGGGCGAGTCGATCGGCATGGCCGCTGAGGTTTTCGAAGGCGTGTGTACCGACCTTCCGCCGCCGCGTCGCAAGGGCTGAGACGTCGGGTTTCCCCCCAAGCCTAGGGTTTGTACGGGTTTGGGGCTGGGTTTCTACGTCTAGAATCGACGGGTTCAGGGGCGCTCGCAGCGTTCGGCGTCCACTGGCGCAGGTTCATAAACCCTTTGGAGACATTCGCATGGAACGTCGCTCCTTTGTGAAGCACGCCGGTCTGGCCGGCATTCTCGCGGCGGGCACTGCTCCTGCCGTTCAGGCCCAGCAGGTTATTCGTTGGCGTATCACCTCAAGCTTCCCCAAGTCGCTTGACACGCTGTATGGCGCCGCTGAAGTTTTTGCCAAGGCGGTCAACGCGGCATCCAATGGCCGCATGAACGTTACCGCGCACCCTCCCGGCGAGCTGGTGCCGGCGTTCGGCGTGGTCGACGCCGTGCAGAAGGGCACGGTTGAGGGTGGCCACACCGCTCCGTATTACTTCTTCGGCAAGGACGAAACCTTCGCGCTCGATTGCGCGGTGCCCTTCGGCATGAACTCGCGTCAAATGACGGGTTGGTACTACCACGGCAACGGCCTGAAGCTTACGCGTGAGTTTTATCGTCAGTACGACATCGTCAACTTCGCCGCAGGCAACACCGGCGTGCAGATGGGCGGTTGGTTCCGCAAGGAAATCAAGTCGGTTGAAGATCTCAAAGGGCTTAAGTTCCGCGTTGGGGGCTTTGCCGGCCGCGTGCTTGAGCGCCTGGGTGTGGTGCCGCAGAACATTCCCGGCGGCGAAATCTATCAGGCCCTCGAAAAGGGCACCATCGATGCCGCTGAGTGGGTGGGTCCGCACGATGACCTCAAGCTGGGCTTTTACAAGGTGGCCAAGCAGTACTACTACCCGGGATTCTGGGAGGGCGGCCCCCAGCTGAGCGTTTATATCAATGCCAAGGCCTGGGATGCCCTGCCCAATGACCTCAAGGCCATTGTTGAGCAGGCTGCTTCGCACTCGCACGTTGATATGCAGGCCCGTTACGACGCGTACAACCCGCAGGCGCTGCGCAAGCTGGTGTCCGAGGGCACCCGTGTTGCTGCGTTCCCGCGTGAGGTTCTGGCGGCCTCATTCAAGGCAGCCAATGAGGTCTATAGCGAGCTCAATGACAAGAATCCCAACTGGAAGAAGGTCTGGGCCGACTACTCGCGCTTCCGCAACGAGCAGTATCAGTGGTTCAACTACGCTGAGCGGGCCTACGACTCGTTCATGTTCTCGCAAAGGCTGTAAACGCGAGCAGCGCGGGGCTTCGCGCCCCGCGCGCGCCTACCCATAGGCGCTTACCGATTGACGCTTACCGGTTGATGCTTACCGGTTGACGCTTACTTAGGCGGTTCGTCAGACGGGTTCTCTTCGTCGCTGCCGTACTCGTCCTTGGGCGCTTCCAGCTTGACATCATCGGGATTGATGCCCGATCCCTTGTCGAGAGCATCGGTAACCATGCCCGGGAAAGCAATGACCAACGCCACCATGATCAGCTGAATGCACACGAACGGCACCGACCCCCAGTAGATCTGGCCGGTGGTGACCTTGGCGATGCGTTCACCCGTCACCTTGTCGGTGTAGTCATCATGAGGTGCGACGCTGCGCAGGTAAAAGAGCGCAAAGCCGAACGGCGGATGCATGAACGAGGTCTGCATGTTGACCGACAGCAGCACGCCAAACCAGATGAGATCGATACCCAGCTTCTCGGCCACTGGGCCCAGCAGCGGCACGATGATGAAGGCGAGCTCGAAGAAATCGAGGAAGAACGCCAACACGAAGACCATGATGTTGACGATGATGAGAAAGCCCAGCTGACCTCCGGGCAGATCGGACAGCAGATGCTCGACCCACTTGTTGCCATCGACCCCCTGGAAGGCCAGGTTGAAAGTGGTTGAACCGATCAGAATGAAG
>JBIKMC010000300.1:0-4404 GCA_044359405.1 Burkholderiaceae bacterium
TTGTCGGCTTTACTTATCCACCAGACACCATTCTGGCCAGTCGGCAGGCCAAGGAAATTGGTTTCAACCCCCAGTTTTTCTACGCCTCGGTGGGTACGGCATTTCAGTTGTACCGTAACGTGATGATCCCAGCCGGTGCTGAGGGCGTAATGGGGATGGGTTCATGGAACGGTAAGACCAGCCCAGGTGCCAAGGCATACTTTGATGCGCACACGGCGAAGTTCAGCGGCAAGGAGCCTGATCGCTGGGCCAGCGGACACTGCTGGGCCGGTCTGGAGATCATGACTGCGGCGGTCAAGCAAGTGGGGCTTGATCGGAAGGCTATTCGAGACTACGTTGCAGGCCGCACGCACAAGACCATTATTGGCGACGTCAAGTTCACCGGCAGCGAAAACACCGCGACACCCGGCACGGTCAGCCAATGGCAGAACGGTGAGTTCGAAGTCGTCTGGCCGCCTCAGTTGGCCACCGCAAAGCTGATGTCCAAGCCTGCCTGGAAGTAGTCGGGGTCGTTGTGTCGGTATCAGCCTGGCTGGAGCTGCTTGCGAGCGGTCTGATCACCGGGGGAATTTACGCCCTGGTCGCGCTCGGGCTCAATCTTCAGTACGGGCTGATGCGGATTTTGAACATCGCGCATGGCGAATTTCTGATGCTGGGTGCCTACCTCACCTGGGCGGCGCAGACCGGGCTTGGTCTAAACCCGGTTCTTACGCTGCCTGTGGCTTTTTTGCTGTTGATGGCGCTGGGCATGCTCATTCACTGGCTGTGTTTTCGCACCCTGCGTGCGACTTCGCCCAACCTTGACGTGTTTGAAGCGCGCAGCCTGATGATCGCTTTCGGGCTGATGTTTCTGGTGCAGAACTACGCGTCCTGGCAGTGGGGTGGAGAGCTGCGAGGCTACGACTTTATGACCGAGCCCATCCGGATAGGCAGCGCACAGTTTGCAGGTAACAAGCTGCTGGTGTTTGCGCTGGCGCTTGCTTTCAGTCTGGGGCTCATGTTGCTGCTTCGTCTGACGCTGCTGGGCAAGGGCGTACGGGCGCTGATGCAGTCGCCTCTGGGCGCCCAGTTGGTGGGTATCAATGTTCGCCGGCTGCATCCGCTCATGTTCGGTATCGGGCTTGGTCTCTCGGGTGTTGCGGGAGCGCTGCTGTCCATGTCGTACACCATTTCTCCGGCCATGGGTGAGCCGTATACGCTCACGGCATTGATCGTGATTACGCTGGGCGGTTTTGGCAGCATGGGAGGAGCCCTGGTGGGTGGTCTGTTTCTGGGTGTGATTGAGGCGCTCGGCATGCATTTCACCAACCCATCGCTCAAGGCGCTTCTGTCCTACGCGGTGTTCATCTCTATGTTGTTGCTTCGTCCCAAGGGGCTGTTCGCGCGATGAACCGTTATCCCTTGCTGCTTCGTGATGGTTTGGTGTTGCTGGCTCTGGCCGGTTGGGGCTTGGCGCTGCCTTCTTATGCTGACGATTTTGTGCTGTCGATGGCGCTGACCTGCCTGATGTACATCGCGCTGTCATCCAGCTGGGGCTTGTTTTGTGGCATGACTCGTTATCTGTCGCTGGCCACATCGGCCTTCTTTGGTCTGGGCGCCTACAGCACCGCGCTCATGCTCGAGTCGCTCGGATGGATTCAAAGCATTCTGCTTGGGTCGGCGGTGGCCGCAGGCTTTGCGTTGCTGATCGGATTCGCCGTGCTGCATCTGCGCGGCACCTATTTTGCTGTGCTCACCTTTGGAATGACCGAGCTGATTCGTCATTCGGTGAGCTACTTTGAAAAATCGGTGACCGGTACCGTCGGGCGTGTACTGGCCACAGTGCCAGAACTCAGCACGATTTACCTGACAGTTCTGATTCTGGCGCTCGGCACCCTGAGCATTTCAATCATTGTCCGGCGAACCCGTTGGGGTCATGCGCTTCAGGGTATAGGCGCGGATGAACAGCGGGCGCAGACCCTGGGTGTGAATACCCGCGTGCTGAAGATAGGCGGCTTTGTGTTTACGGCGGCGGTCGCGGGTGCCGTGGGCGCTGCCATGGCGGTCCGCTGGACCTACATCGATCCCCACACCGCCTTTAATCCCTTTGTCGGCTTTCAGACCGTACTCATCGCTCTGATCGGGGGGGCTATCACCCTTTGGGGACCGCTGATTGCAGCGATCGTATTCAGTGTACTTGCTGAGTCCCTGCGGCTGAGTGCGCCTCAGGTTTACATGATGGCTCTTGGAATACTGCTGATTCTTTGTGTGCTTTACCTGCCCGGCGGGCTTGCTTCGCTTCGATGGTCAAGCTTTAAGGTCTGGTGGCAGCAGATGAAATCCTGGGGCAGGGCCCGACGTTATGACTTGAGCGGAGAAAAGGCCAGGGACCGACAGCGGCGTAAGGAGCGGCGCAATGTCGGCGTCTGAAGCGATGGGTCTCACGCTGGGACGGCATGCCGGGACCGGAGCGACCATTCACCAGGCTGGGGCGAAGTCTGCAGCCGACGACGGTATGACCGATGCCTGTCCTGCAGGCGGGAGGACACCGCTTCTCATGGCCCGGGGGGTCACCGTTCGATTCGGCGGCCTGGTTGCCGTGCGCGCGGTCGATGCCGATCTGCACGCGGGTGAATTGGTGGGCATCATCGGCCCCAACGGTGCCGGGAAGACTACCTTCTTCAACGCCATTTCCGGTGTGATTGCGCCCGACGCTGGCACGTTGGTGCTCAATGGGCGCCAACTGGCTGGCCTTAAACCGCACCGCTTTGCAGCCATGGGGCTTGCGCGTACCTTCCAGACGCCGCGCGTGTTTGGCGACCTGACGGTGCGACAGAACATTGAGTTTGGTCTGAAGTTCGCCGGCCGTCGACGGCGTAAATTTTGGCTGTGGGGCGACGAGATCGGCGTGCCGTGGGCGCTGCGAGATGTTGAAGGTGTTCTTGCATTGACGGGCCTGTCGGCTCAGATTGATGCTCGGGCGGGTGACATCACTCCGGCGCAGCAGCGCCTGCTTGAAATCGGTATGGCGCTGGCGACCCGGCCGCGCGTGTTGTTGCTGGACGAGGTGGCTGCGGGGCTTACCGAGGCTGAGGTTGAGGCTATGGCAAGGCTCATTCGGCGCCTGCGTGACGAACTGGATCTTGCCATCGTGTGGATTGAGCATGCGGTGACCACGCTGGTCCGCTATGTCGACCGCGTGATCGTGCTGCATCAGGGTGAAAAGATTGCTGATGCCTCACCGGCGCAAATCATTCGTGATCCACGGGTGATCGAGGCTTATCTGGGTGATGAGCTGATCGAGTTGGGGGCGCAGCATTCATGATGTGGTATCGCGCACAGGGATTCCGACTGGGGGGTACGGCCCAGGCGGCTCTCAAGGTGAGAGGTTTGAGCGCCGGCTACGGCCCGTTTTTGATTCTGCGAGATCTTCGTCTCGATGTGCTGCCTGGGCTGACCGTCGTTCTGGGCCCAAACGGCGCCGGCAAGACGACGCTGCTGCGCGCACTGACCCGGCAGATTCCCAGCTTTGGCGAGGTACTTCTCGATGACGAAGAGCTGCCTGATCATGTCGACGAAGTCGTGCGTTCGGGCATCGCGCTGGTGGCAGAGGGTCGACAGCTATTTGGCCAGATGACAGTGCGTGAGAATCTAGAGCTCGGTGCCTGGCTGGCTGATCGCGGTGAGCGCTCTGCCCGACTTGATCGTGTCATGAATGATTTTCCCAAGCTTCGTGAGCGAGCTGCGCAGCTGGCCGGCACCATGAGCGGTGGTGAGCAGCAGATGGTCGCCATTGCGAGAGCCATGATGGGCGAACCTCGGCTACTCATGCTGGATGAACCGTCATTGGGGCTTGCGCCACGAATGGTTGACGAGCTGTTGCAGATCGCCCGACGCATTGCGGATGCGGGCACCACCGTGCTGATGGTTGAACAGAACGTACGCAAGGCCCTCGCGGTGGCTGATCGGGGTTACGTGATTGAACGGGGTGCGTTGGTTGCGCAGGGCCCCGCGCGACTACTGGCCCGGTCCACTGTAATTCGCGAAGCCTACCTGGGCGCGGCAAGCAATGAGACCGTACCCGCGCGCCTCGCGCTGCAAAAAAAGCCCGTTGATGCACGTCTGAATCGAACAGTCAGTACCAAGGAGTAAACCATGTCTGAGCTGTCCATGCTGATCAACGGTCTGAAGGTGACCGCCGAGAACAATGCGATGTTCGAGCGGCGCAATCCATTGGACGGTACCGTGGCCACTCGCGCGCCCGCTGCATCGCCCGCCGATGCAGTCATTGCGGTCGAGGCTGCCGCCGAAGCCTTCCGCACCTGGAGTGAGACGGGACCTGGCGAGCGACGTGCCCTGCTCTTGAAGGCCGCCGAGCGACTCGAGGCCAAGACCCCTGATTTCATTGAGGCGGTGCCTGCAGAG
>JBIKMC010000301.1:0-4402 GCA_044359405.1 Burkholderiaceae bacterium
ATCATCGGCGACGATGACGACATACGGATCGCCTGCAAACCGTACCTTGTCGTCGGCCAGCACGTCGGTCGTCACAGGCAGCAGGCCCTCGATCGGGGGCGCCATCCGTAAAGGCGTCGCAAGCGGTTTGATGTCAGATGCTGTGAACACACCGTGCACGCCCGGCAGTGCACGCGCGCGCGATGTATCAATTCGCAGCAGGCGTGCATGGGCGTACGGGCTGCGCACAAAGTGCGCATGCAAGGCCCCGACAACGGCAATGTCGTCGGTGTAGCGGCCCAGGCCTTTGAGAAAACGCCGATCTTCGCGACGCTCGATCGACTGACCGATCGCCTGCCCGCTATGCGCCTGAGTCATCTCGCTGTTTCCCATTCGGCAGCGCCAGTCGTCTGGCTGCCGCCAGCACCGCCTGCACGATATTCGTGTAGCCGGTGCAGCGACACAGGTGTCCTGACAGCAGTTCGCGAACCGCCTGTTCATCAGGCTGCGGGTTGTCCCGTAACAGCGCCTGCACGCTCATTAAAATGCCAGGAGTGCAAAAGCCGCACTGCAGCGCATGTGCCCTGGAGAACTCCTGCTCAAGGACACTCAACGCCTGCGGAGCGCTGAGACCTTCGACAGTGGTCACGCGCTTCGCATCGGCCTGTACCGCAAACATCAGACAGCTGCGCACGGGTTCGTCATCCAGCCACACCGTGCAGGCGCCACACACTCCCTGCTCACAGCCGACATGCGTACCCGTCAGACCGAGGCCGTCGCGAAGCGCATCACTGAGCAGCATGCGTGGTTCAACGCAGGTGCGTCGCTCACTGCCATTGACCAGCACTTGAATCGTCCGCCGGCCGCTCATGCTGAGCTCACACAGTCATCAAAACATTGCAACAGCAGTCTTTGTAAAAGCTCGCGACGGTAATGCGCCGAGGCCCTCAGGTCAGCAAGATATTCAAGGTCAGCGGCCGGCTCGACGAGCGCCTGAAATGCTTGACGATCAGGGCGAGATCCCCGCAGGGGCGCAAACGCCCGGGAAAGCACGCTGGGCTGAGGTTCGAAGCCCCCACCCACGACAAGCAGTTCGTCAATATGTCCGTCGGGACCCAACACGATGCGCATGCCTAGCGCACCGATCATGAAATCGCCATGGCGACGCGCAAACCAACGCACGGATGATCGCTCACCCGGCGCAGGCACCTGAAATCCAACCTGAACCAGCATTTCATCCGGTTCAATCGCGGTTTGATAGACACCGTGGAAAAAATCGTCGACCACAACACGGCGCTGACCTCGGACCGACTGCAGATCAAATTGAGCGGCAAACAGCTGAGCAATCAGCGGCCACTGCGCGGCAGGATCTGCATGCGCGAGACTTCCGCAGACGGTACCGCGGCGGCGAATCGCGTCGTGCGCAATGCCGGCAGCCGTTCGGGCCATGATCGGACAGACACTCGCCACGAGGGCCGATCTGGCTACCGCATGATGGGTAACGCGCGCGCCCATGCGCAGATAGCCATCGCCCACCTCAAGCTGGCTCAGTCCCGCGATTCGGTTGATATCGATGAGACAGTCGGGCCGCGCCAGTCGCAAATTCATCGCGGGCACGAGACTCTGTCCACCCGCCAGAAGGCGGGCGCCTTCCCGGACAGCCAGCGCCTGCACCGCCTCTGTGACCGTAGTCGGCGCCAGATAATCGAATGAAGGTGGCTTCAAAGCGGGGGCCGACGAGTCGCCCAGGGCTGCGCTTGTTCGATGAACGCAGCCGTCTGAATCAGGCGCCGCTCTTCATACCAGGGTGCAATCAGCTGTAAGCCCAAGGGCAGGCCGGCCTGTGAAAAACCGCAAGGTACCGACGCCGCCGGGTGTCCGGTCAGATTGAAGGGGTAAAGCGCGCGGCACCACTTTGCGTACATGGGCGTGTTGATGGCTCCGCCCGCATCAATGGGCTTGGGAGGCGCATCCAGGGTGGGTGTGGCAATGACATCGAACCGTTCGAACAGACTCTGTACCTTGCGAAAAAGCGAGGTCCGGCGGTCGGCAGCGTGTTGCCACTGCACGGCACTCCAGGTGAGACCCTGCGCAATCGACGCACGCATGGAGTCGGTCAGCTGGTCGCCGTGCTCGGCGGCCAGCTTTCCCATGCGCGCCGCATGCGCTGCAGTGGCGATCACCACGTAATAGTCGAAGACATCTGAAAATTCGGGCACCACGAGCGCTTCCACCTGCGCGCCCGACTGCTGCATAAGCCCGACGGTACGCGCGCAGGCCTGGGCAACCTGCGCATCAACATCGCCACCGCCAAATGCGCTGACCCAAGCGACACGCAGGCCACGAACCTCGGGGCGAATCGCTTTCGCATCATGGTGGTAGGGTGCAATCCCGATGGAATGCGCATCCAGTGGGGTCGGCCCCGACATGATCGCCAGCATCTGGTCCAGATCGAGCACATCGCGGGTAATTGGGCCACTGAACGCGTAATTGGAAAACGTGTCCGGGATGATCTCAAAGGGTATACGGCCCAGCGTTGCCTTGAGGCCAAACAGCCCGCCGCAAGAGGCTGGACAACGTATAGAGCCCCCGCCATCCGTCCCGACCGTGACAGGGCCGACACCGGCAGCGACCGCCGCCGACGCGCCACCACTGGACCCACCCGGCGTGTGCTCAAGCGACCAGGGGCTGCGGGTGATGCCGAACGCACGCGAATCGGTCAGCACCTTGTGGGCAAACTCGGGGGTCGTGGTCTTGCCGACAAGAATAGCTCCAGCAGCGCGCAATCTCTGCCAGACCAGGGCGTCTGCGCTGGGGCGGTTCTCCATTGCAGTCAGCGAGCCATTGGTCATCGGATGCCCAACCGTGGGCAAATTGTCCTTGACAGTCAGCGGTACCCCGTGCAGCGGACCCAGGGAGTCACCGCGCAGGACCGCCTGCTCAGCCCGGCCTGCCTCGATAAGCGCGGCCTCATAGTTGTCAAACGCAAAGATATTGCACTTCTGATCAACCACCTGAGCCCGCGCAATCGTCGCCTTCATTAACTCAACCGGCGAGAGATCCCGCGCAGCGATTCGGCGAGCGAGCTCCCGGGCAGGCGTGTAACACAGCTGCAGATCGGTCATGTTCAACCCTGTTTTGGTGTGGTCACGCCCTTGCGCGGGCGAGCTTAGCTACGCGCTGAGCGGCCCGATTTCGCAACCCGCTGAGCCTGTTTGCCGGCACCCGCAACAGCGGCGGGTTTTTTTGCAGCTGCACGCTTACCCGTCACCGCCCGAGTCGCACCCGACTTGGTCGCCGCAGCCTTCTTCGCCGCGGGCTTTCGGCCTGCGGCGGACTTTTTCGCGCCGGGCGTACCGCCTCGAGACGCCGAGGGGGCTGCCCCCGCTTTGGTGATGTTGCCCTCGGCATCAAGCACATAGCCAGCCCGCGCGGCAGCCCGCATGACCGGATCGCACCAGGTAACCCGCCCGGGATCGGTCCCTCCCAGGATGGACAGCATGTAGGCTTCTCCTGGCGAATCGTTACGAAAGCCGCGCATGATCTTGGTCGGAATCGAAATGAAGTCCCACGGTCCGATGCTTAACTCGCTTTTACCATCGTCGCCCCACTGCACCGACCAATTGCCCGAGAGCGGCATGAACACCTCGAGCGTCTCATGCGTGTGCAGTCCGGTACCCTTACCAGCCTCGCAGCGAATGATCGCCACATGAAAATCGCGCGCATCGTTGATGGCCACCTCCATGGATGCGTCTTCCGTGACTCCGCGTCCGATAATGTTGAAGATGTCGCGGTTGTACTGCGGCATTACCGCGTCGATGAGGGGCATTGAGCTTGACTTGAGCTTCTTGAAAACCGCAACGCGCTTCTTCATTTCGGCAGTGCTGACGACAGGTCGCTTCGCTTTCATCGGGAATCTCCGGGTGAGGTGGGTTATGGCGATATCAGGCGCACGTCAGGTGATGCGCTCAAGCGCATGACCTTTTTCTGTATCAAACCAATGCAGTCGGCTTGGATCGAATCTCAAGCCCAGGGCAGACCCTGGATGCACGAGCACATCCTTGGCCAGTCGCGCCACGATCTCCACCCCTGCGATGCTCACCGTCGCATGGGTTTCGGAGCCCAAGGGCGAAACCAGACCCACGCGGGCCTGCAAGCCTGAAGCGTCGACTGCACAATCCTCGGGCCGTACGCCCAAGGTGACTGACTGCCCCTCGACCGCGGCGACTGGCCCAAGTGGTAGCCGAAAATCTCCCTGGGCGAAGCACAAGCGATCTGCCTCGCGAACCACTCGGCCAGCCACCAGATTCATCTGGGGGCTACCCAGAAAAGACGCAACGAACAGATTCTGCGGGCGGTTGTAAATTTCATCGGGCGTGCCTTTTTGCTGTACACGTCCCTGGTCCATCACCACGATACGGTC
>JBIKMC010000058.1:0-14453 GCA_044359405.1 Burkholderiaceae bacterium
GGGCTCATCAAGCCAGCCGATCGCATCGATCAGCAGAAAATTCGAAATCATTCCCAAGAACGGCGGCACCAGCATGATGCCGAGGACGCTCGCAAACAGTGGCTTCTTGCCAGGAAAGTCGTATACCGCGAAGGCGTAGCCGCCCATGGAACAGAACAGCAGGGTAAGAGCCGTACTGAGTCCGGCGACATAAAGGCTCCAGCCCAGATTGGTCCAGAACGGGATCCGGGCCGTGAGAATCTTGAAGTTCGCGCCGAGATGATCACCAAAAAACAGAGGCGGCGGTACCTGAAAGATGTCGGTGCGGGACAGGCTCGCGTAGACAAACATGAAGTAAAAGGGCGCAAGCATCAGCAGGGCACCCGCACCCACCAAGGCCCAGGCGGCCATCGTCGAGAGGCGGCTCACCGGTTGTCTCGAAGCGGCGTTTGGATTCATGCGCGCTTGTCCTTGAAGACGCGCCTGACGGCCAGGGTAAGCACGCCCATCAGCAGCACCAGCAGCCATGACATGGCGCTGGCTGCACCAAAATCGGAAAACTCGAACGCGCTGCGGTAGAGATACATGGCAGTGGTCATCACCGCCTGGTCGGGGCCGCCGCGACCACCCGAAAGGATGAAGGGCTCTTCGAACAGTTGCATGCCCCCAATGATCGAGAGCGTTACGCCAAAGAACATGACCGGCTTTAGAAGCGGAAGCGTTACGAACCGGAAGCGCTGCCAGACGTTCGCGCCATCAAGGCGGGCTGCCTCGTACAGTTCGCCGGGAATGCCTTGAAGAGCAGCCAGGTACAGCAGGGTATTGAAGCCGACAAAACGCCAGAACACCACCATGGAAACAGCCGGCCGAATTCTGTCCGGGTCATTGAGCCAGTCGATGGGCTCGGCCGGCAGCCACGAGCCAAGCATGGGAAGTTGGGCAAGCTGCGAAATGATCAGATTGACCAGGCCGAAATCCCGCGACAGAAGTGCCGTGAACATGATGGCGACAGCGACCGTCGAGGTGATGTAAGGCAGGAAGTAAAGGGCGGCCAGCAGATCGCGCGTGCGGCGCCATTGGGCATTGATGAAGCAGGCGAGGGGAATGGCGACCAGATGCTGGGCTGCGCCTGATGTCACGGCAAGCCATGCGGTATTGGCGAGCGACTGCCAAAACCAGGGGTCAGTGAGCACGAAGGCGAAGTTGTCGCCCCCGACGAACCGTGCAGTTCCGAGGCCGCTCACCGGGTCCCAGTCGTGCAGCGCCATGAAGGCCGAGAACGCGATCGGAAAAACGCCGAAGACTGCGAACAAGACGAAAAACGGTGCAAGAAAGAGCCAGGGGGCCAGCTTGACCTGATGGCTGCGCAACCAGGCGCGAAACCTCGAGCGCGTGGGGTATCCAGGGGCGCTCATGATCGCATCCTTCGTACCCGACGCTCCAGAAGCGTACTGGCATCGTCGAGCGCGCTGTCAACGTCCTTGCCGCGCAGCAGCACCCGATCGAGCTCGGCATTGACGATTTCATCGGCGAGCGGGTCAAGCCGGTGAAGCCCCAGCGACGGCACACGCCGAGCAATGTCGCGCCACAGGCGCCGCGCTGTCTGACCGCCAAAGAAGGAGAGCGGTTCATCAAAGAAAGGGTCGTCCTGGGCCGACATCAACGCCGGAAATGCATCGTGCCGTCTGAAGGCGTGCAGTTGACGATCGCGCTCGAGTACCAGCAGCCGGACCAGTTCAAGCGCAGCCTGCGCATTGGGCGACTCGGCCGATATGGCATAAAACGTTCCGCCCCAGGAGGCCGCTGCCCCACCGGGCAGGCCTGAGGTGCGCCAAAGACCTGCGGTGGCAGGCGCAAGCCAGTTGGCCAGATGGCCTCCAAACCAGGCGCCCATGAGCTGGGTCGCGATACGGCCGCGGCGCAGGCCTTCGGCCCAATCGTTGCTCCACACCGGTACTCGAGCATCCATGCCGGCCCGGCGCACCTCCCTTGCAAGGTTGAACGCGAGGCGGAATCGTTCGCTGCGGATCTGCGGCACGCCCTGTGCGTTGAAGTAGAGGCCCTCTCCGGAAGGAACCCGAGTACGGATGACGGCATCCTTGAGGTCTCGGGCATGGGCGATCAGATAGGCATCCGTTCGCGTGCGCAGTCTCTCTCCGGTGGCGACGAACGAGCTCCAGGATTCGGTCATCTCGCTCTCGCGGATGCCGCTGCGCTCGATCACATCGCGGCGGTAAAACATCGCCCCCGGACCGATGTCTGTGGGCAGTGCCAGCAGGCGACCGCGCGGCCGTGCCTGTGCCAGCGCGAAGGCGGTGAGCTCGGTCTCGGCCGTGCGGCTCAAGGAGGGGACCTGGTCAAGCTCAAGCAGTGCACCGCTGGCAGCAAAGCGCGCCAGATAACCGAACTCGATGGCCATGATGTCCGGCAGGCCGCGCCGCGAAGCCATGGCTGCCGTCAATGCCGCATGATGATCACCAAACTCGCGCGAAACGATCTGAACCGGTACGGACGGGTTAAGCGATTGCCAGTGGGGCAGTGCATCGCGGACGATTTGATCGACCGCCGGGTACGCGGCGACGGTCAGGGTGTGCGCGGCTTGCTGTGATGGGCGTTTTGCCAAGGCCTGAGCTGGCAAAAAACTCCCGGCCGCACTCAGGATGAGTCTGCGTCGCGTCGTTTGCTGATCCGTCGGCCCGGAGGGGGTGCCCGAAGCGAAGGGTTCCCCTCGGAAGCCACCGGTGTTGATGGCATGAAAGCGCTTGCAAGATCCGTCGATGAGGCGCTTCGATGGCATGTGACCGGTGGCCTGTTGCGACGGGTCAGGCGGCCCGACGCGGCCGCGCGGTGCGCGACTGGCGGGGAAGTGCTCGGGTCGACTCGCGCACGACCAGGGCCACGCCAGGTGCCTGAAGGCTGGGCGTACGCGATTCAAGCATCAACAACAAGGCCTGGGCTGAGAGCTCGCCCATCTCGAACACCGGCTGTCGTACCGTGGTCAGCGGCGGCAGAAAATAGGCCGACGCAGCAAGATCGTCGAACCCGACGACCGATACGTCGTCCGGAACCCGCAGCCCGCGATGAAAGAGCGCAAGCTGAAGCCCGAAAGCGGTTTGATCGTTGGCGCAGACAACCGCGCTGAACGGCTCGCCGAGGTCGAGCAGTCGCTGACCGGCATTGCGGCCGCCGTCCTCGAGAAAATTGCCCGGGGCGACGAGACTGGGTACAAAAGCAATACCAGCCTGATCGAGGGCGGCACGGTAGCCCTTGAACCGGGCATTCGCGTCCGGGTGGTCTCGCGGCCCGCTGATAAAGGCAATTCGGCGGTGGCCCAGATCGATCAGGTGCTGGGTTGCCAGCCGCGCGCCTTCAACATCGTCGACCGAAAGGCTGAAGACGCCCTTGGCCTGGATCGTCTTGCCGGTTACGACGACGGGGAGCTGCTTGGCGAAGACCTCGATCTGCGCGGCCCCCAGACGGCCTGCGAACAGAATGATGCCGTCTACCCGGCGTTGAATGAGCTCACGGATACAGCGATCTTCGTCGTCCGAGTTCCAGTGTCCACTCATAAAAATGGGCGTGTAGCCGCTCGCCTGGAGGGTCTGCTCGATACCGCGCATGCCTTCACCATAGAACGGGCTGTCGATGGCTTGGGTTACGACGCCGACGGCGCGCGAACGCCCGGTCGCGAGGCCTCTTGCGAAGGCATTCGGCTGAAACCCCAGGGCCTCGATGGCACGGTCGACCGCTTGCCGCTTGACCTGAGACACACGCGCTGTACCGTTCAGTACCCGGGAGACGGTGCTTTCAGATACACCTGCTTCGCGCGCAACATCGAAAATGGTGACGTGGCTCATTGCAGCGCTTCCCATTCCAGAATGCCTTCATCCTGCCAGCTGTCCGGCATGACCAGACACAGAGCGGCAAGGTCGGCCGTATGGCGCGCATTGTGCACGGCTTGAATGTCCACGTCAGCCGTCAGTGCGCCAAGACCACATCTTGACGGATGATTGAAGACCTTGTCCCGCAGTGCCGGCAGCAGCCGGTTTTGCTGCGCATGAAACAGGCCGCCGCCCACCGCAATGCGCTCGAGATCGAGTGTGATGATGAGGTTGTAAATCAGCGCGGACACATGTTCAAGCGCGTCGTTGATGAGTGTCTGGGCACGGGCATCGCCCCGATCCGCAGCCTCGAACAGGTCAGCCACCGGTTTACCCCATCGGCGCGCAAGTCCGCTCCCGCTGCTGACCGCTTCGATGTCACCTCGATTGCCACATCCGCAGGTGGGAATGGCCACGTAGGCGTCGGCGACTGCTCCGGCGTGTGCGGCGGCTGGCAGGCCCTCCGCGTGGTTCGAGTGTGCGGATACGTGAGCGCCGACCATGTGCCCAGCGTGTCCAGCGTTGCCGGCTTTGCCGCGTAGAACATGACCGTCTACCATCAGGCCAACCCCGATACCCGTGCTCCAGGTGAGATAGGCGGCGTGACGGCACCCGCGCAACGTGCCCAGGCGAGACTCGGCGACCAGCGCCGCGACGGCATCGTTTTCAATGCGTACCACCGCCGCGACATCACGCAACGCCGCCTGAAGCGGAATCGCTGTCCAGTCGTTGCCCAAGTGACCGGCCGGATTCAGGGCGCCGCACAGATTCGGCGCGACCAGAGCGAGACCCTCGTCGGTTTTCTTAAAGGGCCCACAGCTGGCCACGCCCAGAGCGTTCAGATGCCCGCGCGACAACCCGGCGTGTTCAATGCACGTGTCGAGCAGTTCGAGAACACGGTTGGCGACCGCAGCAGCCGGACCGCTCAGCGGCGTTGGTGCCGAGCGACGGGCGATGATTCCCCGCTCATCGGCCAGAGCGACAGCAATCTTGGTCCCGCCGATATCGGCACCGGCAATCAGCGGCCCCGATAAGGCGCGGCCGCGATCGCCAGCGGCACTGCGCACATGATTGCTCGACAAGCCTGGTCTCATGGTTTGCGCGACAGCGAGCCCAGCTGCCCCGGAGCAACCGTCAGCGTGGCGCCATCGGTAAACCGCACGGTGCGGGGAGCGCGTCCAGGATTGTGCGCGAGGTAGGTGCGTACGCCGTCGTCTCGGCGAAATACCGTGTAGAGCGCGGTGTCCGCACGTACCGAAAGGTCGACTGCGCCGAGGGCGCTGAGGCTGTGCAGCCAATGAAAGGTTCGCGTGCGGGTCTCGCCCAGCTCAACAGCACCCCGAGGGTTCCAGCCACGAAGCGCTTCAGTCGGATCGCTCAAGGCGCGGAAGCTCGCGAATACGTCTTGCCATATATCGGCGGGCGTCCCGTCGGACATTCCGGATGCGTCATAAGCCTTGCGGCTCGCCTGCAGTCCGTCAAAGAAGCGCTGAAGGTAGGGCTTGCCCAGCGCCAGATAGGTGGAAGACGGCGTGATCGGCAACAGATTGATGCCCTGGATCTGACGGGGCTCCTCGGTCCACCAGGTGCTGTAGGCATATTTGCCGCCAAACACCATGCTGGCCAGCGGCTTGCCGAAGCGGCGGTCGAGAATGTCGCCGTCCACATCCAGCCAATAGTTGCGGATCGCACTGACTTCGGTGGCGTACATCCAGGCCCCCAGGTCGCGCAGCCGCCGATCTCCGGTTTGCTCGGCCCAAAGCACGATGGCAGCCCATGCGTTGATTGCCTCCGACGAGGACTCCTGGTTGTTGCCATGACCAAAATAGACCCCATCGCCCCCTGCCCACGAGTGCCCCGCGTAAGGATCGAAGTTGCGCAGAAACGGGAAGTCCTTACGGCCTCGTTCATCGGTGGCAATATCGGCGATGAGGCGATTGATCAGTCCGCCTTGTGCAGACGGCTGTGCCCAGGCAGGGTCGCGTCTTGCGAGCTGCGCGGCCGCCATGATCCAGTAGCCGTAGTGAAAGTGATGGTCATTCATGGCGGCGATGCTGCCGTACTCTTCCGGGTACCCAATCACGGTACCGATCTCGCGGTTGTACACGAAACGGGGCGTGGTTTGACCCGAAAACCAGGTGTCGAAGCGACGCTTCAGCAGCGCCTCCAGGTCAGACGCCGCAGCGCTATTTCCAGCCCGCTCGGCGATGTTCATCAGATGCGCAAGCGCGCCCAGGGTCTTGCCAGTCCAATAAGTGCCGTGCCCCATGCGTCCGAACATGGATGCCGCCCGCCGCACATCGCCTGCCAGCAGGTTGTCGAGACGATTCGACGCGGCTTCGTCGGCGAGCTTGGGCCAGTACGGCAGAATGCCTTGCCAGTTCAATGCGGTGGTGAACTCGTTGGTGGCGGCCAGACGGATACGGCCACGGGCGCTGTCATGGCCTTGCGTCATTAGCGCAGTGCCTGGCTTCAGGTGCTTCTGATGGTGCGGGTACAGACCGACGATCGGAGTAGCCTCGCCGCCATCCATGGCCTGGGTGGAAAACTCGAAACGGGACTCGACCAGTGCCTGCGCTTCATCGAACCGCCAGTGCACACGCGTGCGCTTCACGAAGGCAAACGCATGACGGGCAAAGCGGTCCAGTGTTTCATCGCTGTCATCGGGCAGCGCGGCGACGCTCACGAATCGGCCATCAGTGGGAAGGGTCAGTGTGACCGCATCGGCATTGATGTCAGCCTGAGCACCGCCCGGCGCGAAGATCGCCCAGCGCTGGCCCGTAGGTTCCTGCGCCGCAACGACCCAGCGATCCGCCCTGCGCGCAGGCGCGGCGAGCCGGGCTCCGTTCAACACGCTGATTCGAACCGTACCGACATTGGCGCTCAAATAGACGTAGGGACTACCGTGAGCGATGTGAGCATCGATGTGCTGATTTCCTTGGGCCATCCGTACCTGTATGTCCCAGTCGCCCGCATCATGAAGCCGCGCAGCATCGGGGGTGAACGAAGGACTCGCCACCCGCAGGGCAGGTTGGTGCGGAAACTGGATTTCAGGCTGCTTGCCAGCCACGGGAACCACAACCGCTTTGGGGTAAGCAATCTCGAAACCGCTTTCAGAAGCTCGAAGACTGAGCGGGTGAGCATGGAGAACGTCTGACCAACGCTCATAAACGACTGACGAATACCACTGGTTGGTCGGCACGGCCCGCGTCAGCATCGGACCGCTGCGCCACGGTGCAGGGCGTGGCTTGAGCGACTCCGACCCCGACGGCGGTATCGACCAGAGTCGGCCCGTGCCGACGGTCTCAAACGGTTCGTTGGCGAGTGACGGCCCGACTGACAGGGTGTTGAGTAGCGCGGCCACGACCAGCGCAGGGCAGACGCGGCAGGCGTTTAACAGGTATGCCATGCGCTTCTCAGAAGACCCAATTGGTGCCGATGGTGACAGAGCCGCCCGAGCGGTCGTATAGGGAATTGAAGCCCAGGAACTGATTGTCGGGCGCACTGAGTGGCGCAGGCCCCAAGCGCGAGGCCCGGCTGAAGCCGACACCGGCATAGACGCTTGCACCCTTGTGCACCTCAGGCAGCTTGCGATAGATGCCCAGATTGGCGCTCAGGGCAGAATTGCTCTGGCCCCACTCAATGGGGTTTTCGCTGGAGCCGCGTCCAAAATACATCAGCGCTGCCGTGTAGGTGAACAAGCCACGATAGTGGCTCCAGCCCAGCATGGCGTCGGTGCTGGTCGCACGGAAGCCCGCGAAGTCAAGGCTGGCATTGCCATAGTTGAACCCTGGGTCGATGTCGAAGCGGCAGTCGTTCCGGGGAGGCTCGTTCTCCGGGTATATGGGTCCGAAATAGCAATTTCCGGCGGAGCCCGACCACTGGTTGTGTCGCAGGCCGTAGGTCAGCATGTTCTGAGGGTTGGGCCAGTGGTTACCCTGAAGCATCGCGACCGACTGGCTGGGTTTGCCCGCCTGTCGTGGTCGACCACCAATGATGTCGGGATCGCCAATCCATCCGAGCAGCGCCGATTTTCCGAACGAGGTCTGCCGCGCACCGCTGGACGACTGCAGAGTGAATTCGATCAGGTGCTTGTCGCGCGAATACTGCATGAACAACTCGACCACTTTTGGCTCGGAAGGCGGCGGGTTGTGTGGCTGAACCGAATTGCGATCATTGAGCTCGTTGCGACCCACAGAAACCTCGACCGTGAGCTTGCCCTGTCCATCCTCGAATGCCCGGCTGGTGAGGCGAATCGCCTCGGGAAGCAATCCAAAGCCGGCTCCCGAGTCAGCCCATTGTCCGGACAGACCGATCGGATAGCTGAACGAATCCGAGCGGGACCACGAACGGGAAAGTTGCGTGCCATACCGGAGCGTGCCCAGGTCGGGCCGTCCGATGCCGACGAACTTCTCGAAAAAATCGACCCCTTGCAAGCCGCTGCCGTCGCGGTAGGCGATGTCGGGTGTCTTGAACCACTTGGATGCTTGAGCGGTCGAGCGCCAGCGATAGCTCGTGCGTGCCTCCAGCATGACCGCGCCGTCGGTCTCATGGCTGACCCCGGCCGATATCTGCTGTAGCGCCAGGCTCGAGGACCGGCTTCCCAGCTGGGGACTGTCGGGGGGCGCTGAAAAGGCGGTTCGCCAGTCGTTGGTGTAGCCGGGCTTGGTGTATCCGCCCTTTTCAACGGGGATGCGCGTGATGCGCGGCGCGCTGAAGGCGTGACTGGCCTCGACCTTCATGAACCCCGACAGATCCCACGTGTTGCCGAGACTGTCCTGAAAAGTTTCAGCCTGAGCAGTCGAGCACGCCAGGCAGGCGATGGCGAGTGCATAACGATTCAGCATCAAGTTGTCCCCAGTTTCACTACCGTGTCGCCCGGCTTGTGGCGCTGGAGACAGCGAACGGCAGTGTTAGCATGGTCATATTTGAAAGCGCTTTCAAAACGGGGATTCTCCGCACGAATCGAATCCATGTCAATTGGATCATGCTCGTGTCAGGCTATTGGGGCGCCGCCTGCTCGTTGAGGTCAGGCAGCGTAAGGCTGGAGCCGACTCAGTCCGCGTAGAACTTGCCTGGATTCATGATGCCGCGCGGGTCCAGCGTCTGCTTGATCTGCTTCATAAGGCTTGCCCCGTAGCCGTGCTCGACCTCTACGTGCACCCGCTTATGCAGGCCGATACCATGCTCGCCGCTGCAGGTGCCGCCCATGGCGATGGCTCGGCGCGCCACGCGAAAGGCCAGACCCTCGGCGCGCTCGGTTTCATCCGCATCTTTGGGGTCGTACAGAATGCCCAGGTGAAAATTGCCGTCACCCACGTGACCGACGATGGGTGCCAGTAGCCCGCTCTGCAGCACATCGGCCTTGGTTTCCAGCAGACATTGCGGAAGTGCCGCAATGGGCACGCAGGCATCGGTTCCCATGTTGGCTCGGCCCGGTTGCAGCGCCATCACTGACTGATACGAGCGATGTCGTGCCGTCCATAGCCGGTTGCGTTCCTCCTGCTTTTCGGCATACGCAAAGGCGCTGCCGCCGAAGTCCGAGGCGATGCTCTGCATCAGTTGCGCTTCTTCAGAGGTCTGGGTGTCGCTGCCCGAGAACTCCAGGAACAGGGTCGGCTTTTCTTCGTAATCCAGCTTTGAGTACAGAATTGAGGCGCGCATCTGTACTTCATCGAGCAGTTCGCAGCGCGCAAACTGTATGCCGCTTTGAAGGGCGCACACCACGGCACCCACGGCCTGTTCGAGATCAGGAAACTGGCATACGGCGGCCACAATTTTCTCGGGCATTCCGTAGAGCTTGAGTTGAACCTCTGTAATGACTCCCAGCGTGCCCTCGCTGCCCACGTACAGGTGGGTCAGGTCCAGGCCTGAGGCCGATTTGCGCGCGCGCGTGCCTGTACGAAGGATTTGTCCGTCAGGGGTAACCACGGTGAGGCCCAGCACGTTCTCGCGCATGGTGCCGTAGCGGACCGCATTCGTGCCAGAGGCCCGCGTGGAGGCCATGCCGCCAATACTGGCGTTCGCGCCCGGATCGACGGGAAAGAACAGGCCCGTGTGTCGGATGTGTGCATTCAGGGCTTCTCGTGTAAGCCCTGCCTGCACGCGGCAATCGAGTGAATAAGGCGAAACCTCAAGCACCGCATCCATGCGGGTTAGGTCAAGGCTCACACCACCCATGACTGCTGCCACCTGACCTTCAAGAGACGATCCGGCGCCGAACGGTACAACGGGAATCAATTGCTCGTGACACGAGGACAGCACGAAGGCGACCTCGTCATTGGTGAGGGGGTAGACGACCAGATCAGGCAGGCCAACGGCCGGTAAACCCTCGCCATGACTATGCTGCTCGCGCGCGGCCGCCTGGCTCAGCACACGGTCGCCTAGCCGTTCACGAAGGCGTTCCTCGAAAGTTGCCAGGGCCACGTTGCCGGGCCGTGCGAGGGCAGTGCCGTTTACGGCACGAGTTTCATCACCCATGAAGCGCTTCGACCACGCGTAAAAAAGCCAACATGCCGGGGTCATCAAGTCCGATGGTTTTTTCACCGAACATTCGTGCACGGCCAGCCCGATTGGGCTGCTGGCGAAAACGCTCAAGCGTCTGGCGTGCGGCATTACGCGCCGCATCAAGCATTAACTGCGGATCGGTCATGCCTTCGACAGCGCGGGCTACAGCGTCCAGTGAGTCGAGAATGGTCTTGTCACCCAGTTTGGCGCCGCCTCGAGCCATGAGCTGATCACGCACGGCATCGAGCAACTGCGCGAGCCCGGTCCATGCAAGGTCGGCCTGGCCGCGGGTGCTTTTCGTGAGTGTCATCATGGCCACCGTCACCAAGGTGCCCAGACTTGAACCGGTGGTGCTGGCACTGGCTTTGGCCAGTGGCTGAAAGATCAGGCCCAGGTCATGGTCAGCGGTGCCCGGCGCGGGCAGGGCCGCCTCCAGGGCCTCAAACAAACGACGCAGCATGACGCCCGTGTCGCCATCGCCCAGGCGGGCATCGGCCGCATTGAGTTCATCCTGCGCGGCAAGCGTGGCTGCCCGCGCAGCCTTGATGAAAGCCACCACACTGGCGGCATTGATAGCCGACACAGCGGTTACCTCCAGAACGGGCAGTCGGAGGGCGCTGCCAAAAGCGTCTCAAACTCCGGCGTCAGGTGCAGCAGGCTGATCGACATGCCGGCCATTTCCATGGAGGTGGCGTAGTGCCCAACCTTGGGAAAGACGATATTGATACCGGCCTTACCCAGCTGGTGGGCCACGCGGCGGTAGATGATGAAAAGTTCTTCATAGGGCGTCGCACCGAGGCTGTTGACCAACACCGCCATTCGGTTGGAGGGGTGGGGCACCGGGTCTGCCAGGAGGCGTTGAATCATTTCATCGACCAGGACATCGGCGGGCACCAGAGGCTTACGCCAGATACCTGGCTCGCCATGAATGCCCATACCCATTTCGATTTCGTCATCACCGATGCTGAAGGTGGGTGTCGCCGCACCCGGAATCTGGCACGGATAGAGGGCCACACCGATGGTTCGGCAGGCGGCCGTGGCGGCCTCTGCTGTCGCAGTGACCTCGGCAAGGTCCGCACCCTGATCAGCCTTGGCGCCTGCAATCTTGAAGGCGAAGGTGATACCCGCCACGCCGCGTCGCTTGTCGGACTCTTCCGGTGAGCCGGATGCGATGTCGTCGGTGCCTCGAACCGACGTGTTCTCGATGCCATCCATCTCGGTCATCTCGCCCGCGAGTTCGAAATTCATCTTGTCGCCGCCGTAGTTGCCGTACAGCTTGAGCACGCCCCGCCCGCCGTCGGCCGCATGAATGGCCTTGACGCAATCATCGACCGAGGGGCCGCAGAACACATCGCCGATGGAGCAGGCATCGAGCAGACCCTTGCCGACATAACCGGTAAATAGCGGCATGTGTCCGGAACCGCCGCCCGAGACGATGCCAACCTTGCCCTTGCGAGGCGCGTGTACGGCTCTGATCACGCGGCCCTGACGGACCATGCCCGGATGTGCCGCGACCAGACCATCGAGCATTTCGTCGACAAAGGTGTCGGGCGAGTTCATGATTTTTTTCATAGCGAAGCCTCCTCCGTTCCAACTGACTTGGGTATGAGCGCCTGAGGGCGAAATTTGTCCGGAAGCATACTTGAGTTGTCGGTTCGATCGACATTCACGCAAGCCAACGGGGTGTTGCTTGGCGTGATGGGGCGGGTTCTGGCATAAAGACGGCTATGACACCGACTCTGGATTCAAGCCCTCCCGTTCCATCGTCCGAGACGGACGTCGCGCCCCGACCCATCCGCTTCATTCATCGCGGCAAGCTGGTCAGCGTCGACCACGTTTCGCCGACCCGAACCCTGCTTGACTGGCTGCGCGAAGAGGCGCGGTGCACGGGTACGAAGGAGGGCTGCAATGAGGGTGACTGCGGCGCTTGCACGGTGGTACTGGCCGAGCTCGATGGGGCCACGGATGACTGCTCCGAGCAGCGGGATGGTCTTTCGGCCCGCCCGGGTGGCCACTCTGGCGACTCGGTCGCCAGCAGCCGGCTTGAGCCCTACCTTAGACTCAGAGCCATCAACGCCTGTCTGCGTTTTCTGCCCACGGTGGATGGATGCGCCGTGTTCACGGTGGAAGATCTCGCTGAGATGGCGGCTCCGCGGATGCTGCATCCGGTCCAGCAGGCCATGCACGACTGCCACGCCTCACAGTGCGGCTTCTGCACGCCGGGCTTTGTGATGTCACTGTGGGCCCAATACGAGGCCGTGCAGGCGGGTGATCAGCGCCCTGACCGTCAGGCGCTGGCCGATGCACTGGCCGGAAATTTGTGCCGTTGCACGGGCTACCGCCCCATTCTGGACGCGGGCGAGCGCATGTTTGAAGTTTCACCAGCGCCGCTCGATCGAGGGCCACTGATAGCGGCTTTGCGGGCTCTTAGAAGCCAGGCGGGCGGCATGCAGGCCGACTTCGTCTACCAGCCACAGAGCTCTGAGCTTGTGCGCTTTACGGCGCCCGGCTCCCTGGCCAGTTTTGCCCGCCTTCGCGCGGCTCGCCCACAGGCGCGTGTGCTGGCCGGGGCTACCGATATGGCGCTGTGGGTCAATAAGCAGTTCCGCAGGCTCAATGATCTGATTTATATCGGGCGAGTCCCTGAGCTGGGGTGCATCGAGCGGTCTGACGCTTTCTTGCGGATTGGTGCTGCCGTCAGGCTCGAGCAGGCCTGGGCTGAGATCGCGCACCTCTGGCCTGGCTTGACCGAGGTGTGGTTACGGTTCGCTGGCCCACCCGTGCGCCAGGTCGGCACCCTCGTTGGCAATCTGGCCAACGGGTCACCCATCGGTGATGGGGCTCCGATTCTGATGGCGCTGGGCGCTGAGCTCGAGCTTCGCCGTGGCGAGCACGTGCGCACACTTGCCCTTGAGGATTTTTACCTTGACTACATGAAAAACGCGCTTGAGCCGGGTGAGTTTGTCCAGGCGGTGCGCATTCCCCTGCCTGTTGCGGGGCATCAGGTCATCGGCTGGAAAATCAGCAAACGCTATGACTCGGATATTTCTGCGGTTTGCCTGGGTGCCTCGATCCGCATTCAGCAGGGTACGGTCAGCGCCATACGTCTAGCTTTCGGCGGTATGGCAGCGACGGTTCGTCGCGCCCTGCACACCGAGCAGGCTCTGCTCGGTCGGCCCTGGACTCGTGCAGCGATGGAGTCGGCCCAGCAGGCACTGGCGCAGGATTTCAAGCCGATTACTGATCTACGTGGCTCAGCGGCGTGGCGGGTGAGAGTGGCCGAAAATCTGCTGGAGCGCTTGTGGTGGTGCACGCGGCCTGACCGGGCTCTGTCAGATGCGCAACTGCGCGTGTTTGCGCAGCGTGAGCCAGCGCGAACCGTGTTGCTCGGGGCCGGTTGATGAAGGCCGATGATTCAAGCCCGCTGTCCGTGGTCGGGGCGAGCCTTGCGCATGAGTCCGCCCATCTTCATGTGGCCGGCGCAGCAAGCTATACCGACGATATTGTCGAGCTGAACGGAACCCTGCATGCGGCGCTGGGCCTATCGCCCATTGCACACGGCGAGCTGTTGGGCGTCGATGTCGAGGCCCTGCGCTCGCAGGAGGGTGTTGTCGACGTGCTGCTGGCCGCTGACATCGTTGGTCGAAACGATTGTGGACCCATTATTCACGACGACCCGGTACTGGCCGAGGGTGAGGTCAGGCATGTCGGGCAGCCGGTGTATCTGGTGGTTGCTATTGATCGGCTGGCTGCGCGGCGCGCCGCGGGTCTGGCGGGCAAACTGATCCAGGTCCGGCCGCTGCCAGCCACTTTGTCGTATCGCGAGGCTGCCGAGCAGGGGCTGCGCGTTTTGCCCGATATGCGCCTGCAGCGTGAATCCGCACCCGGTGCCTGTGCGCAGGCCATCGCAAACGCACCCCATCGGCTTGAGGGGCGTCTGGATATCGGCGGTCAAGAGCAGTTTTACCTGGAGGGGCAGATCAGTTACGCCGTTCCTCAGGAAGACGGCGGCATGCTGGTGTATTGCTCAACCCAGCATCCCAGCGAGATGCAGCATGCGGTGGCAGGCGTGCTGGGCGTGCCCAG
>JBIKMC010000303.1:0-4346 GCA_044359405.1 Burkholderiaceae bacterium
GTCTGGATCGGACGCTGCGACCACATCACCGACGATATGCGTCCGCTGCTCAAAGCGGCTTCTGGCCAAGGCTGAGCGAGCCCACACCGAATGACGATCAAACCATCCCGCCCGCAGCGACTTCTGATTACCGGCGGTGCCAGTGGCATCGGTCTGGCGGTTGCCCAACAGGCCGTTGCCGAGGGTGCGTCCGTGAGTCTGCTCGATGTCAATGCGGCGCAACTTGCCCAGGCCCAATCATCGCTGGGTGAACGCTGCCTGGGTATTGTGTGCGACATCACCGACCGCAATGGCGTCGATGACGCCGTGCGACGGAGTGCCGCTGCACTGGGGGGCCTTGACACCGTCATCAACAGCGCGGGCATCGATCAGGTCGCTGCGCTCGACGCTATCGATGACTCTGCCTGGTCACGGCTCATCGATATCAATCTGAGCGGCGCCATGCGTGTCTGCCGGGCATCCTTACCCTGGCTTGAGCAATCCGGAGCGGGTGCCATCGTCAATCTTGCCTCGGGTGCGGGCCTGGTGCCGCTGATGCATCGCAGCGCCTACTGCGCCAGTAAAGCCGGGCTGATCATGTTCGGCAAAGCGCTGGCGCTCGAGCTCGCCGATCGAGGCATCCGCGTGAATACGGTCTGCCCGGGCGCGGTCGACACCCCGCTGTTCCGTACCAGTTACGAGCAGACCTCGGACCCAGTCGCCGCGCTGGCCGGCATTCGCAGCCGCTACGCGCAAAAGCGCGTGGCCGAGCCCGATGAAATCGCCGCTGCCGTGCTCTTTCTGTGCAGCCCGGCAGCCAGTTATATCACCGGCACTGCGCTCGCCGTCGATGGCGGCCGAACCTTTCATTAAGGACGATGATGACGACGGCCTTGAAGGATCGATTTGCCGTCGTGACCGGCGGCGGCGATGGCATCGGTGCCGCCACCGTGAGACGGCTGCTGGCGGCCGGCGCAACCGTGGCCACTCTCGATCTTGACTGCTCACCGCTGCGTGCCAGTCTGAGCGGGGGCGAGCCGGTTCTGATGATCGACGGCGACTGCACGCGCGCCGGCACCATCGAAGAATTTCTACGCGACGCGCAAAGCACCCTGGGTCCGGTCGACATCCTGTTCAACAACGTGGGGCGAAGCGCGCGCGAACGGGCGGGTCCATTCGTTCAGTCCGAGGAAAGCACCTGGCGCTTCGTGCTTGAAGTCTCCCTGTTGACCGCGATGCGGGCCAGCCGGCAGGTCGCCCCCTCCATGCAATCGCGCCGCTATGGTCGCATCATCAACATGAGTAGTGACGCCGCCTTTGTGGGCGATGCCGGACTGGCTGACTATGCAGCCGCCAAGATGGGTATTGTCGGCTTCACCCGCTCGCTGGCACGAGAGCTCGCGCCGCATGGCGTTACCGTCAATGCGGTAGTGCCCGGCGCCATTCGCACGCGCGCGCACGATCGCCTGTCCCCCGAAGTGCTCGAGCGGGTGCGCGCCGGTACACCGGCGGGCTTTGTCGGCACCCCCGATGACGTAGCCGCCGCGGTGACCTTTCTGGCCAGTGACGAGGCCCGCTTCATCACCGGACAGGCCCTGCTCATCGATGGCGGTCGATGGATGAACTGAACCATGACCAGTCCCACACCCTTGCCCCAGGCTCCCGAGTCGGCGCGCGAACTGGCCCGACGCATCCGTCAGCGCGAGCTTTCCCCGCTCGAACTGGTTCAGGCTGCGCTTGAGCGCATCGACCAGCACCGAGCGCTCAACGCTTTCATCACCGTCATCGCCGACGAGGCTCTGCAGGCTGCGCGAGAGGCCGAGCAGGCGGTGATGGATGGACGGCCGCTGGGCCCTTTGCACGGCCTACCCTACTCGGTCAAAGACCTCACGCCCACGGCAGGCGTGCGCACCACCATGGGCTCGTTCATTTACGAACACCACGTGCCCGACCAGGATGCGCTGGCGGTCGCACGAGCCAAGGCTGCGGGCGCCATCCTCATTGGTAAAACCACCACGCCCGAGTTCGGCGCGCGCCAATCAGCCAGCGCGCCAATATTCGGCCGCACCCTGAACCCCTACAGCGCCGAGCACACGCCAGGCGCTTCCAGCTGCGGCGCGGCGGTGGCCGTCGCGTGTGACATGGGCTCACTCGCCCTGGGCAGCGACGGCGGTGGTTCGATCCGCATTCCAGCCTCGTGTTGCGGTGTCGTTGGACTGAAGGCCACGCTGGGCGTCATCGCCAATCTGCAGCCAGGCGATCTATTCAGCGCCAACTCTTACGTCGGTCCGATGGCTCGCGACGTGGGCGACTGCGCCCTGCTGTTTGATGCCATTCGGGGGGCTCATCCGCGTGACCCCTATGGACAAGGCCCACAGCAATTCAGACCGCGACCTCAATCATTGCGGGGGGTGCGCATTGCATGGCTGGCCAGCGCCGGCAATCCGGTGGATGCCGCTGTACTTCGGGCGGGTGAACGCGCCATGCATATGGCCCAGGCTGAGGGCGCCATCGTCGAACCCATTGAGCTCGACTTCGTCTCACTTGAACGGCACTTTCTGGTCATTCTCGAGTCGCTCACCGCATTACGGCTTAAACCGCACCTGACGACCTTTCAAGACCGAATCGATCCGGCCATTGTGAAGGTGGCCCTCAGGGGCTTTGAGCACGGCGCGCTCGATCTGCACGAGGCCAACCAGGCCAAGACCCGCTGTTTTCAACAACTGCAGGCGGTCTTTGAGCGATTTGATGTACTGGCCTCACCCACGGTCTCGGCCCCGCCTCTGCCCATCAGCGTCGAGCCCGAGGGGTCAATGATCATCGCCGGACAGCCGGCCGGACGCATCCGGGCGGCCTGGTATCCCTACACCTATCCCATGAATCTGACCGGACATCCGGCCCTGTCCATGCCCTGCGGACTATCGCCCGAGGGCTTGCCCATCGGCCTGCAGCTGGCGGGCGCCTGGTACTCCGATGACTACCTGCTGGGTATCGCGGCGCTACTCGAACCGCTGCTGTAACACACCGTTACGCCCCCATTCTCTTCTGGGGCGCGAAGATGGTCAGAAAGATTCAGGCAAGCAATGAGCTCTGGCACAAAATGCTGGTCAATCGACACACCTGAAAAATTCAATGCCAAGCGCCTCACGCTTGCCCAACATGAATGGGACCGACTCGAGCGAACCGACAGTCGTGAGTGCCGCAACTGCCACGACTTTCATTTCATGGACTATGCCGAGCAGAATCGTCGTGCAGCGACCAAGCACTAGGTCGCCTTTGGCGAGGATCAAACCTGTATTGACTGCCACAAAGGTATCGCGCACACGCTACCCCCAGTCGAGCCGAATATCGGCGCTGCCAAACTTAGCGCGCAATCTTTAAGGACACCTTGGCGGCGCGAAGACGAGCGCGCAGCGATGCCGGTGGTGCCTGATCGGTTACCAGCAATGAGACCGCATCAAGCCCCGCAACCCGCACCGCTGCCGTGCGCCGGAATTTGCTGTGATCCAAGGCCAAAATAGCCCTGCGTGAGGCGCTGAACATCGCGCGCACCACCGCAGCCTCACCCTCGTGGTACTCGAGCAGGTTCCCGTTCTCGTCCAAACCACCGGCACTGCACACACACACGTCGGCCCGGTACTGAGACAGAGTCGCCATGGTGGTGGAATCGCTGGTTGCAAGATTACGCCGCTCAAGTCGACCGCCCAGCACAATCACCTCGAAGTCTGGTTCGCCCAGCAAAATCTGAGCTGCCTCAAGACTATGGGTAATCACCTTGAGCTCGCGCCTCACCCGAAGCGCCTCGGCCACGGCCAGCATGGTCGTTCCCGGGGTCAGAAAAACCGATGAGCGATCGGTCAGCTCCTCAGCGACCGCCTGCGCAATGCGCGCCTTTTCGCGAGCAAATTCATGCCGGCGGGCAGCATAGTCAGTATTACTGATGCTGGAGGGGGCCGCAGCGCCTCCATGATGACGAACCAGTAAACCTTCATCGGCCAGAGCATTCAGGTCAGCGCGTATGGTCTGGGGCGTGACACTGAAATAGGACGACAGCGTCTCGATCGGCGCGTAGCCTGACTCGCGCAACAGCGACACGATCCGGGCTCGGCGCGTCGAGACGCTCATGGCATGAATCAGCCCGGTTGATACTGGCTGCAGAAATTTTCTGCAGCCTGGGCCAAGGAGGGGCCGCCCGCAAACGCCGCGTGCTTCGTCCACGGGGTTGCCAGCCGATCAGTGAGTTCGTTGATGGCGTGCACGAAACGCACCGAGTCGGTGGCAAGTCCTCGATCCATGGCGTCAAAATCGGGAAAGCATTCAAACGCCGACTGCCAGATGGCGCGTCCGCACAGGTATCCGCTGGCACC
>JBIKMC010000304.1:0-4340 GCA_044359405.1 Burkholderiaceae bacterium
GCGGCTTAGTGGCCTGGAGACCGCATCACTGGACGGCACCAATATTCTGCTGACACTATCCGGCCTACGGCAGCAACTGGATGAGCAGTCCGCACGCACCCAGACCGAGACACTGACGCGTCTATTTATCGGTAGACCGGGCGTTGTTGCACAAGCCGACGTCGCTCGTATCATCCAGCAACTTCCAGAGCGCTACGCCAGTCTGAAAGTGTCTTTATTTCTGCAGGTGCTCAATGAGGCACTTGAGGGCCGCCCCGATCTCGCTCTGCACTTCGCAGCCAAGGCCTTGCGCGACGAACCCCGATTGCTCACCAACCCCGCAGTCAGGCGGTCGATTGACGAGATACTGCATCAAATCGCCGAGTTCGTCTGGACGCAACGCGAGGCACCTCTTGCCGGCTTCGCGCGCTATGAACGCCTATGCCAAGGTGTTCCTGTACTGCGACAGTTGCTGGATGCCCATCCTGATTTTGCCCGGTTCCGCTTGCTGAATAAGGCGCAGACTGATCCGCGCGCCTGTCGGGAAGATCTTGAGCCGGTGCTGCGCACACTGACCAGTCTCAACGAAGCGCAGCGCCAAGGCTGGATGATGAATAACCTCGGGGCTGCCAACATCCTGCTGCACCGCGCAGCCGCTGTGGGTAACCCCGAGTGGGATGCAGATGGGGGGCTGCGGCGCACGCTGATGAACACCCTGGTCAGCGTGCCTGTGGTGGCCCGCGCGCTTGATTTTTATATGCAGGACATCGCCTACGTGGAGGTTTCACAGACCCCCGCCGAACGACAGCAACAACGAATCGATCAGTATGATCAGGGTGGCATTGTTCCTTTCGGGCGATCGGGCCGGCACTTTGCTCTGCTGAGCCGAGAGGCCCTTGACGCCATGATTGCGCGGCAGCCGATCGATGGGTTCTTCGCGCGACCAGATGCCATGCTGACGATCGATCAGGGCGCGGGCGATGATGAGGCCATCACACCAGCCCACCAGCGCGCTTTCGATCGCTTCAGGGACGCGAAACTTGATCCGATTCTGGGCGAGGCTGTTCGTCTACAGGGCGCTCATATCCTGAGCGAGCGGCCTGATGAACGCTTTCCAGCCGAGATTCACGCCAAGCTCGCCGACCGCCATGCGCAGGGACAGAATAATCAAACCCTGAACGAGCAAGAGCTTGACGCGCTATACGAATACCAGATCGAGATTCGTGCAGAAGGCGTAGAAGCACGTATCGCAAACTGCGATAGATGGGGCGAACCGGTGCTATCGCCCCAGCATCTTCAAAATTTGCGTGCGCACATGCTGGCTGCCGGCATTCCAGACGGCGATGCCAATTTTTCAGGCTATCTCCTGGCGCTTGCTTCGGTCTACGCGAGACTGAGTTCGGCAGCTGGCTTCGGTACCGAAGATGAATCGATCCAGCCGCTGAGGGGCTACAGCCATGCCCTGCTCAATCACGCAAAGCTGATCGGTGATCAATTTACGGGTGCTGATCGACGGATTCCCGAGGCCGCCATGGTCGATGAGGTCGCGCGCCGGCTGCGAAGCAATCAGTGCGCCAATATTCTCAGCGCCGACGTCATGCTGCCGCTGGTCCGATCGCATGCCCCGGACATTTTCGATTGGCTTACGCCCTCCGGGTGGCGGCACCTGGGAGCACGGGAAACCAATGTGCTGCGAGCGCTTCGCAACCAACTTGCCGAGAACCCGGTTGCGCCGGCATGAGCAAAACCCAGCGCACCCGACGGCCGCGCAATCCTGTGGCCAAGGCCGTGCGTACGCCGCAGTACCGTATGCGCACCGAGCCAGATAAACGACGCAAACTGCTTGAATCGCAGGACAAGCGCAAGCGCCGCTCGGATGACGAGCCCGCCTGAATCGCGCAGGCGTCGGCGTTCAAGACAAGCTCTCCACTTCAGTCGGGCGTGAGCTTCCTGGACGGTGTCACCTTCAGCTCCCAGGCCTTGCGCATGGCGATGACACTGAAACTGGGCAACTCCCAGATGTCGTAGCCAAGCGCGCTGAGATCTGCAATCACCGCCGCATAATCGGTTTTGTGCCGCTCAAAGAAAACAATAGGCTTCTGTGCTTCGAGAGTTTTTAGCGCACCCTTGATGGCCAAATGCTCCATACCCTCGACGTCGAGCTTGATGAAGGCACCAAAATTGGCGATCTGGTTCAGATCGGGGCAGCTGATCTGCAGGGCACCCATCGCGTCACTGACAGCGCCGTGATGAGTCCAGACATTCTGAGTGCCGTTCAAGGCGATGTTGGCATTGAGGATCTGAAAAATCAGACGTTGAGTCTCAATCGCATGCACCTTGACGGTATAGCCGGGTATTGCATGCAGTGACAGCGAGTACACGCCCAGATTGGCACCGACGTCGATGATCTCGATCGGCCGATTCGCGGGATAGTGCCACGCGATCAACTTTCTGATCACATTGATGTACTGAAGCTCCCACTCGCCTTTGTCGATCAGGCTTCGACCGACAATGCGATCACCCTTGTTGACCAGCATAAGACCGTGATCGGTCTGTGTGAGTAGATTAGGATTTCATCGTGCTGTTACCGCTGTCTCAGCTTGTATAGCCATTAAAAATCGAGCTCGGGCTGTATGGACGCAGCGGGCGCTTCAGACGCCCGATCGTTCTTGGACGCTCGCCCCTGCCCTTTTTGCCCAGCCCCTCGCCCTTGCCCCGCGGGCCGACCTTCACGCGCCGGATTTCGACTGCCGTGCTTGCGATAAATACCTTGGGCCTGATCGGTGGCTTCAGGCGAGGCGCGCAGGCCCCATAAACAATCGCGCGCCGCCTTGGCTGCGAGCCGATGATCGACAATTGGCGCCGGGTAATCTGATGTACCCAGCTCTGGGATCCAGCGAGCCACAAAGGCTCCGGTGGGGTCTTGATCGTGCCGCTGCTTTTCCGGATTGTAGATTCGAATGGTGTTAATGCCGGTGGTACCGCTTTGCATCTGTATCTGCGGCCAGTGAATACCCGGCTCATAGTCAGTGAACAGTCGCGCCAGATGCTCACCCGTGCTGCGCCAGTGCAACCATAGATGCTGACTGGCGAACGAAATCAGCATGGCCCGCATCCGAAAGTTGATCCATCCCTCATGCTGCAGATAACGCATGCAGGCATCCACAAACGGAAGGCCGGTGCGCCCCTGGCTCCAGGCCTGCAAACGTTCGCGCTCGGCCAAGCTGAGTTCAGCCTCATTGCGCAGAGAACGAGTCGCCGGATGCAGACAACGGAACTCGATCTCAGGCTCGGTCTCGAGTTTTTGAATGAAGTGACAGTGCCAGTGCAGACGGCTCTCGAAGCTTTTGAGGCTGGCCAGCATGGTGCGTTGATCGGGGTGACCCTGCTCGCGCTGCCACTGCGCGCGAGCTCTCCAGACTGCCTGGACGACTTCCCGAATCGAAAGGCTTCCCCAGGTCAGGTGTGGCGACACTCGAGAGCAGGAGGTCTCAGCCGTGCCAGGACTACTCATATGGCTACGATAATGCAGGCCACGCCCCTCCAGAAAACTGTTCAGCAGCGATAGCCCCTGGCTGCGGCCACCCATCTGCCGGCCAGGGCAATTATCCTCGCTGGCCAGCGCCTGCCAGCGCTGAATCGCCGGCTGGCGGTGACTACGATTCAGTTCGTCAGTCACTTGTTTAAGTGATTCAGACAGCGCTTGCAGCGCCGGGACCTTGCGGGCAGCCACCGACATGCGGGCTTCCCAGACACGCGCCCAGTCGTCACGTGAGGGCAATACGCGCACCACGTTATTCTGGGAATATTCCAGCCAGTCGACATCGTTCGCGCGACACCACCTACGCACCCGTCGATCACGCTCAAAGCTGGCCCAATTGCCGGTCTCCTCATGACTGAGCAGACAAAACCGACCCAAAGCCTGATGCAGATTCACAAGCACCTGCGGCATTTCTCCCTGTAAGACCAGCACGCTGAATGCGCGCTGCTCAGCCTGCTGAAGCAGTTCAGTGAGACATTCGGCGTAGAACGCAGCATGCCGCCCGCCCACATCCGGCTGCATCCAGAGCGAGGGTTCATACACCACCAGGCCCAATACCGGCCCACGCGCAGCCGCGGCCGTCAGCGCGGCATGATCGTGCAGACGCAGATCACGCTTGAACCAGACGATATTGAGCAAGGTCTTCAAGGTAAACCGCGTCAAAAAGAGGCGCCAACACGATAACGCCCTTATTGTCATTGAACGGATTTGCTCACGCTTTCAATCACACATCACGCACGGGGAGTTTGGCGAAACTCTCGGGCCGCCCTAAACTTGACGCCCCAGACACATCCGCAGAACACGCACTGCGCCGCCCCAT
>JBIKMC010000057.1:0-14625 GCA_044359405.1 Burkholderiaceae bacterium
AATACACGTTGCAGCTGCCGTCATGAGAATTGCACAACGCCTGTTCGTCCTGGTGTTTGTCTGCTCGAGTGTCATTGCAAGCCTGGCACTCCTGCTGCGGGTGCCGGCTGTATTCGGCCAGGTCGCTGTTGATCGGCCGGCCGCGTCGTGGCGCACAAGCTTAGGCGAGCATCGGCTCTTGGGTGAAGCCAGCCTGCGCTGGATGGGGCTTAAAGTCTATGACGCGCGGCTTTATGCGCCGGCGACAAGCCTTTCGACTGAGCGATTGTTCGAACAGCCATTCGCGCTCGAGCTGACCTATAGCCTCTCGCTGCGAGGTGCGCGTATTGCTGACCGCAGCATCGAAGAGATCGGCCAGCTGGGTCTGGGCAGCGACGACGAGCGGCGGCGTTGGCATGCCCAGATGCTGACGCTTTTTCCAGATGTACGCTCCGCAGACCGGATCATCGGCATCTATCGCCCAAATCTCGGGGCGCGGTTTTACTTCAATGATCAGCGCATCGGCGAAATCGCCGACGTCGCCTTCGCGAGAGCGTTCTTCTCCATCTGGTTGGATGAACGGACCAGCGTGCCAGCACTTCGGCGAGACCTGCTCGGGGGTATTGCTGCGACCACCGGGAACAGCAAGCAATGACATCTGTCGTGGGCTATTCAGCGGATGAACTGCCCTTGGCAAGGCTGGGCGCCTACGGCCTATTTCGCATGCCGCTTGCCTTGCTGGAGCTGCCGCTGTTCGTTCTGCTACCGGCCTTCTACAGTCAGCAGCTGGGGGTGTCGCTGGCCTTGGTAGGTGCGGTTCTGCTGGGCGCAAGATTGGTCGATGCGTTGCTCGATCCTCTGATCGGTGCCGCGATCGATTCCAGCCGCTTTGCTTATCGCCGCTGGATCCTCATGGCCTCGCCCTTGCTCGCCCTCGGGTTTGCAATGATGCTGATGCCGCCGCAGCTTGGTACGACAGGCCTTGCGCTGTGGTTGGCCTTGACCTCACTGGTCACCTATCTGGCCTGGTCAACCTGCAGCATCGCTTACCAGGCCTGGGGTGCGGCTCTGGGCGGAAGCGCGGCCCAGCAGGTTCGTTTGGCGGGAACCCGGGAGGCCTTCGGTCTGATTGGCGTGCTGGGCTCGGCGGCCCTTCTGTTGCCTGAACGAGTCCGGGTACTGGTGCTGTGCTTCGTCCCGTTGCTGCTGATCGCGCTGCTGGCACTCAGCTATGCGCCATCACCGCCGGCGCGCGTGCTGGCAGGTACCTGGCACGGCGTGGGCCAGGCAATCAGCACCCCCTGGAAACAGGCTTTGAGTAACCGCCGCTACCGTTGGCTGCTGGCAGTCTTCGCGGTCAACGGTATCGCGTCGGCCCTGCCGGCGACCCTGCTGCTTTTCTTCGCCGGCGATGTGCTGGGTGCGCCCGAGCGCGTGCCGGTATTTTTACTCGTGTATTTCGCCGCTGCAGCGTTGGTCATGCCAATCTGGGTTCGCGTTGGCGCACGTATCGGGCCTGCGCCCGCCTGGCTGGCCGGCATGGGTATCGCGGTGCTGGGGTTTGTATGGGCCTTGGGCTTGGGCGAAGGTGATGTCACCGCTTTTGCGGTGGTGTGCGCGTTGACCGGGGTTGCGCTGGGCGCTGACCTGGCCATGCCGCCAGCACTGCTGGCCGGAGTTATTGGCGCCAGTGGTGATCGCGGGCGCCATGAGGGAATGTATTTCGGCGTCTGGAACACGGTTACCAAGCTGGTACTGGCTGGTGCGGCTGGTCTGGGGCTTCCCCTGCTGGCCCTGATGGGCTATGAGCCGGGCGAGCGCAATTCCGCCGTGGATGGTCTGATGTTCGCCTATGCGGGTCTTCCCTGCCTCATCAAGACGGCCGCTGGACTGCTGCTGGTCGTCAGTCCGGCGTGGCGTGAAGCCCGCCAAAGCGAATAGGAGATCCCATCACATGACGAACGAATCACATCGCCCATTGGGCTCTGTCTTGCCCGCGCAGGCTCAGGCCGGTCGACGCGGTTTCTTCACCCGGCTTGCCGCTGGCGGCCTGGTGCTTGCGGCGGGCGCCGTCAGTTGGGGTTGCTCGGCCCCGACGGTTGCGCACTATGCCGCCGAAACGCCGCGGCTCGACTTGAAGCAGTATTTCAATGGACGACTCGATGCCTGGGGCATTTTTCAGGACCGTTCCGGAGCCGTGGTGCGCCGCTTCACCGTGGTCATGAATTGTCGCTGGGAGGGCGAAGTTGGCACCCTTGAGGAAGACTTTACCTACTCTGACGGCAAGACCGAGCGGCGCGTATGGACGCTGCGCGAGGTCGGGCCTGGGCGGTATGTGGGGACAGCTGGCGACGTGATTGGTCAGGCGCAGGGTGCGGTGCAGGGCAATGCCCTTAACTGGCGCTACACACTTGCACTACCCGTCGATGGCCGGGTCTGGCATTTCGAGTTCGATGACTGGATGTTCCTGGTTGACGATCGAGTCATGCTGAACCGCGCTGTGATGAGCAAATTCGGTATCCGTCTGGGCGAAGTGACCTTGTCCTTCGTGAAGCGATGATGTCTCGCGACAGCCTGTCGGATGCTCCGGTGACTGAGCTCGCATCCGCAACACCTGGGCTTGCCCCGGGCTTTGCTCCGGGTGTGCTCAATCCCAGGGTCACCGACTGGCGTGGCAGGCGGGTCTGGCTGGTCGGCGCCTCCAGTGGAATCGGCGAGGCCCTGGCCCGGGCGCTGATTGAGCGCGGCGCGCGTGTCGCCGTGTCAGCGCGACGTGCTGATTCGTTGCAGTCGCTTGCCGGGCAGACTCAAGAGCGCTGTATGGTTCTGCCGCTTGATGTGACCGATGCGAGTGCACTGCGCACGGCCACCTCGACGCTGCTCGACGCCTGGGGCGGAATCGATCTGGTGGTGTGGCTTGCCGCAACCTATGCGCCCATGCGGGCGGATCAGTTCGATCTCGCGTCGGCCAGGCAGATGCTGGAGATCAATCTGGGCGCCGTCTACAACGGGCTTGATGCCCTGTTGCCGGTACTGTTTTCACAGCGCTATGGGGGTATTGCCCTGGTGTCCAGCGTGGCCGGTTATCGGGGCCTGCCGCGGGCGCTGGCCTATGGGCCCAGTAAGGCGGGCCTTATCAATCTGGCCGAATCGCTGTGGCTCGATCTTCATCCGCAGGGCATTGGCGTGTGGCTGATTAATCCCGGGTTCGTGTCGACCCCGCTGACTGCGAAAAATGATTTTCAGATGCCCGCCATCATCACGACTGATCAGGCGGCGCAGCACATTATCCGAGGGCTGGAGCGCGGCGGATTTGAGATCCACTTTCCCCGGCGCTTTACGCTGTGGATGAAGCTGTTGCGCATCCTTCCTGCCCGATTGTCTTTTGCGCTGCTCAGGCGGGCGACCGGAGGCTGATGCGATGCTGCACGATGAGAATGCCCGGGAGCGCGAGTCCTTGCCGCCGCCGCTGACCCGGGTGGTCGCATTTTTCGAAACCATCAGCCCAGAGCAGCTCAGCCAGATCGACACGCTTTACGCGCCAGACTGCCGCTTCAAGGATCCCTTCAACGAGGTGCAGGGCACACGGGCGATCCACGGTATTTTTGCAGCCATGTTTCGTCAGGTACGGTCGCCCCGGTTCTTTGTTCGACAGTGGCTCATGGACGAAACGCAGGCATTTCTCACCTGGGATTTCGAGTTTCAGCTGGGTAGGGGACGAGGCGGCCAGCTGCTGCGCATACACGGTGCGAGCCGGCTGGTGTTTGATGAACAGGGCCGAATCGTTCTGCACCGGGATTACTGGGATGCGGCCGAAGAGCTCTACGAAAAATTGCCGTTGCTCGGGGTGCTCATGCGCTGGCTCAAGAAGCGGGCGGCGCACTAAGCCCAATCGTCGGCGTGACATCTTGCGCCCTTGGTCGTTGGCACTGCTTCGTCGGCGCAAGGCGGTTGCCTACCCGCGGGTGTTAGCCCAGGGTTGTTTGCACGCGGCGACGTATATCGAGCCCCAGACCGAGTCAGCGGCTGGGGCCTGTCCGGCCGGTCCACTCCGTTGATACACTGTGCGTCTTCGTCCTGATAAAGGCATTTTTCGGATGCTTTACCCCGAACTGTTCAAATCGCTCGAGGCCGTCCGCTGGAACCTGGAGACCGATATTCCATGGCATGAGCATCAGTCGTCGCGCCTGTCCGACGAACAGGCCGCGACCATCAAGATGAATGCCATCACCGAATGGGCGGCGCTTCCGGCCACCGAGATGTTCCTACGCGATAACCGCGCTGATAGCGATTTTTCGGCCTTTATGTCGGTCTGGTTCTACGAAGAGCAAAAGCATGCGTTGGTACTGATGGAGTACCTGCGGCGCTTCAGACCTGAGCTGGTCCCCACCGAGGCCGAGCTGCATGAGGTGCGGTTTGAGTTCGAGCCCGCGCCGCCGCTTGAGACCCTCATGCTTCACTTCTGCGGCGAGATTCGACTGAATCACTGGTACCGATGCGCAGCCGAATGGCACACCGAACCGGTCATCAAGCATATTTACGAAATCATTGCCCGCGATGAGGCGCGGCATGGCGGTGCTTACCTGCGATACATGAAAAAGGCGGTGACCGATTTTGGCGATACAGCCCGAGCGGCGTTTGCCAAGATTGGGGTGCTCATGGCCAGCGCCCGCCGCACGTCGCAAGCCCTTCACCCTACCAATCTGCACGTCAATCGCGCGTTGTTTCCCCGAGATACCGTTCAAAGCCGTTTGCCCGAGCCGGGCTGGCTAGAGCGCTGGCTCGACCAGCAGATTCGGTTTGACAGCCAGTGGGAGGGAAAGGTTGCCGAGCGAATTCTGCATAACCTATCGCTGCTGATGGACAGAAGCTTCGCCAGCGTGCAGGACCTGAATCGATATCGCCGCGAGCTGATGGCGCAAATCGAGGAACGTCCTCAGGCTGCGCGCGCGGCAGCGTAGCGCTTCAGGCGCCAGGGCGTTCGTGCGCCAGAAAGCGCTCCAGGTCAAAGTCGCGAAATCGTTGCATGTCCCAGGGCCGTCCCGTCAGTCGCTGGGTGTCGCTGAACACATATACCTGCGCCGGCACCCGGGTTTGTCCGCCGCGTCGAGCACTGATCGCAACCTGGACGGACTGCCGGTGGTACGACACGCCTTCAAACGCATCCAGAACCGCCACCTCTGAATCGTTCAGGCCAAGCCATAGACGCCCCTGGGTATGCGCGCCGGGCTTGTGGATAAGGCCCGGATAGAGCTCGTCGAGCACGCCCTGTCGATCGAAGTCATCGATGCGGGCCAACATGCTGGCGTGTGGCTGCCTGACCAGCGTTGACCAGACTGGCTCGAACATCAGCGACCCGTAGGTGAACAGGTTCATGGGCGGGACTGCGCCGATGGTATGGCTGCGGGCGTGCCGGTCTGCGGCTGGTCGCCGGCCGCCAAGCCGGCCGGCGTGGATTCGGGTGCGCTCCCGGCTTCCACCGTGGAGCTGCGACCCATGTCGGTTGGGGTCGGTGCCTGTGATGGCGCCGGAGTGGGTTGTGGTTCGGCAGGCGGTGCCAGGATGGACGGCGGTGCGGCAGGGTTTGTCGCGGGCGCGTCAGATGTCGCGGGTGCGGTAGATTCTGGTACTCCGGTCTGATCGGGCTTGGAAGACCCTGAGGAAGGCGTGGGTGCCGAGACGCTGGCCGACGCTGGATCTGAGTCTGCGGGTGCCGCAGAGTCGGACGGTGGCTGGATAAACGCCGGGGTCGATGGACTGGAGGGCGGTTGAGCCTGCGGCGGCAGGGTCGATGGACTGGAGGGCGGTTGAGCCTGCGGCGCCTCGGCCGGCATCAGGCGCAGTCGCTCGGTCTGGTGCTGACGCTCAAGGCGTTCGGGCTCACGCGGGTTGCCGGTCCATGGATGCCAGTCGCGCCACCACGCGGCAAACAGCAAGGCATTGGCAATCGCGGCGAACAGGATCAGCGTGCGCATGAGTCCGCCTGCCGTGAGCTTGATTCGTCATCGGCCACTGCGGGGCGCAGGGAAACATCGCCCGTGATGACCTGTACTTCGCCGCGTGAATCCATGACCCGTAGCGCTCCACCCGTACCAAGGCCCAGGTTGATGCCCTGCGCGATCGTCCGGCCGGCATCGGACACCACGACCGGCAAACCCTGGTAGGCATCCAGACGACCCCAGGGCCCGGTGAAAGCCTGCAGACCCTGCGCCCGGTGCCGCATGGCCGCGTCCAGCATGGCCTCAAGAGCCGTGCTGACGATCCACTCAAGCTCGGGCGAATCGACGGCATCGAAAAGCCCACAGGCAGGCAGTGACGCAGCCTCGGAGGGCGCAAGCAGATTCAGCCCCACGCCGACCACGATACGTTCGAGGTCGGCCGAGGGGCCCGTGCCACGACGGGATTCGATCAGGATACCCGCACATTTGCGGCCCGCGCGCAGAAGATCATTGGGCCACTTCAGCGCCAGCCCCGGTACACGCGCCTGAAAGGCCAGAGCCAAGCCTACGCCGATAGCCAGGGGCAGGCCAGGGTTTGGCGCTGCCGAGTGTGTGAACTCCAGGGCCAACGACAGACACGCACTACGCCCGGGCTCTGACAGCCAGACCCGGCCCTGTCGGCCTCGTCCGGCGCTCTGTTCGGCCGAGATGAGGGCATGAGGTGCCTGCGGCCGACCGATGAATGGAGCCTGCAGCAACGCCGTATTGGTGGAGGCGATGATAGGCTCAAAGCTCACTTGGGCGGAGTCAAAGCCATGTCCGATCGCTTGCGCCGCCAGGCGTGAGCGCAGCGCGGCGGTGTTCAGGCTGGACCAGTCGAAGCGTTTCATGGAGCGTCATCATATCGCCCGGCGACTATAATCGCAGGCATCTCAAGAGCGTGCCGAGTCATGAGCGCCTACTACGAAAAGCATATTTTTTTCTGTACCAATCGCCGGGACGGCGACCGCCCCTGCTGCGCTGCCCGTGATGCGGAGGCCCTTCAGGCCTATGCGAAAGAGCGGGTCAAGGCGCTGGGTCTGTCGGGTGCGGGTCAAGTACGGGTGAACAAGGCGGGTTGCCTTGATCGCTGCGAGCTGGGTCCGGTTGCCGTGGTTTACCCCGAGGGCGTCTGGTACACGTATGTCGATCGCCAGGACATCGACGAAATTGTCGAATCGCATCTGCGCGACGGTATCGCCGTACAACGCCTGCGTCTGGAATGAATCCGCATACGCAGAACTTGCTGATCGACGGCCCGGTCGGCTCGATCGATATCGCGGTTGACAGGCCTTCGGCTGCGGTGCGCGGCGTGGCTCTGGTTGCGCATCCGCATCCGCTCTACGGCGGCACGCGCGACAACAAGGTGGTGCAGACCATCACGCGTGCGTTGCTCGCTGAAGGCTTTGCCGTGTGGCGGCCGAATTTCCGCGGTGTCGGCGCCACGGCCGGAGAACATGATTCGGGTGCGGGCGAAACCGACGATCTGATGCGTGTCCTTGAGCTGATTCAGGCTGATCAAGACATTCCCGAGACCGCGCGTGCTCGGCTGGTGCTGGCCGGCTTTTCGTTTGGCAGTTTTGTGCAGACGCGCGTCGCGCAGCGGCTTGCGCAGCAGGGCCGCGCCGTATCGGCCATGGTGCTGGTGGGTCCTGCAGCCCAGCGCTTTGACCTCGCACCGGTGCCTGCCAATACGCTGGTTGTGCACGGAGAGCTCGATGAGCTGGTTCCGCTGTCGGCCGTATTCGATTGGGCTCGCCCGCAAGAAATCGCAGTGGTGGTTCTGCCTGGAGCAGACCATTTTTTTCATCGGCGGCTCACTCAGCTTAAATCGCTTGTCAGTGCGTTTGTGGCGCGCTCGCCCGGGGTGCAGCCCGCCGGAGGCGAACCCGCTTGAGCGGCTTTTTTTGCCTCGATCGGAGAGGTTCATGAAGCATTTCATGGCAGTGTTGCTGGCGCTCCTGCTGGTGGTCACGGGTTCGCCGGCTCAGGCGCAGGTTGCGCCCCCGGCACTGACGGCCCGTTCCTGGCTTTTGCTGGACGTCAACAGTGGCCAGGTTCTCGCCTCGCACGAGGCCGACCGCAAGGTCGAGCCGGCTTCGCTCACCAAGCTGATGACCGCTTACCTGGCTTTTGCGGCACTTCGCGAAAAGCGCCTCGCCGCCGATGCCCGACCCATGGTGTCGCAGCGCGCCTATCGGGCGATCGGCTCGCGTATGTTTATCGAACCCGCCAGTCCGGCCACGGTTGAGGAGCTTTTGCGCGGCATGATCATTCAGTCGGGCAATGACGCATCCATCGTACTGGCCGAGGCGTTGGCCGGCGGCGAGGATGTGTTCGCGCAGCTGATGAACCGTGAGGCTGAACGACTGGGGCTGCGCAATACGCAGTTTCGAAATGCCACGGGCCTGCCGAATCCGGAGCAGTACTCGACGGCACGCGATCTGGCACAGCTGGCGGCCCGTCTTATCAGCGATTTTCCCGAGCAGTACAGGCTGTATTCCGAGCGTGAGTTCACCTACAACAAAATCCGCCAGCCCAATCGCAATCGTTTGTTGTTCATTGACCCAAGTGTCGATGGCGTGAAGACCGGTTTCACAGATGCCGCCGGGTACTGCCTGATCTCCTCCGCGCGTCGCGACCAGCCCAACGGCATCACGCGGCGGCTGGTGGCGGTTGTGCTGGGTGCTTCATCCGACTCGGTACGGGCTATTGAGTCACAGAAACTGCTGAACTACGGGTTCCAGAATTTTGAGGTCGTTCGGGCGTACTCGCGCGATCAGGTCGTTGGGACCTATCCGGTCTGGAAAGGTCGCGAGCCTACCGTGACGGGCGCGCTCGATGCCGACATTGTCGTCACGGTGGCCCGCGGGCAGGCTGACAAGGTGCGTGGCGAGGTTGAACGAATCGAGCCTCTGGTTGCGCCTGTCACCGCCAATCAGCGCATCGGTGTCATTCGGGTACGCCTGGGTGACCAGATCCTCGCCGAGCGTCCGCTCGTGGCGCAATCTGCGGTTGAACCTGCCGGCTGGTTTGGCCGGCAGTGGGACGCGATCCGCATGATGATTTCCAAGTAAGCTTGGCGCGTGCCCGTGCCGGCCCCGATCAAGTCTGACCTGTCATCTCCCTGAGGAATACTCATGAGCCAGCAGATTGTCTATCTCAACGGCGACTTTGTGCCCATCGAAGAGGCCCGCATTCCGGTCCTTGATCGCGGCTTCATTTTCGGCGACGGTATTTATGAGGTCGTGCCTGTTTATGCCGGCCGGCCTTTCCGTTGGCCGCAGCACTTGCGCAGGCTGATCCGCAGCCTGGCGGCCATTCGTATTGAGAATCCGTTTGACGAGGCTGGCTGGACTGCGCTGATGAACGATCTGGTGTCGCGTCACGCCTGGAAAGATCAGTTCGTCTATCTGCAGATCACCCGCGGCGTTGCGCGTCGCGACCATGCGTTTCCCAAGAATGTCCGGCCCACGGTGTTCGGTATGGTGAGCGAGCTCATCCCCCCGCCTGCTTCCGCGCGTGAGCAGGGGCTTGCGGCCATCACGCTGCCCGATGAGCGCTGGCTGCACTGCGATATCAAGTCCGTATCGCTGCTGGGCAATGTGTTGGCCAAGCAGGCTGCTGTGGATGCCGGAGCAGCCGAGTGCCTCATGTTTAGGGACGGTATGCTGACCGAGGGGTCGTCCAGCAACATTTGGGTGGTACGCGGTGGCAAGGTTCTTTGTGTGCCCATGGACAACCTGGTGCTACAGGGTATTAGGGTTGGACTGCTGGCCGAGCTGTGCGAGCGCACGGGCCTGCCGTTCGAACAGCGGCGGGTTCTGCGCGAGGAAGTGCTGACCGCAGACGAGCTCATGCTCACCTCTGCCACGCGCGAGGTGCTTCCCATCACCACGCTTGACGGGCAGCCAGTGGGCAGTGGGCGCCCGGGCCCCATCTGGCGGCGCCTGTACGATGCCTACCAGGTGGCCAAACAGGCCTAAGAGGTCCCGGGAGATACGTGATGGTCGATGGTGGTGCCATGACCGACACCGGTGTGTGGGACCGGCTCGAGCGGCTGCTTGAGTTTCCCGTGGTGTTTCCGATCAAGGTGATGGGCCGGCCCGTGCCAGGGTTTGCCCAGACCATTGCTGATCTGGCCTGTCAGCACTGCCCGGACTTTGATCCTGGCAGCATGCAGATGCGGCCCTCTTCGCGCGGTGGCTGGCTCAGCCTCACACTGAATGTTCGGGCCCAGTCCCGGGTTCAGCTCGAACAGCTTTACCGCGCTCTGGCCACCCATCCCCTGGTGCGCGTCGTGCTCTGACCTGCGACATTCAGCGATTTCAGCGGGCTCGGCCGCGACGCTCGTAGTCAAACAGATAAAGACCGCTTGCGATCACGACCGCCGCTCCGGCGATGACGGCCGGGTCAGGCACATCGCCAAAGATCAGATAGCCCAGAGTCATCATGTAAATGATCTGCAGGTACAGGTAAGGTGCGAGCACCGAGGCGGGCGCGAACCGGTGAGCCAGGGCATTAAAGTAGTGACCAAATCCGCCCGAAAAGCCTGCCAGAACCACCACAGCCCAGGCCTGCCAGCTGTCCAGAGGTTTCCAGTCAGCCAGAGCGAAAGGCGCCATCATCACGACCGGCCCCAGTCCCGACAGAAATTGGGTGGCCTCGGGCGATTCGCTGCGCGCGAGCTGGCGGGTGAGCAGATTGAAAAACGCGTACAGGACGGCATTGCCCAGAGCGAGCAGCATAGCGGGATGAAAGCCGCCCGTGCCCGGACGCACAATGAGCAGCACGCCGATGAAGCCGGCCAGCACAGCTGTCCAACGCCGCGGGTCAAGCTTTTCGCCCAGCAGCGGCACACTGATCACGGTAACCAGGATGGGTGCCGCAAATTGTATGGCGCTGGTTTCGGCCAACTGCAGATGACGCAGTGCGACGAAGTTCATGGCGGTCATTGACAACAGCATGCTCGCGCGCAACAGCTGCAACCCCGGCCGGCGCGTACTGAGCAGCTTGCGCCCGTGCCGTGGTGCGAGAATGGCGCTCATGATCAGGACCTGCGAGGTAAAGCGAAGCCAGACGACCTGCACCACAGGCAGGCTGAGCAGTAACCACTTCGACGATGTGTCGGTGATCGAGAAAAAGAGAAAGGTGCAGCACGCCAGGCCAATGCCGATCAATCGATTCCTGGGGTTGTCGTCCTTGAGCACGAAAGCGATGTCTGCGCACGAATGGTTGGGCCGATCGTTGAGCTATTGTCCCACTCTGCCGCAGCGCCGGGTACACGTCGTTCCGCTTCCCGCGTCCTCGCTGCTGGATATCGCCTGCGAAGCGGGCGCCCTTAAGATCTGCTGCCATGCCTCTGGTCATCCATCCGTTTAGCCGGCGAGATTATGCGCAGTGCCATGCCGACATGAAGGCCTTCACCCGGCAGCGGGGGCCCGAAACGGCAGACGAGCTTTGGCTGTGCGAGCACGAACCAGTATTTACGCTCGGGTTGGCCGGACGCCGCGAGCACTTGCTTGCGCCCGGTGTCATTCCGATCGAGGCGACCGAACGTGGCGGTCAGGTCACCTATCACGGTCCAGGGCAGGTGTTGGCTTACCCGCTGCTGGATCTGCGCCGCCTGGGTATCGGGGTGAAAGAGCTGGTTTACAGGCTGGAGCAGGCCATCATTCAGGTGCTTGCCGAGCATCAGGTTGACGCGCGTCGGGTACCCGGTGCGCCGGGCGTGTATGTGCCCATGGACGGTGGCGAAGGCGCGTTTACGGGGCTGGCCAAGATCGCCGCGCTGGGGGTTCGGGTCAGTCGCGGTTGCAGTCTGCACGGGCTTGCGCTGAACGTGGCCATGGATCTGGAGCCGTTCTCGCGTATCAACCCCTGTGGCTACCCGGGTCTGCGAACCACCGACCTGCACAGCCTGGGTGTCAGTGCGCAGCCTGCGGTGGTGGCTGCCGCACTCGCGGAGCGCCTGGCAGCGCACCTGCAGGCCCGTCCGCTGCATTCAGCCCGGCAGTCGGAGGCCCCGCCCTCGCTCAACCCCTCAGTCAGCTAGACTTGCGGTATTGCATCGACATTGTGGCGCGTTGCACCCGTCACCGATCGGCCTTAGCTTGAAACCATGAGTGAAACCCCCTCCGCGGCCCGGCCCGCAGCCGGCTATGACCCCGCAGCCAAGCAGAAGCGGGCGGATAAAACCGCCCGTATTCCCATCAAGGTGGTGGCGGCCACTGAAACGCTTCGTAAGCCCGATTGGATACGGGTTCGGGCGCCAGGCCCGTCGTCGCGCTTTAACGAGATCAAGCAGATTCTGCGTGAGCATCGGCTGCACACGGTCTGCGAAGAGGCCAGTTGCCCCAATATCGGTGAATGCTTCGGCAAGGGCACGGCCACTTTTATGATCATGGGGGACAAGTGCACGCGTCGTTGTCCATTTTGCGACGTCGGCCATGGCCGACCCGACCCCCTGGACGTGGACGAGCCCGAAAACCTCGCCCGTACCATCGCGGCGCTCAAGCTGCGTTATGTCGTCATCACCTCGGTTGATCGGGACGATCTTCGCGATGGAGGCGCTCAACACTTTGTCGATTGCATCCGACGCACGCGCGAGCTGTCGCCCGGCACCCAAATCGAGGTCCTCGTGCCCGATTTTCGGGGCCGACTCGACCGGGCGCTGGGTATTCTCCAGGCGGCTCCTCCTGATGTCATGAACCACAATCTTGAGACCGTGCCGCGGCTATACAAACAGGCGCGACCCGGGTCTGACTATACCCACTCGCTGCGGCTGCTGCAGGCCTTCAAAGAGCGGGTGCCGGGGGTTCCCACCAAATCGGGGCTGATGGTGGGTCTGGGCGAAACAGATGATGAGATTGTCGCGGTGATGCGCGATATGCGTGAGCATCAAGTCGACATGCTGACCATTGGTCAGTACCTTGCGCCGTCATCAGCCCACCTTCCCGTTACACGTTATGTGCATCCAGACACGTTTGCGCATTTTGAGCGACAGGCGCAGGCGATGGGCTTTGTGCACGCCGCAGTCGGCGCCATGGTGCGCTCTTCCTATCATGCCGACCAGCAGGCACACGCGGCCGGCCTTGTTCAAAGCGGGGAACACTGACATCGTCCGAGTGTTCTTCGCGCCTTTTCAACGATTACGTTCAAGGAGTCATGTGCATGAATACCGCCACCAAAAGCGAACAAGTTGCTGTGGGTAGCAGCGCCTACGAAGATCTCTGTCTGTACATCGATGGCCAATTCCTCAAGGGCGACGGCCGCAAAGAGCAGGACGTGGTCAACCCGGCCACTGGCCTGCCCATTGCCAAGCTTCCACACGCCACCCGCGCTGACCTCGATCGGGCCCTGGCTGCGGCCGAGCGCGCCTTCGAGTCCTGGAAAAAAAGCTCACCACTTGAGCGCAGCCGCATTTTGCGTCGGGTGGGCGAACTCACACGCGAGCGCTCCAAGGATATCGGCCGCAACATCACCCTCGACATGGGCAAACCCCTGGCCGAGTCGATCGCCGAGCTCACCAGCTGCGCCGATCACTGCGATTGGCACGCCGAGGAATGTCGGCGCATCTACGGGCGGGTCATTCCCCCGAGAATGCCCAATGTGCGCCAGATGGTCCTGCGCGAGCCCATTGGCGTCTGCGCGGCCTTTACGCCCTGGAACTTTCCCTACAACCAGGCCATCCGCAAGATCGCCGCGGCCATCGGCGCCGGTTGCACCATCATCATCAAGGGCCCTGAAGATGCCCCCAGTGCGGTCGTTGCCATCGCCCGCATGTTTCATGAAGCAGGCCTGCCCCCGGGCGTACTCAATGTGGTGTGGGGCGTCCCTGCTGAGGTTTCCGACTATCTCATCAAGTCGCCCATTGTGCGCAAGGTCTCCTTCACCGGGTCGGTTCCGGTGGGCAAGCAGTTGGCGGCGCTGGCCGGCGGCTACATGAAACGCGTCACGATGGAGCTGGGCGGGCACTCGCCGGTCATTGTTTTCGATGACGCTGAGGTTGACCGCGCAGCTGACCTTCTGGTGGGTTTCAAGTTTCGCAACGCCGGCCAGGTGTGCGTTTCACCCACCCGTTTTTATATTCAGGAAAAAGTCTACGACCGCTTTGTCGCGCGTTTCATTGAAAAGACCAATGCGCTCAAAGTGGGCGACGGTCTGGCCGCCGACACCAAGATGGGGCCGCTTGCGCACTACCGGCGCCTGCCCTCCATGCACAAGTTCATTGAGGATGCGCGCGCGCGCGGCGGCCGCATCGAAACGGGCGGTGACCGTGTGGGCGAGGTGGGCAGCTTTTTCGCGCCGACGGTTATCACCGGTGTGCCTGACGACAGCATGATCATGACGACCGAGCCCTTCGGACCGGTAGCGCCCTGCGTGCCCTTCAAGGATCTCGCCGAAGTACTCAAGCGGGCCAACTCGCTGCCCTATGGCCTGTCGTCCTACGCCTTCACCACCAATACCCGCAACGCCCTTGCAGTGCAAAACGGTATCGAAGCGGGGCTGGTCAATATCAATCATTTCGGGCAGGCCCTGCCCGAAAGCCCGTTCGGCGGCATCAAGGACAGTGGCATTGGCAGTGAGGGTGGCACGGAAACCTTTGACGGCTATCTCACCACCAAGTTTGTTACCCAGATGGATTGATGGAGCGTCAAAACCATGG
>JBIKMC010000305.1:0-4310 GCA_044359405.1 Burkholderiaceae bacterium
CACCTCGATGTACACCAGCATTTTTCATTTCGGCAGCTTCCAGTATCGGGTATCGCCCCTACATGCGCTGATTCCCTGCACGGTGACCCTGACGGCCGCGCTGCTGGCGGGTCTGCTGGCGGTTGCGGCGATCGTCCGGATGAGCGCCGCGCAGGCCATGTACGAACCGGCTCCCACCCAGGCAGTGGCCCTGCACGCTAAGCTCCAGGCCCTGTCCGCCCGGCAGCGCATGCTTGTTCGAGGGGTTTGGCAGAGACCCTGGCGTGCGCTCTTCACCTGCCTGGGGACAGCTGGGGCAGTCGCCATTCTGATCGGCGGAACCTGGTGGCGAGACGCCTTCAACCATCTCATTGATGTTCAGTTTCACGCCGCGATGCCAGCCGATGTCAATCTCGGCTTTATTGAGCATCTGCCATCGGCTGTGGCGTATGAACTGGGCCGTCTGCCTGGCGTGCTGGACGTCGAGACACGGGGCAGCATCGCCGTACGTCTGAGATCCGAGCATCACAGCGAGCGCACTGCGATCGAGACCCTGTCAGAGGGTAGCCGCCTGAGACGCATCATCAATCATGCGGGTCAGTCGGTTGAGGTTCCAAAAAGCGGCCTTCTACTGGGCAGTCATCTGGCTGATCGACTGGGCGTCAAACCCGGCGACTGGCTGAGCGTCGAGTTTCAGGAAGGCAGGCGGCAACAACGCACCGTGCGGGTAGCGGGTGTATTCGAATCGCTGATGGGTAGAAACGCGTTTGCACACCCAAGCTTCATCACCGATCTCACAGGTGACATCCCGTCGGTCACTCAGGCGTCGCTGCAAATCCCCGTGCAGGACCAACCAGCCTTGCTTGAAGCGCTGCGCGAGTCACCTGTGCTCAGCGCAGCCCTTTCGAGACAATCTATTCTGAGTGCCTTCAGGGAAACCTCAGAGCGCACCCTCAAAATCATCACCGGCGTGTTGAGCGCATTCGCCGCCGCCATCGCGGTGGGCGTCATCTACAACAGCGCTCGCATCGCCCTGGCCGAGCGCCGCTGGGAACTCGCCACGCTGCGCGTGCTGGGGCTCACCCCGAACGAGGTCGCTCCTCTACTGCTGGCCGAGATTGCGGCTGAACTGCTGTTGGCCATCCCCGCAGGTTGGCTTGCCGGTTATGCGATTGCCCTACTGATGGTGGCCCTCATGAGTCCCGAGGAGTTCAGCATTCCGATGGTGGTGGGCTCGCGCACCTATGGCTGGGCCGCACTGGTTGCCCTGCTGAGCGGTCTGCTCAGTGCCGCTGCCGTCTGGAGGCGCCTTGCCACAACCGATCTGATCGCAGTTCTCAAGACCCGAGAGTAAGAGCGCACCATCCATGAGCGGCGCCGCGACCGAGAACCATCAAAAGCCCGAGCGCAGGCGCTGGGGCAGGCTGGTCATCTGGGCGATGGCTGTGCTCATCGTCACCGGCATCACCTGGGCCTTCATGCCCGCACCCGTCGTGGTCGATGTCGCGCAGGTGTACCTAGCCCCCTTCGAATCAGGGATCCAGGAAGAGGGGCGGGCGCGCCTACGCCAGAGACATCGGCTGGTCGCACCATTTTCCGCGCAACTGGAACGGGTCAAGCTGTCGGTCGGAGACCCGGTTCACGTGGGCGAGACTGTCGCGCGTCTGTGGGCTCTGCCACCCCCGCTAGTCGATTGGCGAAGCATCACCACGCTTCGTCAGCGGGCAAGCTCGGCGCAGGCCAGCCTCGATCAGGCGCGGGCCGGCGAGGCACGCGAGGCAGCGGCCCTGGCCATTGCACAGGCTCAGGCCGAACGCGACTCGGCACTGGCCCGCTCGGGATATCTATCCCCGGCAGCCGCCGAGAACGCCCGCCTGTTGCGCTCGCAGCATCAAGCCACCCTGCGCGCGGCGGTTTTCGCTCGTGAAGCGGCCGAGCATGAGCTGGCTGCCGCACGCAGCGCCCTGTTGGCGGTCGAGGCCATGCCCTTACAGGCTGACCAACAGACGCTGACGCTGCGCGCGCCTGTCGATGGTTGGATTGTGGCCGTCGTCGAGGATAGCGAAACAACCGTTACGGCCGGACGCACGATTCTGGAGATCGGCGATTTAAGAGATATCGAGGTGGTGGTCGATGTGCTGTCACAGCGTGTTGCCGATATACGACCCGGCATGAGTGTGCGAATCCGATCCGCCAGCGATGTGCCGCCGATCGCGGGTACGGTCAGACGCGTAGAGCCGGTGGCTAAAACGCGGGTGTCAGCGCTCGGCGTGGAGGAGCAGCGCGTCAATGTTCTGGTCGATCTGGTTGATTCGCTGACTGCGCAAAGCCCAACGAGCAATCTGATGATGGGCGATGGTTGGCGGGTTGACGCCTTCATCATCACCCGAAGCGAGCCGCAGGTGCGCCAGGTACCCGTCGGGGCCCTGTTTCGTCACGGCGATACCTGGCAGATGTTCATTCTCGATGAAGGACGTGCCCGGCGCAGGCAGGTCACAGTGATAGCCCGATCAGCGGGGACCGCCTGGATTGGCGATGAAATCGCCAACGGGCAGGCAGTTATCGTATTTCCACCCGATGCTCTTCGAGACGGCACGCGTGTGCGACCGAGGGCAGCCGCAGGGCCCCTATGAGAGAATGCGGCCAGCTCAACGATCGCCCTCGACTCATTAATGCTTCTCTGGTCCATTGTCGTTCTGCTGACGCTTGGGGTGACCGCCGCGATGGTCTGGCCCCTGCTTTCGCGCAAGCTGCCGCCGGGTAGCGATCACGACGAGGATAGGCTGGTCGCGGTTTTCCGTGATCGCGCCGGGGAAATTGAACGTGAGCGTGAAGCCGGTCGCCTCAGCGCACAAGAGGCACAGGCCGCCCTCGACGCTCTCGTTGAGCAGATGAGCGGAGAACTCAGCGATGCCAAGCCGCCTACCGGCCATGGTGTCGATTCACCCGGGCGTGCGCCACGCAGCATGTTCGGTGCTTTGCTGGTCATGTTGTTTGTACCGCTGCTGGCCCTGCTGGTCTACCAGAAACTGGGGTCGCCACAACTTACTGATGAGGACGGGCAGTGGTCGCAACAGTTGCTCGATCCCGCACGCATCGAAGCGATGATCACCGATCTCAGAGCTCGCGTTGCCCAGGTGCCCGACGACGGCGAAGCCTGGGCGCTGCTCGCCGGTGCGCACAAATTTCGGGGTGAGCACCCGCAGGCTATCGAAGCCTTCGAGCGGGCCTCGGCGCTACTGCCGCCTAACGCCCGCCTGCTGGCCGAGTTCGCCGAATCCATCGCGCTCACGCAGGACAATCGCTTTGATGGGCGCCCTGTGCAGCTGCTGGAGCGCGCCCTGGCCGCCGACGCTGACGAGCCTAAAGCCATCGCCCTCATGGGGGCCGCTCAGTACCAGATTGGAAACCTGCCCCGGGCCAAGCTTTACCTGGGCAGGCTTTATGCGGAGATGCCTGCGGATATGCCTGAGCGTCAGGCCATCGGCGACGTGCTGGCCCGAATCGACCGCGAACTGGGCACACAAGCGCCGTCGGCCAAAGACTCGACTCCGGCGCGGCCCAGTGAATCCAATCCCTCCTCGCCGCAACCCCGTATCCCCGCTGCCGCCGATGCGAAGCCAGGCGCAGCCACCGTGGGCGGTACGATTTCGCTCGCACCCGAGATGGCCGGCCGTGCACCGGCCACCTACACGCTGTTCGTCGTTGCACGCGCTGAACAGGGGTCGCGTATTCCACTGGCGGTGCTGCGAATCGACAACCCGACACTGCCCCTCAAGTTTCAGTTGGATGATCGCCACGCGATGGATCCTTCCCGTACGATCAGCTCGACTCCACGCTTACTGGTGGAAGCGCGTCTGAGCCGCGATGGCAACGCAATGCGCCAGCCGGGCGATCTTGCCAGCGACAGCGTGGCGGTCTCCTCGGGCGTGCAAGATCTGCGCATCGTCATTGACCGCGAGGTCGGTCGGTGAGCCTCGCGCTGGCCCTGCAGGGCCTTAGCTGCGCGGCCGGACTGCGCACCCTCTTCAAAGGGCTTGACCTGCAGGTGCACGACGGCACCTGGGTCAAACTCACCGGGCCAAACGGAACCGGCAAAACTACCCTTCTCAGGGCAATCGCGGGGCTGGTTCGTCCTCTGGATGGGCAGGTGCTGTGGCGCAGCCAGCCGCGCCAGGCGGGCAGCCTCTCCTGGAACGCCACCCTGCTGTATCTGGGCCACGCCAGCGGCTGGAAAGACACCTTGAGTGCGCGTGAAAACCTTCTGAGCCAGCTGGGACTTGAAGGCGGCATCCCTTCCCTGAACGTCGCCACCTTACTCGAACAGGCCG
>JBIKMC010000307.1:0-4307 GCA_044359405.1 Burkholderiaceae bacterium
CAGCGCAGTCACCCCCGCCGTCGGCAAGGCCATCACTGCCAGCAACTCCCACCGGTAGTCCTCGATTTCACCGGGTGCAACCAGCAGCACAACGCTGCCCAGCAGTTTCCCATCGGCGGTCGCGATATTGCTGGCGACTACGTCGCGGGGACCGATACCAGCAAGCGGTGAACTGCCATGACTTGAGTGCGTCTGGGCGGCAATGCCCTCTTTTAGGGGGGGCGCCGCAGCCTGTGGCCGAGTATCAAAGAGGGTCTGCTGCTGCGGGTCGAGCACCAGAATGCGATCAAAGCTGCCAAATCGGGCGATCACGCCGTCAATGCGCGCCTGGATTTCGTGCTTTGAGGCGAGGGGGCTTCCTGCGCTCACGGCCGAGGAAAATTCGCGGGCAAGCCCCTCTGAAAGAAGCCGCGCGGTGCTGACTTCATGAGCCTGTACTCGACCATCGAACTCAAGCGTAATCATCCAGACCGCACCGCCAATACTCAAGAGGACTGGCAGGAATAAGGCCCAGAAAAGCCCACTCAGGCCCCATGCGGGGCGGACACCTGGATTGGCCTGAGGCGCTGAGTCAGTCACGTGGCAGATGCAGATGAAGTTGGTGAGTGTCGGGCAGTTGCGCGAATTCAATCACAGTACACAATTCACGAACCAGGTGCAGACCAATGCCGCCTGGGGTTCGCTGCACAAGTGAATCATCAGGATTAAATTGCGGGCCCTCGCGCGGATCGAAGCCCCGACCTGGGCCTTCTATCAGCAGTTCGATTCTGTGCGGATAGGTCTGCACCCAGACCCTGACCCAGCCTTTGCCGGTGGCATGATCAAAAATATTTTGCAGAATCTCCTCGAGGATCAGTCTGGCACGAAATAGAGTGGGCTCGCTCCAGCATTCAAGCTTTGCCAATGACTCGAGCGCACAGCCGAGCGCCTCAAGAGGGGGCGCTTGCGTGGCGTCGTGGCAGACGAGCGGACCTGAAGAGGGTTGTGAAGACAGCACGGTTGACCGGGGTGGCACAAGCTAACAGTAGACGGTGCCCCTGCCCAACAGAGAGCGCGTACGCGCGATCGAGCACGTCTTTGTCAAGACACGATCATTGTTGCACAATCCGCCCACCAAAACGACCGATCGTCCAGGGTGTGCCCATGAGCGCAGAGCAGCAGCGTGTTTTCTCGCCCAAGGGGCGTATCGATGGCACCAATGCGGCCGCCACCGAGAAAGAGCTCATGGCCTTTCTCGAGAGTGGTGAACCCAATGTGGTCATTGACCTTGGCGCAGTCGACTATATGAGCAGCGCCGGGCTGCGGGTCTTGCTGGTTGCAGCCAAGGCTGCCCGTGCGAGAGCCGGCAAGGTCGTGCTGGCTGCCCCCCGTCCCTCGGTAAATGAAGTGCTCACGATGAGCGGCTTCGATCGCATCATGACGCTGGAACCTGATCTGGTGGCCGCGAGCCGGGCCCTTCGCGCCTGACGCGCTACCGCACAGTCTGCGCCGCGCGCCGCGCTGCCTCGCGCCAACGGTTTGCCTGAGCCTCATCTCGCGTCAAACCGAGTTCACCGCGTTCATAGGCCATGGCTAAGCGAATCATGGCGTCAATCTGGCCCTTGTCAGCGGCGCTTCGATAAAGCCGCAGCGCCTCAGCCTCATCGGCTCGTGACCCAAGACCGGCTTCAATCATGCCTGCCAATCTGAATTCACCGACCGAACTGCCTTTATCAGCAGCCTGCTGGAAGAAACTGCGTGCCCGGTCAAGGTCGCGCGCGGTGCCCGTTCCGTCGTAGCTCAGCTCGCCCAGCCTGGCCATGGCATCGGGATTACCCTGTTCAGCGGCACGACTGTACCAGGGCAGGGCGCGTTCGGAATCGCGGGTGCGACGCTCAAGCAGACGGCCGAGGCTGTACCAGTCCGACGCACTGCCGCGCGGAGCCAAGGCTTCAAGCGCCCTGAGCGAGGGCTGATGGCCCTGACGGGCGCTGTCGGTCAGAAAACGCCTGGCCGCCGCGAGGTCGCGGGGCAAACCCTCGCCACGCATGCTGGCGTAACCCAGCCAGTACTGGGCCTGGGCGTCTCCCTGGGCGGCAGCTCGCTCGAACCATTGAATCGCCTGCGGCAGATCGCGCGCGACACCATGTGCCTCGTAAAGCATTTCTCCGAGTCGACGCTGAGCTGAGGCCTCACCGCGCTCAGCCGCCTGCCGATACCAGGGAAGGGCTCGTTCGGGCTGCTGAAGGACGGTGTCGTACGTTTCGGCAAGACGAAGCCTGGCCTGAGTATCGCCAGCCACTGCCTGCGCCTCGAGCGCCTTGACATCAGGTCTGGGAAGCACCGCACTTGAGCTGCCTGTTTGAGCGAGCTCTGTCGAGGGTGGGGCCCGCCTGCCCGGCGAGGCAGCTAAAGCATCAGCACCCGACTGGGTAGCGGTCGATCGCTCCTCAGGTTTCGCGGCGGCATCGGTGGCTAACTGGCTGGAAGCGGCGGCGCCAGACTTTGGCGCTTGCGCAAGTCCACCCGAGCTGGAGTTTGTGGCAATGACCGTGGGGCGAATCAGAAACAGTCGCTCTCGACGCTGTACCTGCTGTGAATTACTGGAGAACAGTGCACCCAAAATGGGGATATCGCCCAGCCCAGGCACTTTTTCAACACCCTTGACGGTCTGAATCGAGTTGTAGCCCCCAATGAGAAGACTCTCGAATTCCTGCACGCTGGCTTCGGTACTGACCGTACCTCGACGCACCGTTGGCAGTCCGCCTGCCTGCGTTTGCTGAATCTGCCCATCTTCGATATCTACATTCAGCCGCACCGATTGACGGCCATTGTGCGCAATCAGCCGAGGCGTGACACGCAGGGTGGTCCCCGCGGTGACGGGCGTGACCAGGGCGGTTCGTTCCGAGGTGGTCTGAATGTAGAAGGTCTCGGACAGGTCGATGACCGCCCCGATGTTCTCGGTCGTCAAAATGGACGGACGGGCCTGAATGCTGGCGTCACCCTGCTGCTCCAGCAAGCGCAGACGCGCCACAAAGTATTCAGCCGAGTTGGCGAGAATGGTGCTGGGGGAAGCAAAGCCCGCCCCTCGGGGGCCCGTCGACAGACCAAGCGTGCCGCGCTCAAGCGCGTTGTTGACCGTGCCGTAGCCGAGCACCGTACCCTGATTGCGCCCCATGGCGTTCCAGGTAACCCCGAGTTCGTCGAGTCTGCTGCTGTTGACATCAATGATGAGCGCCTCGATCTCAATCAAGGGCGTGGGTACATCAAGCTGCGCGATAAGGCGCTCGTAGACGGGAATTCGTTCGGGCGTGTCCTGCACGATGATCGCATTGATACGCGGATCTGACTGGATCGATGGGCGCACGCGGGGCAGGGCACCCAGATTGCCATTTGACGAGGGGCCGGCGCCACCCTGGGCACTGTCAGAGCTCGATGACGATTCAGGGGAGGATCCGAGGCCTGCAGCGACCTGACTACCCGTCTGAGGCGAGCGGGGTGCCGCGTCCCCGGCCGAGCCGCGACCGTCAACGGGAGCAGTCGCGCTAAAGCCAGGCAGCGGCGGACGGCTCAGGATTGACGCGGCACCAGCCGACCCGGAGGCCATGGTGCCGGCAACCAGGCTGCGAAGAATATTGGCGACACCTGGCGTGGTGATTTCACGGTCTCTGTAGCTGATGGTGCGATCATCGACCGAGGCATGCTTGAGACGAAATACCGCCACCTGTAAACCACCCGGTGTCGTCGGCAGGGACGCAATGGTGGTCTCCACCAGACGAACGTATGCCGGCGGGCCAGAGACCACAACAACACCCTGATCAGGCAGCTCGCCCCAGCCGAAGCGGGCATCAAGCACCTGCAGATCGGTGAGCATGCGGCGAAGGCCGGAGGCCCCAGTGCCCGACGCGTTCGCCGTCGGAATGGATCTGACCAGAATTTCGTGGCTGCGCGATACAAACAAGGTGCCCGCATGGGTAAACCAGGTCAGCCCGTAGGTGCCCGTGATGCGGTCGATGAACTCAGAGGGGTTTCTCAGGTTGAAACGCCCATTGACCACTTGGGTCAGTCCATTGGGCAGATCAGTGCTCAGACTAAAACCAGACGCAAATTCGCGCAGCACCGCCTCAAGCGGTTTACCGTCGGCATAGTACGTGTAAGGCGCATCAGGCCACGGCGGGGGACCTGCCTGGGCCCCACGCGCCGTAAAACCGAGCGCCAGCACAACGATCAATGCGCCGAACATCTTCGGCATGAGGCTGCGCAATTGACTCATAGCGCGCTTCGCCAATGTTCAGTTTCGTTGACGAGCGCGCCCACGACCTCATCAA
>JBIKMC010000306.1:0-4307 GCA_044359405.1 Burkholderiaceae bacterium
GTTCAAAGCTCGCAGCATTGCCAAGGTTGATCGACTCGACCAGTCTGAGCTGCAAAAGCAGTGCTCGGCCTACTCGACCACACCCATGCCTGCCCCGCTCAAACAGTCGCTTGAGAAGGCTGCGCTCGATGCGGTGAAGTATCCGGCCAGTGGTAAGTTCCTGGGCGACTGGAAAGAGGGTGTGAAGATCGCCCAAAGCGGTGTGGGTCTGCAGTTTTCCGACAATGAAAAAACCGTCAACGGCGGAAACTGCTACGCCTGCCATCAGCTCTCCAAGCAGGAAATTTCCTACGGCAACATCGGCCCCTCGCTGTATCAGTACGGAAAGTTGCGAGGCAGCTCCGAGCCCATTTTGCGCTACACCTGGGCTCGCATCTGGAATGCGCATGCCTTTAATGCCTGCAACATCATGCCGCGCTTTGGCGAAGCGGGCATCCTTAGTGAAGAGCAGATCCGACACGTAATGGCTCTGCTGATTGACCCTGCCTCACCGGTGAATCAATAAGCATGAACAAGCGCGAATTTCTGCAGGTCATCGCCGCGGCGGCTGCCGCGGGCATGTCGCTCGAATCCATGGCGCAGGGCGCTGGCGGCGCCGCGGCGCAGGCGCTGTACGACATTCCGCGCTTTGGCAATGTCAGCTTTCTGCATTTCACCGACTGCCATGCGCAGTTGCTGCCGGTGTATTTTCGTGAGCCCAGTGTCAACATTGGTGTGGCCGGTGCCAACGGCAAGGCACCGCACCTGGTGGGCGAGCATCTGCTGAAAGCCTTTGGTGTCAAGCCTGGGTCTGCGCAGGCCCATGCCTTCACCTATCTCGACTTTGAAGCGGCTGCCCGCACCTTTGGCAAGGTGGGTGGTTTCGCGCATCTGGCAACCCTGATTAAGCGCCTGCGCGCATCTCGCCCAGGCGCACTGCTGCTCGATGGCGGCGATACCTGGCAGGGCTCGGCAACCTCGCTCTGGACTAATGGACAGGACATGGTCGATGCCACCAAGCTCCTGGGCGTGGACATGATGGCACCGCACTGGGAGTTTACTTACGGTGCCAAGCGCGTGCAGGAGATCATTGAAAAAGATCTCAAGGGACGCATGGAGTTCCTGGCGCAGAACGTCAAGACGACTGACTTTGAAGATCCGGTGTTTTCGCCCTGGGCGATGCGTTCGATCAATGGTGTGGCGGTTGCCGTGATTGGTCAGGCCTTTCCGTATACCCCCATCGCCAATCCGCGTTACTTTGTACCCGAGTGGAGCTTTGGCATTCAGGACGAGCGCATGCAGCAGATGGTCGACGAGGTTCGCGGCAAGGGTGCCCAGCTTGTCGTCGTGTTATCGCACAACGGCATGGACGTTGATCTCAAGATGGCCAGCAGGGTGTCGGGCATTGACGCTATTTTGGGCGGCCATACGCATGATGGCGTGCCGCAGCCCGTTGTGGTCTCCAACGCACGCGGTCGCACGCTGGTTACCAACGCGGGCTCCAATGGAAAGTTCCTGGGCGTACTAGACCTGCAGGTCAGCGGCGGAAAGCTCTCTGATTTCCGCTACCACCTGCTGCCGGTATTCTCCAATTTGCTGCCCGCCGATGCGCCCATGCAAAGCTTCATCGACGGCGTGCGTGCACCCTACAAGGCCAGGCTTGAAGAGACGCTGGCCGTCAGCGAAGGTTTGCTGTATCGGCGGGGCAACTTCAACGGCAGCTTCGATCAACTCATTCTCGATGCGCTGATCGAAGACAAGGGCGCTCAAATTGCATTCTCGCCTGGCTTTCGCTGGGGCACTTCGATACTGCCGGGGCAGAGCATCACGCGTGAGCACCTCATGGACCAGACGGCCATCACCTATCCGCAGACCACGGTCAGCGATATGACGGGTGAGTTCATCAAGACCGTCCTTGAAGACGTAGCCGACAATCTGTTCAACCCTGATCCCTATTATCAGCAGGGGGGTGACATGGTTCGTGTGGGTGGGCTCACGTACGCCATTGATCCCAACGCCCGTGCAGGGGCTCGCATACAGGACATGCGTTTGGGTGGTGTGCCCATCGAGGCGTCGAAAACCTATCGTGTAGCTGGCTGGGCTCCGGTGGCTGAAGGCGCCAAAGGTGAGCCCATATGGGAGGTTGTTGAGCGCTGGCTTAAATCCAAGAAAACCATCACCACCCGCACGCTCAATCAGCCGCGCCTGATCGGTGTGCAGGGTAATCCGGGCCTGGCCTGACACACCATGACGAGTATGCCCCAGGGCCTGCTGCCCCTCGACGTTCATCGCCGCAGACAGCTCGGCGTGCTCACGGCGGGAGCGCTGTCTCTGAGCAGCTTCGCAGTGCGGGCCGCTGCGCAGTCCGCCAGCACGACGGGCTCTGCAGGAACAGGGTCTGCCCAGCCATCCACGGCCCCAGCGGCATCGGTGACATCGGCGTCCGGTTCTCGGCCGGGCCGCCTGCCTGAAAGGGCACCGCCCGCGATCAACAGCGCGCTGAGTCTGCCCGCAACGCGTATTCTCGATGCTGGCGAAGTCGGTGCCGAGCACTGGCGAGGCAAGGTTCTGCTGATTGAACTGTGGGCCACCTGGTGCCCGTTCTGCCGCAAGCAAAATCTCCTGCTCGATCGTTTCGTTCGGGACCATGCCGCGCGGGGTCTGGCGATGCTCGGTCTGTATACCGACGAGCGCGATGATGACGTACGGCGCTACATGCGCGACGCGGGCTACGGGTTTTCGGTGGCGCGCTATGAGGCATCCTGGTGGACTGTGCTGGGTCGCCCCAAGGGACTGCCTATTCTCTGGGTGGTCTCGCGTGACGGGCGTTTGCTCCAGGTCGAATCGGGCGAAATGTTTCCGGAAGACATTAACGAGTTGACCCGCTGGCTCTGATGCCTGCGTGAGGAGATGAATTCATGCAATACAAATCCGCCCTGGCAGCCGGTCTGCTGACGTGTTCGTTGCTCGGCACTGCGCAGGCCTCAGACGCAACCTTCACCACCCGAGGCCTCACGATTGAAACCGCCACCAAGGCCGCGCAGGCGGCACTGGTGGCCTGCCGTAAAGCGGGCTATCAGGTAGGGGTTGCTCTGACCGACCGCAGCGGCGTGCTTCAGGTGTTTCTTCGCGACCGCTTTGCAGGGGCGCATACGGTCGAGGTGGCTGCCAAGAAGGCCTGGACCGCAGCCTCTTTTCGCATGACCACCACGGCGCTCGCGGCTGAAACGCAGGCAGGTCGCCCTATGAGCGGCATCCGTTCAGCCGAGAACGTCATGGCCATTGGCGGTGGTCTGCCCATCGAAGCCTCGGGCGCGGTCATTGGCGCCATCGGCGTATCGGGTGCTCCGGGCGGTGAGGCGGATGACATGTGCGCTAAAGCCGGCATCGACGCGATTCAGATCGATATCGAGATGTAAGGTTTGACGCGACGATGCTGGCCCGCAAGCCCGACGAGGTCAGTGCCTGCACCCGCAGACCCGCTCTTTCCCGCGCGCTCTGGGCGGCGTGGTTGTTGTTGGTCGTGCTGCTGGGCGTTGTCACTGGTCATGGCTGGGCCCGTGAGTTTGAACCGGTCAGCGTGCGTCTTGAACCTGTGCAGGTCAGCCCGCGGGTGTGGTACGTCATGGGTGATGCCGGGCCCGTATCGGCGGCCAATGAGGGTTTCAACTCAAATGCGGGATTCGTCGTGACCGACGATGGGGTCGTCGTCTTTGATGCTCTGGGCTCGCCCGCGCTGGGTGCCGAGCTGCTGCAGCGCATTCAACGGATCACGACTCAGCCCGTTCGACGGGTCATCATCAGTCACTACCATGCCGACCATTTTTATGGGCTGCAGGCGTTCAAGGCTCAGGGGGCCGAGATCTGGGCGCATCGTCGCGTGCCCGAATACCTGACCAGCGATGCGCCGCGACTGAGACTGGATGAGCGGCGTCAGTCGCTGTTTCCATGGGTTAATGACTTCACTCGAATCATTCCACCCGATGTGGTGGTCGATGGCGAGCGGGAATTCACCCTGGGCGGCATACGCTTTCAACTGTTCAGTGCCGGGCCCGCCCATACACCCGAAGATCTGATGATGCTGGTGATCGATGAGAAGGTACTGTTCGCCGGGGACCTGATCTTTGCCGGGCGGGTGCCGTTTGTGGGTGATGCCGATAGTCGGGCTTGGCTGAAGGCGCTTGACCGACTGGTTGAACGAGCTCCCGACATTGTGGTGACGGGTCACGGTCCGCATTCCAGAAGCGGTTTAAACGATGTGATCCTGACGCGTGATTATTTGCGTCACCTGCGCGCCGAGATGGGACGGGGCGTTGAGCAGATGCTGA
>JBIKMC010000309.1:0-4292 GCA_044359405.1 Burkholderiaceae bacterium
CATCAATGGCCCCGCTGCAGCCGATCGGGCCCAGATGGGCACAACCGGGCTGGTGGTGACCGGTGACCGAATCGCTTTCGAGTCCGCAGCGGTGGCCGATCAGATCATTCTCAATATCGGTCCCACCAAAGACATGACGCAGCCGTCCGGCTACGAGGGCAATCGCGCCAAGGGTCTGCTCGTTCTCAATGGCAAGCTGAAGGCGACCGGCGAGGGCGGCATCGTCTATGCCGAGCGTGAGTTCGAGATCCAGGTGCCCTCCGTGTTCCGCCTCGAGCAGAATCCGGTGACGCTGCAGTATCAGTTCGGTGGACCCGCACTCGGGGATGCCACGCTGACCCAGGAGGCCGGCAAGCGTTACATCACGCGGGAGGGTGTCAAGCAGGAACTGCTTGCCGGCGCGACTTTAAATCTGAAGGCGGGTGAGCGTCTCACTGGCGCTGCCGATGCCTTCAACGGTCTGCATATTGTGGGTGATGGTCAGGTGGTGCTCAACGGCATATCCGGTAACGCTGTCGATCTGAGCCAGATCCTCACGACGGGTGCGCGCAACCTCCACATCGTTCAATCGGTCGGTCTGGCGGCGGCAACGCAGCTGGGTAGTTTCAACGTGACCGTGGGCGCGCGGCAGACCCTTACGCTGTTTGCCCATCAGGCTGATGCTCGGAGCATCAGCGGGCTGGGCGATGTGGTGGTTCGCGCCGTGAACGTGGACAGCCTGGGCAGTATTTCTGCCGCGCTGCGCGACGCGGTCATTGGCAGCGCCGACGTCGACCTCAGTGCCACAACTGTCAGCGGCGCCCGCGTGCTCGAATTTGGCGCTGGCGCATCGATTTCAGCGGGTGCCGTTCTCGGCGGATTTGGCCTTCGCCTGGTCGGCGGCACAGCCAGCGCTCCGGCCAGCTTCACGCTGCCGGCTGCGGTTGTCAGCGGTCGCGCGGTCGGTGCCGCAAACGATAGCGTAGGCATCCTGACGGTCACTGAGGCTTCGGGTGCTGCCTATGATCTGGGCCGGGTGCAGCTCGCGGGCGACTTATCCGGGCAGGTGCGGGTGTCGGGCACGGTTGACTTCAGCGCGTTGTTCGGAGGCAAGCGTACCGAGCTGGGCAATTTGGCGCTTGCGCTCGCGGCTGATGCCGATCTGACCCTCACGGCCGAGCAGGCGTCCGGCCGCCGCATAGACGAGGCAACGGGCGTGACGGCAGCCTCGGCGAGGGTCACCGTGTCGGGACTGGATGACGGGGTCTATGACCTCAGCCGAATCCAGCCGAATGGCGGGTTCACCATCGACCTTGCCACGGGTGTGGGCAACGTGGCGCTTAACGCGGCCACCCAGTTCGGCCAGGTCGGCTCGACGACCGCAGCGGCTGCTGCTCAGCTGCGGGTCGCTCCTGGGCAGACCCTGACACTCACCGCAGCTCAGGCGAATGGCAGGTCGGTCGTTGATGCGAACGAGTCCAGCCCAGGCAAGGTAGTGGTAACCGGCTTGAGTCAGTCCGCGGTGGATCTGAGTGGTGTTACCGCGGGCTCAAGCGCAGCGGATCGTACCGTGTTGCTGGCGGCCGATACCATTGCGATTCATGACCAGACCCGGCTGGGCGAGACCTTCGTGGCGGTGCCCACCGGTCGCACACTGGCGGTGGATGCCGGCGCTGCCCAGCAGATCGGTACCGCCACCTTCAATGGCGGCGGGACGCTCAGACTGGTCGGTGCGCTTTCTTTGGCCAACGAGAGCGAAGCGCGGGCTCGCTTCGCCAGCGTTCGTACGGCGACCGTAGATCTCACGGCTGTCAATATGTCCGAGGTCAAAACGGCGCTTGTGCTGCCCAGCACCTCGTTGTTCGTGCTGTCGCCTGACCAGGTCGGTACGGTGGCCATCGTGGGCAGTGCGCAGAACAACACACTCGTCATCGATGTTGCGGCCGTCACCTCAGGTGGCGCAACACCCACCATCAAACTGCGCAATGTGTTCCTCAACGGCGGCTCTGATCGTGTCACTTTCCGCTTCGGCGGCGCGGAGTCCGGAGCGAGGGTCATTCTCGATGCCGACTCGGTGCTCAACCTGGGCGACGGGACCGATGTGTTCGAATCCAGAGGGGGCGTTGTTGATCTCAGCAACCTGCCCAGCCTCAGTGGCCGCATCGTGGGCGTCGAGCGCGTACTGGTGAATTCATCGATTGACCTGTCAATCGGCGTCTTCCGAGAGTTGCTGGCCAGCGGCGGTCTGCAAGGCGGTGGCGAGCTGCGCATCAGCGGTGCCATCACCCAGCCGCTTGACCTCAGCAATATCAGCTTCGCCCCCGGCGGTGTCTCGGTGCCCACTCTGCACTTCCTGGATGGCACATCGGCTGACTTCGCTCCCGGCACGGGCTCGGTCACCCTGCCTGACGCAAACACGCCCGTGGTCATCAAGTACGGGCGAACCGTGGTCGGCACGGTTACCGGGTTTGACAATCCCAGCGTCGAGATCAGTGAGGATGCCGACCTGACGGTCTTCACGGGCGATCAATTGGCTGCGGTGGTATCCCGAGGCGCTCTCGAGACCGCGCGTGTGCGGTCCCTCACGCTGGGCGCGAATCTGGCGCTCACGGGCGATGCCGACCTCGCCGCGTTGTTTACGCACAGCCAGTTCCGGTTCGATACCGGTGGCTACACCATCACCATCCCTGATGGCACAACTCTGACGCTCACCGCCGCCCAGGCCGACGGCGAGGCCATCGCTGGGCAGGGTCAACTGATCGTCCAGGGCGTTCCAGCGTACCTGGCTTCGGCGACGCAGGCGGTCGATTTTGGCCACGTCAGTGCACGACTCACCGCCATGATCTCGGGCGGTGGCACTGTTACGCTGCCGGCTCTGGCCAGTCTTCCGGTCGGATCGTCGCTGGGTGACATGGGCTTCTCGGTGGCCTCGGGCACCCGCCTCAGCCTGTCGGCTCAGCTCGCCGATAGGCGCACCATCGATGGAGACGGTACGGTCCAGCTGACTGGCCTGGGGTCTGGCGCAGTCGGTGCGGTTGCAGCCAATCTGAAAGGGGTCACGGCCCGAGACGCTTCGGCGCTGATCAGCAACGCGCTCACGCTGACACCTGGCAGCTCATTGGGGTCGCTTGATCTGGCGGTGGCCGGTGATTACACGGTCACGCTTTCGGCCACGCAAGCCAGCGGGCGTGCCATCACGGGTCCCCAGGCATCAGTGGTGCTGACGGGGCTCAACGGCGAGGTGGTCGATCTGTCAGAGATCGGCACGCAGCCCAGCGGTGCGGTGCGCAGTTTCACCGCGAATATCACCCGAGACACCACCTTGGCGGCGGGCTCGACCCTGGGTCGTCAACTGGCCATCCAGGTCAATGAAGGCCGTACCCTGACGCTTAGTGCCGATCATGCCAACGCGCGCAGCATCACCGGCGCCGGATCGGTGCAGGTTACCGGGCTTGGCACATCAGCCATTTCGCTCGCAGGGGTGGCCGCAACCGGTTCGCGTACGGCGGGCATCGTGGCCGACACGGCGCTCAGCACCGACACCGATCTGGGCAGCTTCACGCTCAGCGTAGCGCCCGGTGCGACCTTGGGTCTGTCTGCTGCACAAACCAAGGTCGGCAATGCCGCCCGTACCATCCAGGGCGAGGGCTGGGTGCGCCTGCTGGGAAGTCCGGCGGGCGCCAACCTCAGTGCCACGGCCACGGGAGTTCGCGTGAGTTCCGGCACCGTTGACTTCACCAATGGCAACGACACCAGTCCGCAGGCTGGCCTGACCCTGGGCGATTCGGATGTGCAGGTGGATGCTGGTGCCACCCTCAAGCTCCTGGCCACCCAGGCCAATGGACGTGAGATCACAGGCGCTGGATCGGTGACCATCGTGGGCGTCGGTCCGACCTCGCCGACCACGGTCGATTTCTCGGGCATCGCCGTGGCCAGCGCGGCTACGACCGTGGCGTCCAACATTGCCCTGTACGGTTCTTTGGGCACGGTGGCCGTGACGGTGAAGAGCGGCAACACGCTCACCATCGGTCTTGATACCGCCTACGGGGCCAGCATCGCGGGCCGTGTGATCGTTACCACGGGCGGCGTGACGCCTGATGCAAGCCGCCTGACCGGCTTGCCGCAGGATGCCGAGTTCAAAGAGAACCTGGGCCTCACCAGCGACACCAACAGCCCCGATCTGTCGCAGCTGCTCGAGCTCGACATGCCAGATCGCACCTATACCTTCATGCCCAGCGAGATCTATCACACCATCAACATCATGCCGGGGGCACGTTCTGCGAATCCCGCTGATCCGAACTACTCGTTGGCTT
>JBIKMC010000308.1:0-4292 GCA_044359405.1 Burkholderiaceae bacterium
CGCCCTGGCAGATCGGTCCGCGACGAGCTAGGCAGCCCTGAGTCTGCTATAGTTGAGGGCTACGCAGGCGCGTAGCTCAGCTGGTTAGAGCACCACCTTGACATGGTGGGGGTCGTTGGTTCGAGTCCAATCGCGCCTACCAACACAAAGCCCAGGCAGGTCGTTGACTTGTCTGGGCTTTTTCGTTTTTGATCATGCGTTGAAACGTCGAATCCGACTGCTCTGTACCCTGAAATTCTGATGTTTACATTCTCACGAGGCTAAAACATGAAAACCCGCGCTGCTGTTGCCTGGAAGGCCGGTCAGCCCCTGACCATTGAAACGGTTGACCTGCAGGGCCCGAAATTTGGTGAGGTGCTGGTTGAGGTGAAGGCCACTGGCATTTGTCACACGGACTACTACACCCTCAGCGGCGCAGACCCTGAAGGCATCTTTCCGGCGATTCTCGGCCATGAGGGAGCTGGGGTTGTGGTGGATGTGGGCCCGGGCGTCACCACCCTGAAAAAGGGTGACCACGTCATCCCGCTCTACACGCCCGAGTGTCGGCAGTGCAAGTTCTGCCTCAGCCGTAAAACCAATCTGTGCCAGTTGATTCGAGGCACGCAGGGCAAGGGGCTGATGCCCGATGCCACCAGCCGGTTCAGTCTCAATGGCGAGCCCATTTTTCATTACATGGGCACCAGCACCTTCAGCAATCACACCGTGGTGCCCGAGATTGCGCTGGCCAAGATTCGTCCCGACGCACCCTTTGACAAGGTCTGTTACATCGGCTGCGGTGTGACCACCGGTATTGGCGCCGTCATCTTCACCGCCAAGGTTGAGGCGGGTGCCAACGTGGTGGTCTTTGGCCTGGGGGGCATCGGCCTGAACGTCATTCAGGGTGCCAAGATGGTGGGGGCCGATAAGATCATTGGTGTCGACATCAACCCCGCGCGAGAGGCCATGGCGCGTCAGTTCGGCATGACCCACTTTTTGAATCCCAAAGACATTGAGGCGGCCGGCGGTAACATCGTGGATGCCATCGTGCAGCTGACCGATGGCGGCGCTGATTACAGCTTCGAGTGCATTGGCAACACCCGTGTGATGCGCCAGGCGCTTGAGTGCACGCACAAGGGCTGGGGGCAAAGCATCATCATTGGTGTGGCGGAGGCGGGCGCTGAAATTTCAACCCGTCCGTTCCAGCTGGTCACGGGCCGGCAATGGAAGGGCTCGGCTTTCGGCGGCGCGCGTGGCCGCACCGACGTGCCCAAGATTGTTGACTGGTACATGGACGGCAAGATTGATATCGACAGCCTCATCACCCACAAGCTCAAGCTGCAAGACATCAATGAAGGCTTCGCACTCATGAAGCGCGGCGAGTCCATTCGCGCCGTGGTCGAGTTCTGAGCATGACGGGCTCGGAGCCAGCGCAGCTGCTGAGCGAGCACGCCTGCTTTGGCGGTGTGCAGCGTTTTTATCAGCACCAGTCCAAGGTGATCGGTTTGCCAATGCGTTATGCCGTGTACCTGCCGCCGCAGGTGCGACAGGGCCCGGTGCCGGCAGTGGTGTATCTGGCTGGGCTTACCTGTACTGAAGAGACCTTCACCATCAAGGCGGGTGCCCAACGCGTGGCGGCTGAATTGGGCCTGGCCCTACTCATGCCCGATACCAGCCCGCGTGGCGCCAAGGTCCCCGGAGAGGCTGACGCTTGGGACTTCGGTGTGGGCGCGGGGTTTTACCTGAACGCCACTCAGGCACCCTGGGCTCGCCACTGGCGCATGGAAAGCTACCTGTTGGAGGAGTGGCTGCCCCTGCTTGAGGCGCAACTGCCGATCTCAGCATCGCGTCTGGGATTGATGGGACACTCCATGGGCGGGCACGGTGCGCTCACACTGGCGTTTCGCCATCCCGGTCGATTTCGCAGTCTGAGCGCATTCGCACCCATCTGCGCGCCCATGCAATGTCCATGGGGCGTTAAGGCCTTCACCGGCTACCTCGGCAGCGATACGAGTGCTTGGCGGCGGCACGATGCGACCGAGTTGATTCGTCAACGTCATCAAGCAGGGCTGCCACCGCTGTTTCCTCTTGGCATGTTGGTCGACCAGGGGCTGGCCGACAAGTTTCTGGCTGAGCAGCTGCACCCGCATCTGCTTGAGCAGGCCTGCGCTGAGGCTGGGCAGGCGCTGACCTTGCGTCGTCATGAGGGATACGACCACGGGTACTATTTCATTGCCAGCTTCGTGGAAGACCATCTGCGTCACCACGCGGCTGGTCTTTGAGCCTGACAGTGGTGACCACCGTGACGCCCTCAACGATCTCTTTATCGATTCGCGCTGACTGGCGCGAGCGCTGCGTGCTGCGTATCGATGAACAGCCCTGGGTTGATTCGCCCTCGCCCGGCGTGCAGCGCAAGCTGCTCGAGCGCGAAGGCGGTGAGGTGGCACGCGCCACCTCCATCGTTCGCTACAACGCCGGCTCTCAATTTTCTTCGCATGCGCATGATGAGGGCGAAGAAATCTGGGTGCTGGATGGAGTCTTCTCCGACGAACACGGTGACTACGGGCCAGGTACCTACCTGCGTAATCCCGCTGGCTCATCCCATTCGCCGTTTTCGCGTGAAGGCTGCGTCTTGTTCGTGAAGTTGCGCTATCACGACAGCCGCGACACTGCGCGCGTGGTCATCCACACGCCCAGCGTTCAATGGCGGCCCGGGCTGGTGCCGGGGCTGCAGGTCATGCCCTTACACGAGTTTGAAGGGCAGCACACGGCGCTGGTGCGTTGGGCACCGCAAACCTTCTTCAACCCGCATCGCCATTTTGGTGGCGAAGAAATTCTGGTGCTGGAAGGCACCTTCTCCGATGAGCACGGCGACTACCCGGCGCTGAGCTGGCTGCGCAGTCCGCACCTGAGCCAGCATCAACCCTTCAGTCGCGAGGGCTGCCTCATTCTGGTGAAGGTGGGGCATTTGATGAGTCCTCCCGCAGCTCCGAGGATGGCGGTCGTGCCTTCTTCGTACACGTAGGCTCTTGAGTGATAGCCAACCCGGCCCTCGCTCTGCTGTACGTCAGCGGCCTGATTCTCTTTTGGTTGATGCCGTTGATTGCGTGGCTGCTGCTGAAGGGCCAGCGCGATACGGGCGCGAGATACTGGTTTTCGGGTACGGCCTCCTACGCGGTCGTGGCGCTGCTGTTTGTATTCCAGGGCGCTGATAGCAGTTTGGTGTACTCAGGGGCGACATCGGGTTTCTCGATGCTCATGGTGCTGCTCCTGATCGAGTCGATGCAGTATGAGCGGAATGGTCGCACCCCACGATGGCAGCGGCCAGTATTGCAGACCAACTTCTGACGGGCGGGAGCCAGGCCCAGCGCCACGGCTGCCAACCCCAGAGCTGCGGTGCCGTCCCGCCTCCAAGCGCAGGGTCGGAAATTTTCCTCAGATTGTCATTTGAATTGACAATCTGCATGAATTGAGCGATCTTCGCCGAATGATTCCTCGAATCGCCCTGCAGCAGGTGATCGGCTTGGCGGGCTATTACCCTGTGGTCGCCATTACCGGGCCTCGTCAATCCGGCAAGACGACACTTGCGCGCGCGGCCTTCGCTGACAAGCCTTATGTCAGCCTTGAAGACCCCGATATCCGGGCCTATGCGCTGGACGACCCGCGCGGTTTTCTGGCCCAGTTTCCTGATGGGGCTGTGTTCGATGAGGCCCAGCGGGTGCCTGAGCTGTTTTCCTATCTGCAATCCCGCGTTGATGACGATCGCAGGACAGGGCTTTTCATTCTCACCGGCTCGCAGCAGTTCGGTTTGATGGAATCGATTTCCCAGTCCTTGGCGGGTCGGGTCGGCCTGTTGCACTTGCTACCCTTCAGTTTTGGAGAGCTGGGTCCCGCCGCTGCAGACTCGGCTGCTGATCCGACGGCTGCCAGGCCCGTTCGTAGGCTGGAAGACTGGTTGTGGCGCGGGTTCTACCCGCCTATCCACGACCGAAATATTCCGCCCAATCGGTGGTTTTCGGATTACTTGTCGACGTATGTCGAGCGCGACGTTCGCAGCCTTCTTCAAGTGCGTGACCTGCAGGTTTTTCACCGATTCGTTCTCATGTGCGCGGCCCGCTCGGGGCAGTTGCTCAACCTGTCGTCACTGGCGAACGACTGTGGCATCACGCACAACACGGCGCACGCCTGGCTGGGTGTCCTGGAGTCAAGTTACCTGGTGCTTCGCTTACCGCCTTTTTTCAAGAATCTCGGAAAGCGTTTGATCAAAACACCCAAGCTTTATTTTCTGGACGTGGGCTTTGCGGCCTGGTTGATGG
>JBIKMC010000310.1:0-4253 GCA_044359405.1 Burkholderiaceae bacterium
CATGCAGATCCGCACGCAGCATCTGAAGGCGCTTGCGCGTTTCCTTGACCATGTTCTTATCGTCAGTTACCTCCAAGACGAGATCGCGGACTTCCACGCCAAAATACTCTTCGAGCTCCTCGGGCTTGGTGCCAGTGTCTTCCACCGTATCGTGAAGGATCGCTGCGGCCAACACCGTCGCATCGCTTACCCCGCCCTCCTCGATCAGGATGCGCGCTACTTCAAGCGGATGATTGATATACGGGGTCTCGTCCGCATCCTTACGCTTGTCATTTTTGTGCTTAATGGCAGCAAAAGTTGCCGCTTTCAGGATCAGTGCAATATCGCTAATTCAGAGCGATAGCCTGCCGATCGAGGGCGGCGAGCGTGTCAAGGGGTTTCGCTGGGTCCCGGTGGATCAACCCCTGCGCGATGATCAGATCGCCCTCGACCATCAACGACTGAGCCCGAACACCACCTGCCCCATCAAATCCCGCCGCATCGCCTCGCGCACCGGAATGAAATCCCGCTCATCCTGCGGCACGCAGCAACCGCGGTCGCGCTCAATGACCAGTTCGCTCCAGTCCTCGACACCGAAGTGGCCCCCCAGATACCGGACATTGCGATTGATCCACTCCCGAAGCCGCGCAACCCGCTCCCGGTCGGTGCGGGCATCCTTCACCAAACCGTTAGCCCGTTCCCGGATCGCAGCATCGGGCTCGGCGCGCGGAGCGGCTCGGCGCTGGTACTCCCGCGCAAGTTCAGCGTAATCCGTAAATGTGGACACCATGAGGGACGGCGCCCAATCATCAAATTGGAGTTCGGCGCTTTCGGCGGGCCAGTACTGCTTGTGCGAGCGGTGAAATCGATACCGAACCGATCCCGGCGGATCGTCTGCCCGAGAGGGCAAACGCCCGCCCTCGAGCCGATCGGCTGCTGCTTGGTGGCACCCCTGGGCTTGCGACTGCGAAGACGGTTGACACGGTGTTGCGTAGGAGTAAGCTCGCCAGCCAGGGACGGCGGCCTGTGGCCGAATCCCGAACCGGTTTGCTGTTCGATGCGTCCCCTGGCTTAGTTCGCGAACCGAATGTTCATCGACTGACGTGGTCTGACGACTATAGGGAGATGCGATGCAAGCCGAATCTACCGCGCAACTGCTGCGGTCCGTCGATACCTTCAAGGGGCTCGACGATCAACGCATTTCACGCCTGTCCGCCCAGACCTCGATGCGAGACCTGTCGGCGGGCGATGTGCTGATCCGGCAGGGTGAGCGAAGCGAACACCTGTTCTTGCTGCAGTCGGGCGGTCTTGATGTCTTCATCGACGGGCGAGACGGGCAGAAGATGAAGGTAGGCCAGATCGCCGCGGGTGGCGTGATTGCTGAAATGCAAGTTGTCCTCGGCGGCGTGAGCGGGGCTACGGTGATGGCGGGCGGCCCCTGCAAGCTCGCATGCATTCCCAGGCGGGAAATCGAGGAGCTGATGGACGAGTCCGAGACGTTCTCACGTCTTCTGACCGACATCGTCTTGCAGCGTATTCAACGCAATTACCTCGCCGCCACGCTTCGGGCGCTGGTTGGAGACATCGACGAGCAGGTCCTCGAGGCCTTCGAGTCGCGGCTCGAGTGGTTTTCTGTCAAACAGGGCGAGGCCGTGTACCGTCACGACGACCCGGCTGATTTCTGGTACATCGTTGCCAGCGGCCGGCTTCGGGGGGTCGCTCCCGACGCTGAAGGCAACCCGCAGACTTTCGAAATTACGCATGGCGAGAGCGTGGGTGAAATGGCCATGCTCACAGACGAGCGTCGAAGCGGCTCCTTGTATGCCGTTCGCGACAGCACACTGATACGGATCAGCAAGCGGGATTTTCAGCACATCGCCGTGCAGTATCCCAAGGTGCTCATGGCCATCACGAGATCGTTGCTGCTGCGCCTGACGTCGAACAGGCGCCGCGCATCCGAGGGCCACAGTCGAATCGCCATCGTCACGTCAAGCCCCAGCCTGGCTCTGCGCGATTTTGCCGAACGGCTGGCAAAGGCGCTCGGGGAACTCTCGCCAACGCTTCATCTGAACCTCGATGTCCTGCACGCGCTCGACATTGTCAGCCACGGCAACTCGGTGCCCGACGGCCATCCCAAGTGGATCCGCTACTCCGCCTGGCTGGATGAGCGCGCTGAGAAAAACCGTTTCATTGTCCTGGAGGCCGACGCGACACTCACATCCTGGACGCGGCGTTGCGTGCGTCAGGCCGACCACATCCTCATTCTGGCCGATGCTCAGGACAGCCCGGCCATCAGCGACCTCGAAAGGGAGCTCTTTGATCATCAGTCGGACGATATCAACCGCGCCCGCCGAACACTGATCCTCGTGCACCCGAACGGCAACCAAGTGCCCTCCGGAACACTTGCGTGGCTCACCCCGCGCAAGCTCGATGCGCACCGACACGTACGGCTTGATAATGCGGGCGATTTTGGCAGGGTGGCCCGACTTCTGGCCGGGCGCGCGGTGGGCCTGACGCTGGGAGGCGGCGGAGCCCGTGGCTACGCGCACATCGGGGTCATCAAAGCGATGCGCGAGCTTGGAATCCCGATCGACATGGTCGGTGGCACCAGCATGGGCGGAATCATCTCCGGTCAGTGCGGACTCGATCTGGACATCGACCGGATGATGCAGTTGAACAAGGAAATCATCGCAACCAACCCGTTTGGCGACTACACCGTTCCCTTGATGGCCATGCTGGCGAGCAAACGCGTTGACGACGCCGGCCTGCACGCCTTCAAGGACCACAATGTGGAAGACGCCTGGATCAATTGTTTCTGTGTATCGAGCAATCTGACAACGGCAGAGCTCTTGATTCATGAGACTGGCCCGCTGGCGCGCGCGACTCGAGCGAGCGGCTCACTGCCCGGCGTTCTTGTTCCGGTGGTGATGGGCGAACACCTGCTGGTCGATGGCGGCGTCATCAACAATCTGCCGGCCGACGTCATGCGCGCGCGTTGCAGCGGTAAAGTTATCGCGGTCAACGTCAGCCCGTCAGAGGAGTTGAAAGTCCCAACCGACATGCAACTGCCCTCGTCCTGGGATATCTTTTTAAGCAAGTACGTTCCCGGCCGCAAGCCGATCAACCATCCGAAGATGATGGATATCCTCATGCGCACCACCATGCTCGCAAGCAACGCGCGGACAAAACTGACGATCCGCGATGCCGATGTGTATCTGCGTCCGCCCGTTACCAGGTTCGGGATGCTTGAATTCAAGTCGTTCGACAATATCGTCAACGCCGGCTACGAGTACGCGATGGAAAATCTCAAGGACTTCAGCTGGAAAAGCTGATCCCGCAACGGGCTTTGCAGGTCCTTCAACACGGGCAGCTTCACGCATGACGAAGAACGTCAACGACATCCTTGACCAGATCAGCAATCTGGAGGAAGAACTGCGGCGGGCGCTTTCGGTCAAGCCGATGAGTGCCCCACCATCCGAAGCCTCGGGCCGCCGCCCGGCGGCGCATCTTTCGGTGCCACAACCAACCGGTACAGGTCGCAGAAGCCTTTTCAAGTGGACGCGCTTTCGAAATGTACTGGCCGCACCGATCATCTACGCTTTGATCGTTCCGATGGTCCTGCTCGACATCACGGTCACGCTCTATCAGGCTGTCTGCTTTCCCCTGTTCGGAATCCAGAAATCACGACGCAGCGACTTCATCTCGATCGGCCGTCACCGGCTGACCTTTCTGAATGCGATCGAGAAGATCCACTGCGTCTACTGTGAGTACATCAACGGGCTGCTGGCCTTTGTGAGCGACATTGCCTCGAAGACTGAGCAATATTTTTGCCCGATCAAATATGCCAACAAGGTCATCACGGCCCATGCTCGCTACGACAGCTTTCAGGAGTACGGCGACAACATCAATTTTCACGAAAGCCTGAAAGCGTATCGCCGCGCGCTGCGCGACAACACGCCCGGACCGGCGCCGCGCGCGCACTTCGATGACCGCATCAACGACCGGTGACAGTGCGCTGCTGCGCACGCCAGGAGGTCCAGCCGATGACGCGCTGAGCTACGGCGCCCTTTTGACTCAATTCCCGGCAGACAACCGCATGGCCGCCCGGCAACTCGCGGTGACGGCCTTGAGTTTTGTGGTCTTGTGGGCCATGTGCGCCAAGGCCTTGTCATCGGGCGTTTCGATTGCCTACACCCTGCCCTTGCAGATCATCGCCGCCGGCTTGCTGGTACGGCTGTTCATGCTCCAGCACGACTGCGGACATGGATCGTTTT